>NZ_CP080531.1:2400000-2731875 GCF_024746835.1 Mesorhizobium sp. AR02 | reverse complement strand
TGCAGAAGCTCGCGAACCAGGTAAGGGCAGTGGCGGATGCATCTGGAGCTGGCCCGTTCGATCTGATCGGACATTCGCTCGGAGCGTCGGTTGCGGTCGAGCTTGGGGCGACCGCACCGGATCTCGTGCGCTCGCTCATTCTGGTGGCCGGCTTTCCCTGGGGCGCGGAGCTGCGATTGCGGCTCGAATTCGAGCTTTGGCTCGATCTTCTTCGAACCAATCGCACCGCATTCCTGCGCCTGCTCCTGCTCACCGGGCTCACACCGGCCTTCATCTCGAAACTGGGGGTGAGTGCTGTCGAAGACATGATCACTGGATACATGCAAGTCGCGAATTGGGAAGGCATTGAACGTCAGATCGCCCTCGATCTGGTGGTCGACATACGCGCTCGATCGAGAATGGTGACCTGCCCGACGCTCGTCATCAGCTGTGCTCACGACCAGATCGTCACAACCACAGCGGAGCTCGCAACCAACATTCCCGGATCGGTTTGCCGGGAAATCAATGCCGGGCACCTCGCGTACTTCGAAGCTGCCGGCGAATTTCTCGCGGCGGCCGAAGCGTTCCTGAGCGGCGAGCGCGGCTGAAATCCGACGCGCTCGCCGATGAATGATGGTCTCGGCTGCAGGCGAAGGCCTCGAGGCCCGACCCCTGAAGCGCCGGCTCTCAATCGAGCTTCAGCGCCGCGACCTCGCCCTCGTTCATCAGCGGCACGTAGAGGATCGACTTGCCGTCGGTGCCGATGTCGGCACTGCCCGGCTTGAAATGCGCCACCGCTTCCGGCGTGCCGCCGGCTCTGTATCGGTAAAGCGTGCCGG
Organism: Mesorhizobium sp. AR02; assembly: GCF_024746835.1. Classification (NCBI taxonomy): domain Bacteria; kingdom Pseudomonadati; phylum Pseudomonadota; class Alphaproteobacteria; order Hyphomicrobiales; family Phyllobacteriaceae; genus Mesorhizobium; species Mesorhizobium sp. AR02. The sequence continues at coordinate 2,731,057 of NZ_CP080531.1, read as the reverse complement.
TCATGTAGGCGGTGGCATAGATGGTGTCGCCGATGGCGATCACGCCGTCGAGGTCGGCGAATTTCTGCGCCCCGGGCAGTGGCGAAACCACCTTGCTGGCGAGGTCGACCGACAGCAGCCCGCCCGGCTCCTCTGTGCTGAAGTCGGCCTTGATGCCCTTGCCCCAGGAGGCGACGATCAGCCTGTTGCCATCGGCGAAGACGCCGTTGGGCGAGGCCAGCAGTGCATCCCTGACGAACAGCTCAGGCCGGTCGCCATCGATGCGGTAGATCGTGTCGGCCAGCATGTCGCTGACATAGACCTTGCCTGTGCTGTCCGAGGTCATGTCGTTGAGGAAGACCGCATTCGGCACCACGATGCTGGCGATCAGCCTGCCGCTGGCGAGATCGACGACGCGGACCTTGGTGATGTCGGCGACATAGAGCTTGCTGCCCGATATTGCCATGCCCTTGGGCGCGTCCATGCCGTCGGTCCAGTGCTGGGTCACCGTCTTGCCGTCCAGGGACAGCACACTGAGATAACCATTGCCGTCGGCCTCGCCGGGATTGCCGACGATGTTGGACACGATGATGCGGTTGTTGGCGGCGTCGAACAGCGCCGATTCCGGCTGTTCGAGGCCCGTGGCGCGCCACAGTTCGCCGGCCTGGGCGGCGGGTGCGGCCGCAATACCGATGGTGGCGACAACGGCTGAGATGATGAGGCGTTTCATGGCTGGTCTCCTGTGATGACAGGCGCAGAGCTAGGATTTCCGATACTTTTCGGGAAGCCCGATTACCGCTAGTATCGAATATCGATACGAAACTGTCGGCAAGAGGTGCATCCCATGAACGGTCTGATCTTCGAGGCGCTGAAGCGGACGCTGAAGGCGAAGGGCGTCACCTATCGCGAGCTTGCCGAGCGCATGGGCGTTTCCGAGCCGACGGTGAAGCGCATCTTCCACGAGCGCAACTGCAAGCTCGACCGGCTGGTGGAGATCTGTGCCGCCGCCGGCGTCGAACTGGAAAACGTGCTCGGCTCGATGAACCGGGGGCCGGGGCCGGTCAACCACATCGCGCCCGAGATCGAGCGTCGGCTCGCCGGCCGGCCGGCGCTGCTGTTCATCTTCGTCATGCTGTCGGAAAAATTCACGCCTGAAGGCATCATGCGCTCACAAGGTTTGAGCGAAGCTTCGATGTTCCTCTATCTGCGCGACCTTGAGGAACTCGGACTGATCGCGCTCGGGCGGGGTCTCACGGCAAGATTGCTGGTCGAAACGCCGATCCAGTGGAATTTCGAAGGGCCGCTGCGGCCACTGTTCGAGATGACCAACAAGAATTTCATCGGCTGGGCCATCACCCATATCGAGAACGAGGCGACCTTCGTCAGCTTCTCCAGGCGGATGCGGCCGGAGACGGCGGAGATGGTGCGGCGCGAGGCGGAAGACCTCGCCGAGCGCGCCAAACTGCTCGCCCATCATGACCAGCACACGACGCCCGAGGATGGCCTCACCGGCTACAAATGGACGTTTGCCTTTGGGGCGACGCCGTTTCCGGCGATCATGCCGATCGGCCCGCACCCGCGCGATGCCGGCGCCCGCCCGCCCGCCCAGTCTGCCGCAAAAGGGCGGCGCCCGCTTCCAGCTTGAAAGGACTGCTTTAGGTCTTTGCTTATGCATGTCGTCTTCCCAAAACCGAGGTCACTTTTGGGCGACATGCATTAGTCGGCGGCCCTCGTCTCCGCGCCGGCAGCCTTGTCGTCCCAGACCATCTGCCGGTAGTCGAAACCATATTCCAGGGTCGGCTTGACGATGCGGAAAAACGGCGACAGGTCGAAGTCGCGCGGCGTGTAGAGCGAGTGGTGGCGAATGTGCAGGATTTCCTTGCGCATATAGGTCGACTGCGCCGAAGCGCGGCCCGGGGCGCGGGTGATCTCGGGCAGGATCGGGTAGTGGATCTGGCCATAGGCCTCGGCGATGAGCGAGGAGCAGATGGCCCGCGTCGGGTCGCCGGAACCGAAGGCCAGCATGCGGCGGCGCCAGCGCACCGGCACCGGCGGCGTCGGGAAGAAATAGCGCAGCATGTCGAAAATATTCTTGAGGTCATATTTCAGGCCAAGCTTGCCGATCATGAAGGCGACGACCTTGTCGCGATCCTCCGGTGTCAGCCCGCTCGCCCGGCAGATGCGGGTGTTGTAGGTGCGATAGCGCGACAATGGCACCGCCACGCAGCCTTCGCCGATCGTGACCTCGATCAGCCGCGGCCGCTCCGAGCCGTCTTCCGGCTCGGGCAAGGTGTCGCCGACATAGAAGGCCGCGTGCGACCAGGTCGACTGGGTGAGATATTTGATCGCCGCCGAGATCTTCTGGTTGCCCTCGACCAACAGGATGTCGCCCGGCTCCAGCGTGCGGCGCAGCGTTTCAGGGTCCGATGGGGTGTAGGGCTCATAGCCAGAGGATTCTTCCTGCAGCCGGCCGGCGAGCCAGCGGCCAAGTCGGTCCAGGAGCGTGTCGCTGGGCTCGGTCATGATGAAGCGTGACTAGCACAGGCGGGCGGGAAAGTGCTAGCGCGCCGGCCGCCGCTTTCCTTCTCCCCCTTGTGGGAGAAGCTGAGGCATCAGCTCGCCACGGCAGCCAAATCCTCGGGAGACGAAGCGCCGGCAAGATCATCGCGCGCCTTGCGGGCGAGTTTTTTCGTCGCGTGCTTGGGGTTGTCGCCGAACAGTTCGGCGGCTTCTGCAAGACAGGATTTCCTCAGGCTCTTTTCCGAGCGCTTCAGGAGCTTGCCGAGCAGCTTTGTGTCCTCGTGCGGCCCAAGCGGCTCGTCGTCCGCCTCGAGCAGCGCGCGCATGACGAAGAGGTCATGCAGTTCGCCGAGGCGCTCGCCCAGTTCATCGACGGCCTTGCGCCGCGCCTTGATCGGCGTCGGCCAGAGCCTGCCGAGCAGCGACAGGTGCATGCCATGCGTCTTGGCCGCCTTGCGCAAATCGTGGAAATCGTCGGCCTCGCCGCGCGCGCCGGCCCTGTCGAGCGCCTTCCTGGCGCGGCGCAAGGTGACGCGGGCGCCTTCGGCAAGCACGTCGGCCGCCTGTTCCGGCTGGTCGGGCAAGGCGAGGCTTTCGATCCGCTTCATGCGGTCTTCGCAGGCGGCGGTCGCCGCACCGATCGCCGCCTCGAGGCCGGCGCCTTCATGCAGATCGTGCTGACGGGCGATCAGCCTGTCGCGCACGGCATCGAGCCCGCCATCGGCACTCTCCTTGGGAAAAGCTGCCGCCAGCCGGTCGATGGTCTCGATCAGTGCTGTCGCCTCGCGTGGGCCGGCAAGCAGCGCCGCCACATTGCGATAGCACTGATTCTCCGTCATGCAGAATGTTTCGTCACCGGAATGAACCAGTCGCAGCAAGGCACGCGCGCTCTTCAGCCGCTTGCGGCATTTGTGCAGTCCCTGTTCCGGCCGGCTGCGCGCCGCATCCAGATGCTGGAGTGCCTTGCCAATTTCCTCGGCAAGGATGCGCCTGACCTCGCCGGTCAGCGGCAGGCGCGGGTCGATGCGAAAGCTCATGCGGCGATCTCCGGTATCCCCCCGAGGGCGAGCGACGCGTTGTAGAATTTCTGCTCGCCGGTCACTTCACGGCCGAGCCAGTCAGGCAGCATTTCGTCCGGCACATCTTCCGGAGTCTCGAGTTCGGCCACCACAAGTCCCGCGAGTGCGCCGCCAAAGACATCAACTTCATAGAGATAGCCGCGATGCCTAACATGGTGACGTGTCTTCTCGATGACACGCCCAACGGCGAAGTCCAGCATCTCCACCGCCTCGGCAAGCGGGATTGGATATTCGAATTCGTCGCGCTCGCGCCCCCTGCTGCCGAATTTGAGCGTCAGCTCGGCGGAAACGCCGTCGCTGATGCGGATGCGGACGGTCCGACCAGGCGCGGTGGCGAGATAGAACTGGAGAATGCGGATATCCGCCTCGACCAGGCCCCGCCATGCGGTGCTGGAGACCAGGAACTTGCGCTCGACTTCCTTGCCCATGGCCGCGCACTAAAGCGTTTGCCGAAGGCGATGGCAAGACAACTCCGCACACAAGTTGACTTTAATCAATCGATTGATTAAAGTTTGACCATGATCAAACTGTCTGACACCAGAAATCCACGCCGTGAGACCTCTCCGGCCGACCTGACCCGCGCCGCTCTCGTCCGCGCGGCGCTGAAACTGTTCGGCCGGCAAGGTTTCGACGGCACCTCGACCCGCGAGATCGCGGCCGAGGCGCAGGCCAATATCGGTTCGATCGCCTATCATTTCGGCGGCAAGGAAGGCCTTCGCACTGCCGCCGCCGATTTTATCGTCGAGACCATCCAGGCGGTCGCCGGCCAAGCACTGGGCGCCGGTCAGGCGCTCGGCAATGTGCAAGCGCCTGCGGCGGGATCGGCCAGCCCGGATGCGGCGCGCGCGCAGCTGTTCGCGGCGCTGGAGCGGATGGTCGGCTTTGTCGTGGCAAGTCCGCAAGCCGGTGAGATCGTGCAGTTCGTATTGCGCGAACTCTCGCATCCGACGGCGGCGCTCGACCGCATCTATGACGGTGTGTTCGAGCCGACGCATCGCCGGCTATGCCAGCTCTGGGAGCAGGCGACTGGCGAGCCGGCCGAAAGCGAACGAACCCGGCTCACCGTGTTCACGCTGATCGGCCAGGTCATCTATTTCCGCATCGGCCGCGAGGCGGTGATGCGCCGCATGGGCTGGCACGACATCGGCACCGCCGAGGCGGCCAAGGTGGTGGCGGTCACAACGGACAATCTCAGCGCCATACTGGCCGCCCGAATGGGATCAAAACCCCGAATGGGATCAAAACAATGAGTTTCCTCTGCTCCTTGCCGCTCGCCGCTCAGCTCCTCGGTGCCTGTGCGCCCGCCGCGCCCCTCGCCGTCGGCTATGTCGAGGGTGACTATGTGCTGCTGGCACCCATCGAGGTGGCACAGGTCGAGACCGTCGACGTCAAGCGCGGCGATCGCGTCACGCCCGGCGCCACGGTGGTGACGCTGGAAAGCGCCGACGCCAAGATCGCGGTGGCGCAGGCCGAGGCAAGCCTCGCCCAGGCGCAGGCGCAACTCGCCGATCTGCAGGTCGGCAAACGGCCGGAAGAAATCGCCGCACTCAAGGCGCAGGTCGACATGGCCAAGGCGCAGGCCGACGATGCCAAGCGCAAATACGACCGCGCCGCCGACCTGTTCAAGCGCGGCACCGGTACGCAGGCCGACTACGACACCGCCTCGGCGACGCTGGAGACAGCAGACGCCCAGGTCGGCCAGGCCGAGGCCAATCTCGCCGTCGGCGGCCTGCCGGCGCGGCCTGAGACGATCAAGGCCGCCGACAATCAGGTCAAGCAGGCGCAGGCAGCACTGGAGCAGGCTCAGTGGCGGCTGTCCAAGCGCACGCTGGCGGCACCCTCGCCCGGCCGCGTCGACGACGTCATCCGCAATCCCGGCGACACCGCCGGCCCGACCGCGCCGGTCATTTCGATGCTGCCCGACGGCGCGGTGAAGCTCAGCGTCTACATACCGGAGGCCGCCTTCTCCTCGGTCAAGATCGGCAGCCTGCTCAGCGTTCATTGCGACGGCTGCGGCTCTGACGTGAAGGCGCGCGTCAGCTATGTCTCGCCCGATCCCGAATTCACCCCGCCAGTGATCTATTCGCTCGAGAACCGGCAGAAGCTGGTCTATCTGGTCGAGGCACGGCCGGAAGGCGATGCGGGGCTGCTGCAGCCCGGCCAGATTGTCGACGTCGACCTTGCGGAAACGGCAAAATGAACGCCATCGACGTTCATGGCCTGGTCAAGCGCTTCGGCGACAAGACCGTCGTCGACCATGTGACGATGTCGGTCGCCGAAGGCGAGATCGTCGGCTTCCTCGGGCCGAACGGCTCCGGCAAGACCACCACCATCCGCATCATGTGCGGCCTGCTCACGCCCGACGAGGGTGAGGGCACGGTGCTGGGTTTCAACATCCGCACCGACTCGCTCAGCATCAAGCGCGAAGTCGGCTACATGACGCAGAAATTCTCGTTCTACGAGGATCTGACGATCGGCGAGAACCTCGAATTCGTGGCGCGGCTCTACCAGTTAAAGCCGGTCGGCGAGTACGTTGCGAGGACGCTGGAAGAGCTCGGCCTGACCTCGCGCCGCAACCAGTTGGCCGGCACGCTGTCCGGCGGCTGGAAGCAGCGACTGGCGCTCGCAGCCTGCATCATGCACAAGCCGAAGCTGCTTTTGCTCGACGAACCGACGGCCGGCGTCGACCCGAAGGCGCGGCGCGAATTCTGGGACGAGATCCATCGCCTCGCCAGCGGCGGGCTCACCGTGCTGGTTTCCACCCACTACATGGACGAAGCCGAGCGCTGCCACCGCATCAGCTACATCTCCTATGGCAAGATGCTGGCCACCGGCACCGTCGCCGAGGTGGTGAAAAATGCCGGCCTGACCACCTTCGTGGTGCAGGGTCCGCAGCTCGCCAAGGTTGCCGAAGAGCTGCAGGGCCGCCCCGGCGTCGACCAGGTGGCGCCGTTTGGCGCCACACTGCATGTCGTCGGTTCCGACAGGAAGAAGCTTGAAGCAGCCCTTGCCGATGTCGAGAAGGAGCACAAGGGCGTGACCGTGGCGCCGGGCGAAACCAGCCTGGAAGACGTCTTCATCCAGTTCATGTCGGGGTCGAAGGACAATATGGCATGAACAGCGTCTTTTCCTTCGCCAGGCTCGGCGCGCTGCTGATCAAGGAATTCATCCAGATGCGGCGCGACCGCATCACCTTTGCCATGATGCTTGGCGTGCCGCTGATGCAGCTGGTGCTGTTCGGCTACGCCATCAACAATGATCCGAAGAGCCTGCCGGCCGCACTGGTGGCGACGAGCAACGACCCCTACACCCGCGCCATTGTCGCGGCGCTGCAGACGACTGGTTACTACCGATTCGACCATGTCGCGCGAACCGCCGAGGAGGCCGAGTTCCTGATGGCGCGCGGCGATGTCGCCTTCGTCGTCACCATCCCCGCCGACTTTGCCCGAAGGGTTGAGCGCGGCGACAATCCGCAGATCCTGATCGAGGCCGACGCCACCGACCCGGCCGCCGCCAGCGGCGCCATCTCCACGCTCGGCACCGTCGCCAGCCAGGCGCTGCTGAGAGCGCAAGGCATGCAGGCGGCCGCGGCCGAGGCCGCCAAGGGGCAGCTCGATGTGGTGGTGCACCAGCGCTACAATCCGGAAGGCATCTCGCAATACAACATCGTGCCCGGCCTGCTCGGTGTCATCCTGCAGATGACCTTGGTGATGATGACCTCGATCGCGCTGACGCGCGAGACCGAGCGCGGCACGATGGAGAATCTTCTGGCGATGCCGTCCAGCCCGTTCGAGATCATGCTGGGCAAGGTGCTACCCTATCTGGCGGTCGGCGGCGTGCAGGTTGTGGTGGTGCTGGCGGCGGCCAAGCTTCTGTTCGCCATCCCGTTCACCGGATCGATGTCGCTGCTGTTGACCGCCGTGCTCATCTTCGTGCTGGCGCTGGTGCTGCTCGGCTACACCATTTCGACGATCGCCCGCACGCAGATGCAGGCGCTGCAGCTGACCTTCTTCTTCTTCCTGCCGTCGATCATGCTGTCCGGCTTCATGTTCCCCTATCGTGGCATGCCAGGCTGGGCGCAGATCTTCGGCGAGATCCTGCCGCTGACGCATTTCCTGCGCATCATCCGCGCGGTGATGCTGAAGGGCGCCGAACTGCCGGCAGTGGCCGGCGAGATCGGCTGGCTGGTGGTGTTCGTGGCGCTGTTCGCCGGCGTCGCCCTGTTCAGGTTCAGGCGGACGCTGGATTAGAATCAAAACCCATTCACTCTGAACGACCGAATTCGAATATTCCTGCTTTCGAAAGAAGGTCCGGAAATGCCAGCTTAAAAAAGCGGCGAGCAAGCCCGCCGCTTTCCAAAAATGCGCCGCGTGCCGTCAGTGCCCAAATTGCGGCTTGATACTGTTCGTCGTTGGGATTTCCGCCTTGTCGACCGTCGCTATGGCATGTCAGGTTGTGAGGTGGAGCGGCGGCTCCGACCAGGTCGGAGCCGCCGCTCCAAATTTCTCTGGGTCAGGCGACCGCTTTCTCGGGGTCGGCGCGAACGATGACCGTGTCCATGACCGGCAGGATCTCGTCCGCTGGCATGCCGACACGGCTGGCGTGCTCCTTGATCGACTGGGGATCGCGAGCTTGGTAGATGCAGACGGTGCCAAGCCGACCGTCGGCCTCCTTGACCACGTAGCTGCGAATCCAGCGGACGCGGTCGGGCATCTCCTCATTGCCGATGCGGCCGGATTTCTCGGCCGCGGCCTTCAGCTCGACCGGATTGCCCCAGGCGGTCCTGCGGCGGATGACATAGAGATCCATGGTCTTCTCCCTGGTTTGTGGATCGAATTGGCCGTGCGACGGTGCTTTCCCTGAAAGTCGCCGGCGACGTCCAATGGCCTATTAGCTATAGTGCCGCGTTCGGAGCTTGAATGACCGGGCCGCCGGAACACTTGACCGACTGACGGAAGGGAATTGATCTTGGACGCGCTTGGGGAAGTGCTGCGTGCCGTCAAGATGACGGGCGGCGTTTTTCTCGATACCCATTTCACCGCACCTTGGTGCGTGTCAGCCAGGTTCACTTCAGACCAGTGCCGCCCTTCCCTGACCGACGCCGTCCAGATCATCGCCTATCATTATGTCGTCAGCGGCCGCATGCTGGCCGCTGTCGAGGGCGAGAGCCCGTTCGAGGTTCGCGCCGGTGAAACGGTGGTGTTGTCCCGCAACGACCCACACCTGCTCGGCAGCGCCCTGGATATGCGCCCGGTCGGCACCGAGCATCTCATTCAACCCGGAGAGCGGGGCGGCCTTGCCCGAATCGTTCACGGGGGAGGTGGCGAGCCCACGCGGCTGATCTGCGGCTTTCTCGGCAGCGACGAGCAACGCAATCCGCTGATTGCCACGCTGCCACGGATGTTGAAGGTCGACATGGTCACGGCGGGCTCAAGCGACTGGATCGAGGCCTCTCTGAACTTCGCCCTCAAGGGCCTGCAGGAGGGCCGGGTCGGCTCGCCAGCGGTGATGTCTCGCCTTTCGGAGTTGATTTTCGTCGAAGCCGTGCGCAGCTACGCGGCGTCGCTTGTGCCAGAGCAAAAGGGATGGCTCGCCGGCATGCGCGACCCGGCCGTGGGGCGCGCGCTCGCCCTGATGCACGCAGGGGTGAACCTTCACTGGACCGCGGAGCAGCTGGCGCGCGAGGTTGCGCTCTCCCGCTCGACTTTCTCCGATCGTTTTGCCGGCCTCGTCGGGATGCCGCCTATACGCTATCTCACCGCCTGGCGCATGCAACTCGCCAAGGAGCAGCTGCGCAGCGGCCATCGGTCGATCGCGCAGGTGGGCTATGAAATCGGCTACCAGGCGGAGGAGGCTTTCACCCGCGCCTTTAAGCGTGAATTCGGAATGCCGCCCGCGGCATGGCGGAAGGCAAAGCAGCTACTGGGATGACCGTACACAGGAAGATTCCGCGCCAATCTGCGCACTGCGGGTAGCGGCCCGACGCCGTTGCATCGCGGCCAATCGAGACTTTATGCAGCGGCCATGATCTCCGCGTATGTACCGAAATCGACATTGCCGCCGGACAGCACCACGGCAACGCATTTGCCGGACAGCTCGATCTCGCCCGATGACAGCGCCGCCAGCGCGACGCAGCCGCCGGGCTCGACCACCAGCTTGAGATAGGCCATGGCGTCGCGCATCGCCTGTGCCGTCGCTCTGTCGGAGACGGCAATGGCGCCGGCGAGGTTTTTGCGGTTGATCGCGAAAGTGATGGCGCCCGGCTCGGCGGTCAGGATCGCGTCGCAGATCGAGCTGTAGCCCGGTTCGTTCGAAACCCGGGCGCCGGCGGCGAGCGAGCGCCGCGTGTCGTCGAAATGCTCGGGTTCCACCGCCCAGACCGCGGTGCTTGGCGAGGCATCCTTGACCGCGACCGAAATGCCGCTCGACAGGCCGCCGCCGCCACAAGGGATCACCACCGCATCGAGGCTGACACCGAGCGCCCTGGCCTGTCTCATCAGCTCGAGGCCGATCGTGCCTTGCCCGGCAATGATGGCCGGATCGTCGAAGGGCGGCACCAGCACCATGCCCCTTTCGATATAGGGGCGAACCACGGTCATACGGTCGTCGCGAAAACGGTCGAAGGGCACCACCTCGGCGCCCATCTTGCGGACATTGCCGATCTTCATCGCCGGCGCATCCGCCGGCATGGCGATGACCGCCTTGACGCCGAACATGGCGGCGGAGGCGGCGACGCCTTGCGCATGATTGCCCGAAGAGAAGGCAACGACGCCCCGGCTGCGCTCCGCCTCGCTCAGCGACGACAGCTTGTTGTAGGCGCCGCGGAACTTGAACGAGCCGGTGCGTTGCAGCGTCTCCGGCTTGAACAGGATGCGCCCGCCGAAGCGCTTGTTCAGCTCCTGCGACTCGATCAGCGGGGTTTCGACGATCAGGCCGGAGAGGCGGGCTGCAGCGGCATGGATGTCGGCGATGCCGGGAGGGGCGGTAGCGGTCATGCGAGGTCCAGCGAAAGAGGTGATGTCCTCCCATGATGCCCGCAAAGGCACGTGGCGTGCCATTGAAAAAATGTGACCGTTACAAAGTTGACTAGTCATAATCCGATGGACGGCGCCGCCCCTCATCTGGCTGCCGCCATCTTCTCCCCGTGAACGGGGAAAAGGACGCTGGCGCGACGCTTTCGCCAGATAGCGAGCGTTGCAGGAGGGGCGGCGGCGCTGAAACAGCTTCTTTCTCCCCGTTTACGGGGGTGAGGCGTGGTCCGCGCAGCGGACGAAAAGCCAATTGCTTGGCTTTTCGAACAACGAACGCCCGGCAGGGCAATGAGGGGCGGCGCTGACTATGGCGATTGGCGACGGCCCCGGCCCTCCGCTATGGCTCCGGGCGTTCGTCGCTCGAAAAGCCCATTTGGGGGCTTTTCGTCCGCTGCGCGGACCGCTCCTCACCCCAGCAACGTCCTTTGCCTCTTGGTCCCACCGAGCTTGCGCCAATTGTTGAAGCGGTGCGTTGCGGCGGCGAACGAGATCTTCATCTGCTGGGCGACCGAATAGCGCGACTTGCCTTCGTCGAACATGCGGTAGCAGCACTCGACGCCTTCCTCGGTCAGCTTGCCGTCCGGGGCCTTGTTGTGCGGATTGGCGGGGTCGAATTTTTCGACCTGCTGCTCGACCAGGCCCTTGAGGCGTTGCAAATCGGCCTCGATGCTGGCGATGAGATCGAGAACGGGTTTTGGATCGAAATGCTGTGGGTGCGGCTTCGTCATGCGGTGATCCTCATTCTTGTCTCAGGTTCAGCTATATAGGTGAATCTTTGCCAATAATGAAGAGGTGAGACCGATCGAGCGGTTCAACAATTCTTGACCCCGCGACCAAGCACGCGGTTGACCCGAGGCATGCCAAACCCTAGTTTAGAACTATTCTAAACTAGGGTCATTTCCTCATGCTTTCCCGCGTTTTCGGCTTCGGCCGCCGCCCCTTCGAATCGCTCTCCGAACAGGAGATCCTGGCGCTGGCCATTTCATCCGAGGAAGATGACGGGCGCATCTACCGGGCCTATGCCGACGGGCTGGCGGAAAGCTTTCCGCAATCGGCAAAGGTGTTCGAGGAGATGGCCGAGGAAGAGGACGGCCATCGCGACTCCCTGATCGAGCTCTTCCGCAAGCGGTTCGGCGAGCGCATTCCGCTGATCCGGCGCGAACATGTGAGGGGCTATTATGAGCGCAAGCCCGACTGGCTGGTCAGGCCACTCGGCATCGATGCCGTGCGCCGCCAGGCTGAAGCGATGGAGCAACAGGCCTACCGTTTCTATGTCGAAGCGGCCAAGCGCACCACCGATGCCTCTACCCGGAAACTGCTCGACGACCTGGCGGCGGCCGAGCAGGGGCACGAGAACTCGGCGCATCAGTTGGAGCAGAAGCATGTGCCGGGCGCGGTCAAGGCCGAGGAAGCCACCGCCGAGCAGCGCCAGTTCATCCTCACCTATGTGCAGCCGGGCCTGGCCGGACTGATGGACGGCTCGGTGTCGACCCTGGCGCCGATCTTCGCCGCCGCCTTTGCCACGCATGACACCTGGCAGACGCTGCTGGTCGGTCTTGCCGCCTCGATCGGCGCCGGCATTTCGATGGGCTTCACCGAGGTCGCGTCCGACGATGGCAAATTGTCGGGTCGCGGCTCACCGATCAAGCGCGGCCTGACCGTCGGCGTCATGACGACGCTCGGCGGTCTCGGCCATGCGCTGCCCTATCTCATCCCGAGCTTCTGGACGGCGACGGGTGTTGCAGCGGTGGTGGTGTTCTTCGAGCTGTGGGCGATCGCCTTCGTCCAGAACCGCTACATGCAGACCCCCTTCCTGCGCGCCGCCTTCCAGGTGGTGCTGGGCGGCGCGCTGGTGTTCGCGGCGGGTGTGCTGATCGGGAATGCTTGAGCTTCCTTCCCCCCTTGTGGGGTGAGCAGCCGGTTCGCGTAAGCGAATTCATCGTGCCAGTGGCACGATGAAAGGCCGGCGAACGCCGGGACGCTGCGAAGCAGCGGGGACCCGGCAGGTGGATCGGCCCCCCGGCCCTTCGCAGGCTCAGGGCGTTCGAAGCTCGAAAAGCCAAGCAATTGGCTTTTCGTTCGCTGCGCGAACCGCTCCTCACCCCACAAGGGGAGAAGGGGAGCCTACCCATTCACCGCCCGGCTGTCCGCCGGCGCCTCATCCCTCTCCGTCAGCCCATAATCCCGCACCACATGCGCGATACGCAAACGATAGCCGGAAAAGATACCACCGCGGCCGGCCTGCTGCGCCTGCCGGTGTTCTTCCGTGTTGCGCCAGGCCTTCACCGCTTCCTCGTCGCGCCAGAACGACAGCGACAGGACGCGGTTCGGGTCGACCAGGCTCTGAAAACGTTCGATCGAGATGAAGCCGTCAATGCCGTCGAGCAAGGGACGCAGCTTGGCGGCGATGCCGAGATAGGCATCGCGTTTGCCCTCGGCCGGTTCGACCTCGAAGATGACGGCGATCACGGCAGCACCAGCTTCGCGTGCGGCCCGGAGACGTGCTTCAGGAACATGCGGTCCTCCTTGAGGATGAATCGTTCACGCTTGGCGAACTCATAGTTCGCCTTGCCGGCGGGATCGGCGGCAAGCCGGGCGCGATAGGCTTCATAAGCCGCCAGGTTCTCGATATTGTAGGCGGCATAGGCCGTCGTCGCCGACCCTTCATGCGGGGCGTAGTAGCCGATCAGATCGGCGCCGCAGCGCGGAATGGCCTGGCCCCAGTTGCGGGCATACTCCTCGAAGGCGGCCTTGCCGAACGGGTCGATCTCATAGCGGATGAAGCAGGTGATGGTCATGGTCGTCTCCTTGGGGGTGTCTTTTCGCGTCGATAGTTCGAGCCGCGTCGAAACGTCGTGCCGCCCGATCTGCTAGGCAATTCCCTTGCGGGTCATGCCCGCCAAAAGGATTTCGCGCATTCGCGGCGCACATCCTCCGGTGTCAGGCCGAGGTCTCGCAGCAGGTGATCGTCGATCTCCGAGAGGTCGCGGCGTTGCAAATGACGGTCATACCAGCGGGCCAGCAATCGTGAGCGGACCCAGGCGATGAACGGGAACGATCGGCGGCCGGGGAACGGTGCGGGGGTAAAGGTGGTTCTTGCGGTCATCGTCCGTCTCCTTGATCTGATCGGAGAATAGTGGTTATCTGACAAGAATGCTTCGATGAGGAACGAACTATGCGTGAAGGACCTGACATCGCCCGCATCGCCAGCCTGGTCGGCGATCCGGCCCGCGCCAACATGCTGAACGCCCTGATGGGCGGCACGGCACTGACGGCGAGTGAACTGGCGCTGGAAGCCGGCGTGTCGCTGCCCACCGCCTCCTCGCATCTGTCAAAACTGATGGAGGGCGGGTTGCTGACCTTGGCCAGCCAGGGCCGCCATCGCTATTACGGCCTCGCCGGGCCGCAGGTGGCCGGCATGATCGAAGCCATCACTGGTGTTGCGGAGGCGGTTGGCCCGAAGCGCGTGCGGCCAGGCCCGCGCGACGGCGCCATGCGCGTCGCCCGCGTCTGCTACGATCATCTCGCCGGCGAGCAGGCGGTGGCGATGCTCGACCGCCTGGTCGAGAAAGACATATTGCTGCGTGACGACAAGGAGATCAGGCTCGGCCCGTCGGCGGTATCGCATTTTTCCGCCATTGGCATCGATGTCGGCGCCAAGCCGCGCCGCCCGGTCTGCCGCGCCTGCCTCGACTGGAGCGTGCGCCGCTCGCACCTCGCCGGCACGCTGGGTGCCGCCATCCTCGACAAGATTCTTGCCGAGAAATGGGCGCGCCGCGAGAAGGACAGCCGCGCGGTGATTTTCTCGCCGCCGGGGAAACAGGCGTTCGAGAGGGTGTTTTTGAGCTGAGGTGTTTTCGCCACCTCAACCTTCGTCATCCTAGGGTCTGCGCCGCGTCGCTTCGCTCCTTGCTTCGCCCTAGGATGACGAAGTCGAGTAGGCTCACCCCCGCTTCAACACCTTCGCCTGCTCGAAAAACCCCTTCCACGGATCGGCTTGCGCCAGCTGCTTCAGCGTCGTCTTGTCGCCGATTGGAAAAGCATTCGGCGCCAGCCCGGCCTCGATCTCGGCCCAGGTCACCGGCATCGATACGGTCGCCCCCTTCTTGGCGCGCGACGAATAGGGCGCGACCGTCGTCGAGCCCCTGCCATTGCGCAGATAGTCGACGAAGATTTTGCCGGTGCGCGCCTTTTTCGACAGCGTCGCCGTGTAGCGGTCCGGGGCACCTTGTTCCAGCGCCTTGGCGAAATCATGCGTGAAGGTTTTCACCGCCTCCCAATCCGCCGATGGTTTTAGCGGCACCAGCACATGATAACCCTTGCCGCCCGATGTCTTGACGAAGTTCGGCAGCGACAATTCGTCGAGCTTGCCACTGATATCGAGCGCCGCCTCGCGCACCGCTTTCACCTCGACGCCTTCATCGGGGTCGAGGTCGAAGATGATCTGATCCGGCTGCTCCAGCTTGTCGATCGTGCAGCCCCAGATGTGGATTTCCACAACGCCATATTGGACGAGCGCTGCGACCCCGTCGAAATCCTTGATGAACAGGATCTCCTCGCCGTCCGTCGGGTCTTTCATCCTGGCAATCTTGTCGCTCATGCCGGCCGAGGCGTGTTTCTGGAAGAAGCGCGGGCCACCAACGCCGTCCGGTGCCCTGACCAGGCTAAGCGGCCGGTTGATGACGAACTGCTCCATGCGCGGCCAAACCTCTGCATAATGCTCGAGCAGGCCCTGCTTGGAGATCTTTTCCTCTGGCCACAGCAGCTTGTCGGGGTGGGAGAGTTTTACACTGGTCGTCATCGCTCCGGCGGATTTACCGCCGCCGCTTGACGCCGGCTTGGCCTTGCCTGTCGCTGCCTTGGGCTTTTCCTGCACAACGTCCTCCGCCGGCTTGTCCTCGCGCAGCCCCTGGAACGAGGCATGGCGTATTATACGGTCCGAGGTCCAGCTGCGAAACTCCACTTCGCCGACAAGCTCCGGTTTGATCCAGACCAGGCCCTTGCCCTTCGGCACAGCCTTGTCGAAAGGCGAAGCCGTCGCCTTCAGCGCGTCGAGTTTTTTCTTGAGCTCTGTGGCACCCTTGGCGGAGAACCCGGTTCCGACACGGCCGGCATAGTGCAGTTTGCCGCCCTCGTAATAGCCGACCAGCAGCGAGCGCAGCCCGCGCCCGGTCTTGTCCGACGGCAGGTAGCCGCCGATGACGAATTCCTGCCGCGCCGTGCATTTCGACTTCACCCAGGTCGGGCCGCGCCCGCTGCGATAGGGTGCGTCGGCACGCTTCGAGACGACGCCTTCCAGCCCCATCCGGCAGGCATGCTCCAGCATGATCTTGCCGGGCTCGGAAAAGTGGACGGAGAAACGCACCGCCGCATTTTCCGGCTGCTTGCCGAGCAGCTCCTGCAAGGCCTGCTTGCGCTCGACCAGCGGCTCGGCGCGCAAATCCTTGCCGTCGAGACGCATCAGGTCGAACGCGTAGTAGAGGAAACGGTTCGTCCGCTTCGCCGACAAATCCTGCTGCAGCAGCGCGAAGGAGGAGACGCCGCTGTCGGCCAGCACGACAATCTCGCCGTCGATGATGGCGTCGCTGCATTTCAGCGCTGCCAGTTCCGCAGTGATTTCGTCGCCGAATTTCTCCGTCCAGTCGAGGCCGGTACGGGTCAGCAGCCGCACATCGGTGCCGGCGATCTGCGCCTGCATGCGATAGCCGTCGAATTTCACCTCGTGCAGCCAGTCCCTGCCCGGCGGTGCATCCCGCTCCAGCGTCGCCAGTTGCGGTTCGACAAAGTCGAGGCGCTTGCTGGCCTTCGCCTTGCTGGCGGCCGGCTTGTTGGAATGCCAGACTTCGGGCTTTTGACCCTTGGCCGCCTTGCCCTCGCCGACCTCTTCGATCGTCAGGCCCGACTTCACCGATTCCGGCTTCTCCTTCAAAATATCCTCGCCCGGGCGCGCGGCGATATCGTCCGACTTGATCAGCAACCAGTTCTCGCGCTTTTCGCCCGGGCGCGGCTTCAGCCGCACCAGGTGCCACAGCCCATGCAGCTTGTGGCCCTTGAGCTCGAAGCTGATATGACCCTTTTTCATCGCCTTGGCCGGGTCGATCTCGGGCACCCATGTCCCCTCGTCCCAGACAATGACCGTACCGCCGCCATATTCGCCCTTCGGGATCGTGCCCTCGAACGGCGCATAGTCGATCGGATGGTCCTCGACATGGACGGCGAGCCGCTTTTCATGCGGGTCGAGGCTGGGGCCGCGCGTGACCGCCCAGCTCCACAGCACGCCGTCATGCTCGAGGCGAAAATCGTAGTGCAGTCTCGTCGCGGCATGTTTCTGGATGACGAAGATGCCGCCGGCTTTCGTGCCGCGAACAACCTTGCCGGCCGGCTCCGATGTCTTCTTGAAATCGCGCTTGGCGTGATACGGCTCAAGGCTTGCCATGGCTTGGTGTCCTCAGGCCGATTTGCGCTTGGGCGCGGCTGCTTTCGCCTTGGCGCGTTTGGCTGCCGGTTTGGCTTTCGCGGACGATGACGTCGTTGAGCCCGAATCCGACGACAGGCTCTTCTTCAACGCGTCGAACAGGTCGACGACGTTGGAGGGTTTGGGCGCCGCCTTGGCTTTCGGTGCCTGGTGACCGGCCTTCTTGGCGCGGATCAGCTCGAGCAGCGCATCCTCATATTTGTCGTCGAATTTCGAGGGATCGAACTTCGCTTTTTTCTTGTCGATGATGAGTTCGGCGAGCTCAGTCATTTCCTGATCGGTCTTCACCGCCTTGATCTCGCTGAACACGGCGTCCGGCTGGCGCACCGTATTGTCGTAGCGCAGCGTCGTCAGCACCATGCCCTTGCCGAGTGGCTCGATGACCACGGGACGCTCCCGGCTGTAGAGCACGATGCGCGCCAGCCCGGCCATTTTCTTGCCGGCCATGGCGTCGCGGATGACTGCAAACGCTTCCTCCGAGACCTTGTCGGCCGGCGCGACATAGTAAGGCGTGTCGAGATAGATCTGCTGGATCGAGGCTTTGTCGACGAAACCGTCAAGCGCCATCGTGTGCGAGGACTCGATCTGCACCGCCTCGATCTCGTCTTCCTCGATCTGGACGAAATCGCCGTCGTCGAGTTCATAACCCTTGATCTCGTCGCCATCGCCCAACGGCTTGGCAGTTTGCGCATCGACATAGATGCGCTTCACCGTGTTGCCGGTCTTGCGGTTCAGCACCCGGAACGAGACCTTTTCGGTATGGGTGACGACATTGGTCAGCTCGACCGCACAGGTGACCAGCGACAGCTTCAGATAACCCTTCCAGGCTGGGCGCGGTGCCATGGCAATTTCCCTTCAGCAATCAGATGAAGGTGAGAACGGCCAGGGCCCGCTCCAGTTCCGCCGGTGCGTGACATCAGGCATGCCACGCGCGGCCGAGCCATTGTGGCGGCGAGAACGGAAATTTCACGGGCGCTGGAGAAATTGAAACAGAACCGCGTGCAGGCGACATTCAAACGAAACATATGTGATGCAAAAGTCACACTGGACGGAATGGCGACAAAGAGCACGGAAACACCCCGAATCAGCCGCATTCCGGCCACGAAGCAACGGGTTTTCGACCAGATATTAACATCGTGTTCACCGACTATTCACGCCTCGGCGCTATGATGTCCGTCAATCGGAAGGGACATCCGAAAATCGGGACAGGGACAGGGTAAATGAACTTCCTTACGCACCTCATCGGCTATGCCGCCGCCATCCGCGAGTTCGTCGCGCCGACCTACCGGCCCGAGCGCTACTACATGCGCGGTCCCGGTCCGGCTTGCGCCCGCCGTGGCACCTCGCTGGGCGTGCACTGACCATGACCTTCGAGAGCCGCCACAACAGCCGTATCTGCAGGCCGGGTGCCGACTCCCGTGCCACCACCTATCGTTCCGAGCGCCCGGCTCTGAGCGACAGGCGGCGTGCGACATCGCCACGTCTTTGATCCCGCCTCCGGCTGGCCTAGTGTCCCAGGACACGAGCAGCCGAGGCCCGCGTGACCGACCTTCCCCAGTCAAGTCTGCCCCAATCACGTCTGTCCAAGTCGAATCTGGCCAAGTCAAATCTGGCCAAGTCAAATCTGGCCAAGCCCGGTCCTCCCGCTGAACCATCTTTCGATGCAAGCCATCCGCTGATCGTTTTCGACGGCGTCTGCGTGCTGTGCTCCGGCTTCGTGCGCATGGTGGTCAGGCTCGACCGCAAAAACCGCTTCCGCTTCGCCACCGCGCAATCGCCCTTCGGCGAAGCGCTGTTCCGGCAACATGGGCTGCGCACGGACAGTTACGAAACCAATCTCGTCCTCTTAGACGGCCTTGCGTTTACGAAGCTCGACAGCTTTGTCGCGGTGATGTCGGAACTCGGCTGGCCGTGGCGCGCGGCGAAGGCGCTGTTGCTGCTGCCGCGCCCACTGCGCGACTGGCTTTACGAGCGCATCGCCAAGAATCGCTACGCTCTGTTTGGCAGGAAGGACAGTTGCGACATCCCGTCGCCCAAACTGCGCGGGCGGATGATCGGCTGAAGGCTCTGGGGGGAGCATGCATGAAACTTCTCATTGTCGGCGGCTACGGCACCTTCGGCGGACGCATCATTCAGCTGCTGGAGAGCGAACCGCGCCTGACGCTGATCGTCGCCGGCCGCTCGCTTGCCAAGGCCGAGGCTTGGTGCGGAGGCCGTGGTGCGGTCGCCGCGCAATTGATACCGGCCGCGTTCGACCGCGATGGCGATCTCGCTGCGCAGCTGACGTCGCTATCGCCAGACACGCTGGTCGACGCCAGCGGCCCGTTCCAGGCCTATGGCGAGGAGCGCTACCGGCTGATCGAGGCCTGCATCGCCAAGCGCGTCAACTATCTCGATCTCGCCGACGGGTCGGATTTCGTCGCCGGAGTGCCGGCCTTCGATGCGGCCGCCAAACGGGCCGGGCTGTTCGTGTTGTCCGGCGTCTCCAGCTTTCCAGTGCTGACGGCGGCGGTGGTGCGCCGGCTGTCCTCTGACATGGCGCGCGTCGACACGATCAAGGGCGGCATCGCACCGTCGCCCTATGCCGGCGTCGGCGAAAACGTCATCCGGGCGATCGCGGGCTATGCCGGCCGGCCGGTCGGTCTGGTGCGCGACGGCGCCAAGGCGCAAGGCCATCCACTGACCGAACAGATGCGTTATACCATCGCGCCACCGGGCCGCGTGCCGCTCAAAAATACGCTGTTCTCGCTCGTCGACGTGCCGGACCTGCGGGCGCTGGGAGAATTGTGGCCACAGGCGAAAACCATCTGGATGGGTGCCGGGCCGGTGCCCGAAATCCTGCACCGTGCCTTGATCAGCCTTGCCTGGCTGGTGCGCATCGGGCTGGTGCGCTCGCTGTCGCCGCTCGCCCCGCTGATGCATTGGGCGACCAACCGGCTGCGCTGGGGCGAACATCGCGGCGGCATGTTCGTCCTGGTCGAAGGCGCTGACCGGGTCGGAAAGCCAATCAAGCGCTCATGGCATCTTTTGGCCGAAGGTGATGACGGGCCGCTAATCCCGTCCATGGCGGTCGAGGCACTGGTGCGCAAGGCGCTGGACGGCCGTGTGCCCCTACATGGCGCCCGCGCCGCCGTGAACGATCTCGAGCTTGCCGATTATGAGGCCTTGTTCGCGGGCAGGACGATCCATACCGGCTTTCGCGACGACACGGCCGGCGGCCCGGACAAACCGCTCTATGCGGAGCTGCTCGGCGAGGCCTGGCAAGGCTTGCCCGAAAAAATCCGCGCCATGCATGATCGCACGAAAACGGCCGAAGGCCGCGCCAGTGTCGAACGCGGGTCAAGCATTCTTGGCCGACTAATGGCCTGGCTGGTCGGCTTTCCCAAGGCGAGCACCGATATTCCGGTGCGGGTCCGCTTCGATGCCGACAGGGAGGAAGAAACCTGGACGCGGACATTCGGCGCACACAGCTTCTCCAGCCGCCAGTTTGCGGGGCGGGGGCGCTCGCAGCGCCTGTTGTGCGAACGCTTCGGCCCGCTGACCTTCGCCATGGCGCTGGTGACCGGGGAGGGCAAGCTGTCGCTCGTCCTGCCGGTTGGAGTGTTCTAGGCCTGCCCTTGCCGATGTGGCTCTGCCCGCGCTCGACCTCCTTCGAAACCGTCGAGAATGGCCGCTTCCGCTTCCATGTCGAGATTTCGCACCCGCTCACCGGGCTGATCGTGCGCTATCGCGGCTGGCTCGAACCGGTTGATTAGCAATGGGTGCGAGCTCTCCGCTTGCGCCGTGCCCGCTCAAGGCCGAAAGTTTTTTCCACGGCCTGTCGAAATCGGTTGCCGCCGCGCGACATACGTCTGGCCCCGCAAGGACGCGGCCTTCGAAACCACGGGAGAAGACCCATGCGATACATGCTTTTGATCTATAGCGACGAAGCCGCGATGGTGAATGCGCCGCGCGAGAAGACCCAGGAGATCCTGGCGGCCTATGGCGCTTACACCGAAGCGTTGAAGCAGTCAGGCACGTGGCTGGCCGGCGACCGGTTGCGCCCGACCCAGGCAACCACCTCGGTGCGGATCGCCGACGGCAAGACCAACGTGCTCGACGGCCCCTATGCCGACACCAAGGAGCAGCTTGCCGGCTTCTACATGATCGAGGCGGCCGACATCGACACCGCCATCGACTGGGCGGCGCGCTGTCCGGCAGCCAGCCTGGGCACGGTCGAGCTGCGACCGATCTGGGAAATGGCCGAATACATCTCGGAGAGATGACCGGGTGATGGACAGTCGCCCGGAGATCGCCCGGGCGGCCGCCGAGGCCGCCGCCCGGCAGAGCTATGGCAAGCTGGTCGCCTGGCTCGCCGCGCGCACGCGCGACGTGGCCGCCGCCGAGGATGCGCTGGCCGACGCCTTTGCCGCCGCACTTGAACGCTGGCCGAAGTCAGGCGTGCCTGAAAGACCGGAAGCCTGGCTGCTGGCCGTGGCGCGTCGCCGCCGCGTCGATGCGATGCGGCGCCGGCTCACCCGAGAGGCGGCCGGCGATCATCTCCAGTTGATCGCCGAAGAGATGGAGGCGCGCATGACCGAGGAGGACCTGCCCGACGAGCGGCTGCGGCTGATGTTTGCCTGCGCGCATCCGGCGATCGAACCGGGCGTGCGGGCGCCGCTGATCCTGCAGACCATTCTTGGCTTCGATGCCGCGACGATCGCCTCCGCCTTCCTGGTCTCGCCGGCAACGATGGGCCAGCGCCTGGTGCGCGCCAAGACCCGGATCCGCGAAACCGGCATTCCGTTCCGCGTGCCGGAGCGTGCCGAACTCGGCGAACGGCTGGATGCCGTGCTGGAGGCGATCTATGCGGCTTTCGCCGAAGGCTGGTCCGATCCGGCCGGCACCGAGACGCGGCGCCGCAACCTTGCCACCGAAGGCATCTGGCTTGGCCGCCTGGTGGCCACGCTGATGCCGGAAGAGCCGGAAGCACTCGGCTTGCTGGCGCTGATGCTGTTTGCCGAGGCCCGCCGCGCCGCCCGGCGTAGCGCCGAAGGCGACTTCGTGCCGCTGGCCGAACAGGATTGCGACCTATGGGACCGCGCTCTCATCGATGAGGCGGAGGCGCTTCTTTCCCATGCCGCGGCGAGCGGTGTCGTCGGCCGCTACCAGCTCGAGGCGGCCGTCCAGTCTGCCCACGCCGCGCGGCGGCTGACCGGCCGCACCGACTGGGCAGCGATCCGCGCACTCTACGACGCGCTGTTTTCGATCGTCGGATCGCCGGTGGTGGCGATCAACCGCGCGGTGGCGCTTGCCGAGACGGAGGGCGCCGTGGCGGGGTTGGCGGCGCTTTACGTGCTGGGCGACGACAAGCGGCTCAATGAGTATCAGCCCTATTGGGCGGCGCGGGCCGGTCTCCTGGCCAGGCTTGGTCAGGTGCCGCAGGCAACCGAAGCCTATGATCGCGCGATCGGCCTCGAGCGTGATCCGGCAGTGCGCCGGTTCCTGCAAGGCAAAAGGGCAGCGCTGCGCAACTGACCTTCAGCCTGGCCACATCTCGTGCGACGTGTTGAGTGTCTTCATCAGCGGATGGCCGCGCAGCCTGGCCCAGAGCCGTTCAATGTTCGGCCAGGCTGCCCGCGCTCTGTCTATATCGGGATGCCAGGCTACGAGCATGACGAGATAGATGTCGGCCAGCGACATGGTCTCGCCGACCAGCCAGTCACGGCCTTGCAGAGCGGCATCGACAACGGTGAAGCCGCGGTCCATTTCGGCGACGGCCGCCTGCTTGACGGCTTTCGTGCCGTCGGCATCGGCCGTGTAGCGATGGGCGTAGTAGAGCCGCAGCACCGCCGGGTAGAGCACCGAGGACATGAACGCCATCCAGCGCAGGAAATCGGCGCGAGCCGGCGCGTCGACCGCCGGCGCCAGGCCGGCATCGGGATGGCGTTCGGCAAGCAGGATGCAGATCGCCGCCGATTCGGTCATCGAGCTTCCGTCCGGCAAGGTCAGCACCGGCACCTGGTTCAGCGGGCTGATGTCGAGGAAGGCCGGATCGGGCTGGTCGGACTTCGGCACGTCGATCTGTTCGAACGGCGCATTCGCCAAGGCGAGCGCCGCCTCGACGACGAAGCCGCCGCTGCCTGGACGGGTATAGAGCTTGTACATGAATTCCTCCCCCGGCCCGCGCAAGGCAGGCCGGGAGCGATATGAACCGGAAGCAGGGTGCTGCTCAAGCCGGGTCGCAGGCGCCACGGAAGGTTTTTCAGCGGGCCAGCAAAAGCGGCGGTCCGTCGAAGAGGCGGTGGTCTACGCCCCCAGCCCTTCGAACAAAATCGTCGACAGATAGCGTTCGGCGAAGTCGGGGATGACCACGACCAGGGTCTTGCCCTTGTTCTCCGGCCGCGAGCCGACGACGATTGCCGCTTGCAGGGCAGCACCCGACGAAATGCCGACCGGCACGCCTTCGAGGCGGGCGACGAGGCGCGCATTGGCGACGGAATCCTCGTTGGAAACCTTGACGATCTCGTCATAGATCGTGGTGTCGAGGATCTTTGGCGCGAAGCCGGCGCCGATGCCCTGGATCTTGTGCGGGCCGGGCTGGCCGCCCGACAGCACCGGCGAGGCTTCCGGCTCGACGGCGACGACATGCACAGAGGGCTTGTGCTTCTTCAGCACCTGGCCGACGCCGGTGATGGTGCCGCCGGTGCCGATGCCGGCGACGAAGATGTCGACCTCGCCCTGCGTGTCGTTCCAGATCTCCTGCGCTGTCGTCTTGCGGTGGATTTCCGGATTGGCGGGGTTTTCGAACTGCTGCGGGATGACGGCGTTGGGGATCGTCGCGGCCAGCTCGTCGGCCTTGGCGATGGCGCCTTTCATGCCTTTCGGGCCTTCGGTCAGGACCAGTTCGGCGCCGAGCAACGCCAGCATCTTGCGGCGCTCGACCGACATCGTCTCCGGCATGGTCAGGATCAGCTTGTAGCCCTTGGCGGCGGCGGCGAAGGCAAGCGCGATGCCGGTGTTGCCCGAGGTCGGTTCGATCAGCGTGGTCTTGCCGGGCGAAATCTTGCCGGCCGCCTCCAGCGCCTCGATCATCGCCACGCCGATGCGGTCCTTGACCGAGGCGATCGGGTTGAAGAATTCGAGCTTGGCGACGAGATTGGCGACGATGCCCTTCTCCTTGGCGAACTTGTCGAGCCGTACCAGGGGCGTGTCGCCGATCGTGTCGGTGATGGAACTGTAGATGCGGCCGCGGCCGGGGACGCGGGCGGAGGTGACGGGCTTGTTCATTGGTTTCGCTCCCAGGATTTCAGGCAAGTGGCATTGCAGCCGGCAAGATAGGGCTTTCAGCCGCGCAACATAAGCTGTCGGCCGGAAATATCCGAGTGGGGCCTGTGTCTAAAACGCCCTTGTCCCGGAAAAGCATTTCGCGGGGAAGCCTGCCCCCGGAATGTTTTGGCTGAAAGGGTGCTATTGACGGGCCGCGATCGCTGCTGCCGCGCCCACCATGAAGCCGGCGGCGGTGCGGTTCAGCACCTTCAGCGCGCGCGGCGATTTCAGGAACCAGCGCGCCTTGGCCGCCAGCGCCAGGTAAGGCACCAGGACGACGAACAGGACCACGACCGTCAGCGCGACGAGGATGCCGTAATCGGCCAGCGTGATGGTCTTCAGGTCGACGATGGTCGGCGTGATGGCGAGGTAGAAGATCATCGTCTTCGGATTGCCGAGCGTGACGGTGAGGCCGGCGACAAAGCTCGAAACCAGTCCGCCCTTGCCCTTTTTCGCTTCGACCGTTTCGGGCGTGATGCCGGCGGTCCAGAAGCGCCAGCCCAGAAATGCCAGATAGGCGACGCCAAGCCATTTGATGGCGAGGAAAACCATGCCGAAGGTCTGCGCGACGAAGGCGAGGCCGAGCACCACGGCGGTCAGATAGGTGAGATCGCCCAGCATCAGGCCGAAGGACATGGCCAGCGACGAGCGAAAGCCGGAGTCGAGCGCCCGCGCGACAAGCGCGGTGACGCCGGGGCCGGGAATGGCGGCGGCGATGCCAAGGGCGGCACTGTAGGCGAGGAAGCCGGTGAGGGTCATGCGAGTGGTTCCGGATAAGACGTCTTTTCGCATGGAACGGGCCACGATTGAATTCCCTGGGGGCGGAATCCATTGCACCAGCTATCTGGGACACGTGGAGAAGGCCCCCTCATCCGTCTCGGCGCTGCGCGCCGATCCACCTTCTCCCCGAGGGGAGAAGAGGAAGGCGCCAGCGCTAGCCGGCTCCTCTCCCCAACGGGGGGAGGTCGGATTGCCCCGAATTGCCTTTGCAATTCGGTTTTGGCAATCCGGGTGAGGGGGCTGCGCTGCCCAGCAAGACTCCTCAGGACCGCCCGCCATCATAGGTCACGCGCCAGATCGTGCCGTTGCCGTCCTCGGTCATGATCAGCGCGCCGTCGGCCGCCACCGCCACACCCACCGGCCGGCCCCACACCTCGCCATTCGAGACGACGAAGCCGGTCATGAAGTCCTCATATTCGCCGGTCGGCTTGCCATCCTTGAACAGCAGGCGGACGACCTTGTAGCCGGTCCTGTTGCCGCGGTTCCATGAACCATGCAGGGCGACGAAGGCATCGCCCCTGTATTCCTTGGGAAAGCCGGCGTCTGCAGGCAAGTCCTTGCGATCGTAGAAGGCGATGTTGAGCGGCGCCGAATGCGCCTGCATCAGCACATCGGGAACGGTTGCCTTGCCGGCAAGATCGTGGCGCGCGCCCTTATGGCGCGGATCCTCATTGTTGCCGATATAGTACCAGGGCCAGCCGTAGAAGGCGCCGTCCCTGACTGAGGTGGCGTATTCGAACGGCACATTGTCGCCGAGCGCGTCGCGCTCGTTGACGACGCACCACAGCACGCCGGTCGCCGGCTGGACGGTCATGCCCGAACAGTTGCGCAGGCCGGTGGCGACGATGCGGCCGTTCTTGCCGTCCGGGTCGAAAGCCTGCACGTCGGCGCGGCCGTCCTCGGAGCCCCACGTCGCGCCAAGCGGCTTCGACTTCACCCACGCGTCGAGGCCGCCATCCGGCGCCTTGCCCATGTCCTCGGCGACGTTCGAACCCGAGCCGACCGACAGATAGAGCGTCTTGCCGTCAGGCGAAAAGACGATGTCGCGCGTCCAGTGATGGTTCGAGGGAATGTTGTCGACAATGGTTTCCGGTTCGCCGGATGCCCTCAGGTCGCCCTTGCGGTAGGCAAAGCGCACAATGCTGTCGCTGTTGGCGACATAGACCCATTGCGGGTCATCGCCAGGCGGATAGAAGGCAATGCCATAGGGCTGGTTGAGATTGCCGGCGAAGATGCCGTCCTCGGCGGGCTTGGTACTGTCCTTGGTCAGGCGGTAGACGCGGACCTGATTGGCTTCGCTGTCGGCGACGAACAGGTCGCCATTGGGTGCTGCGCGCACGACACGCGGATTGTCGATGCCGGATGCGATCAGCTCGGCCGAAAAGCCCGGCGGCAATTGCGGCTTGGCACCCGCCGGCATGTCGGCAAGGCCAGGGCTGTTCGAGGCGGACTTGGTGACATAGGGCTTCGGCAGGTCTTCCGGCTTGATCAGGCGGCGCACGCCGGGCTTGTCGGCGCGCCAATCGCCGAAGGCGGCCGCGCCCCTCAGCGCCGGCTGGTCCGCCTGCTGGGCGAATGCCGCGCTTGTGAGAAAGAGTGCGGGAAGCACCAGTCCGGCCAATCGGATCATTTTGTCCTCCATCGGGTCGCGAAGGAAACCAACGGCCGGTTTGTCCCTGGGTTCCGCCTCACATGATGAGTTGAGGGAAACGAAAGTCCGGTTTCCCCGCTTATGTCCCGGCGGCGTAAAAATCGTCGTCGAGGCGTTTTTCCAGCGCGACGAGATCCGCCGGCAGCGGCAGGCCCATGGCCCGCATTTCCCGCAGTTTTTCGCGCAGCTGTTCCTGGATTTCGTGCTGGTCTTCCGGCTGGTTGACCATCTCCTCGAGCAGCAAGCTGATCCGGGCCTTGAGTTCTTCGAGCGCCATTCTTTTTCTCCTCGGCAGCCGTTTCGATTTTAGGACCAAGGTGTGGAGATTCAGGTCAGGCCGTTTGCCGGCCGGCTGAATATCAACATCTTAGCGCAACATGCGCGATATCAACTGCGCCGTATAATCGACCATCGGCACGATGCGGGCATAGTTGAGCCGGGTCGGGCCGATGACGCCGAGCGCGCCGACGACGCGGGCATCCTTGTCGCGGTAGGGCGCGACCACCAGCGACGAGCCCGACAGCGAAAACAGCTTGTTTTCCGAACCGATGAAGATGCGCACGCCCGATCCCTGCTCGGCGAGGTCAAGCAGCTGGATCAGCCCGTCCTGCGTTTCCATGTCCTCGAACAGATGCCGCAGCAGTTCGATGTCGGCCTGGGCAGTGACGTTTTCGAGCAGGTTGGCGCGGCCGCGCACGATGAGCCGCGCCGGCAGGCCGCTTTCGGCGCCGGCCCACACCGCCAGGCCCTTCTCGACGAGGTCCTGCGACAGCGTGTCGAGGGCCGCTCTCGTCTCTTCCTTGATGCGGGCGATCTCGACCCGCGCCTCGGCCAGCGTGCGGCCGCGAATATGCGCGTTGAGGAAATTCGACGCCTCGTGCAGCTGCGAGACGGTGATGCCGGCGGGCAGCTCGACGACGCGGTTTTCGACATCGCCATTTTGCGACACCAGCACGGCAAGCGCCTTGGTCGGTTCCAGCTGGATGAATTCGATGTGCTTCAGCGCCACCTCGTTCTTGGCGGCCAGCACTAGGCCGGCGCCGCGCGACATGCCAGACAGCATCTGGCTGGCCTCGGTCAGCATGTGCTCCAGCGTCGCGCCCGAGCCGGACGCCCGCACCTGAGCCTCGATGGTGCGGCGCTCCTCGTCGGAGAGGTCGCCAAGCTCCATGAAGGCATCGACGAAGAAACGCAGGCCGGCCTGTGTCGGCAGCCGGCCGGCTGAGATGTGCGGCGCGTAGATCAGCCCGAGATGCTCGAGGTCGCTCATCACATTGCGGATGGTGGCCGGCGACAGCGAGGACGGCAGGATGCGCGACAGGCTGCGCGAGCCGACGGGCTCGCCATCCCTGAGATAGGAATCGACGATGCGCCGGAAGATGTCGCGAGAGCGCATGTCGAGTGATTGAAGTGCAGGCGACTGCGAACTGGGTTCGATTGCCTTGGTCATTCGGCCAAAAACCTCCTTGTTCAGGATATAGACTTCGGTGCGGTGGGCGCAACCCGGTGTCTGTGTCAGATCACCCGGTCCGTTTTCCTTTGCGCGCTGCCCCCCATGCGTCTAAAAGCCGGCCACGAATCCGAAAAATGACTGGAAAGAAGCCTGAATGCGCCCCTCCAAACGCCAATTCGACGAAATGCGCGCCATCTCCTTCGAGCGCGGCGTCTCCAAGCACGCCGAAGGTTCGTGCCTGGTGAAGTTCGGCGATACCCATGTCCTGTGCACGGCAAGCCTCGAGGAAAAGGTCCCGGGCTGGATGCGCAATTCCGGCAAGGGCTGGGTGACGGCCGAATATGGCATGCTGCCGCGCTCCACCGGTGAGCGCATGCGCCGCGAGGCTTCCGCCGGCAAGCAGGGCGGCCGCACGCTGGAAATCCAGCGCCTCATCGGCCGTTCGCTGCGTGCCGTGGTCGATTTGCAGGCGCTGGGCGAACAGCAGATCACCGTCGATTGCGACGTCATCCAGGCCGATGGCGGCACCCGCACCGCCTCGATCACCGGCGGCTGGGTGGCACTGTATGACTGCCTGCGCTGGATGGAAGCCCGGCAGATGGCCAGTGTTTCGAAGGTGCTGAAGGACCATGTCGCGGCGATTTCCTGTGGCATCCATGACGGCCAACCGGTCATCGACCTCGATTATCTCGAGGATTCCTCGGCCGGCACCGACGCCAATTTCGTCATGACCGGCAAGGGCGGCATCGTCGAGATCCAGGGCACCGCCGAGGGCGAGCCTTTTTCCGAGGATCAGTTAGGGGAATTGATGGGCCTGGCCAAGAAGGGCATCCAGAGGCTGGTGAGTTTGCAGCAGATGGCGGTGGCTTAGGATTTAAATGCCGAGCTTGAACACCCCCCTCTGCCCTGCCGGGCATCTCCCCCGCAAGGGGGGAGATCGGCTGTGTTCGCGAGTTTCGCCAATCACCAACGTTGCAAGCCATAACCGAGCTTTGACGCTGCCAATCTCCCCCCTTGCGGGGGAGATGGCCGGCAGGCCAGAGGGGGGTGCCTCGTGATACCCTCCGCCATCCTGGAATCCGCTCTATACGTCACCGACCTCACGGCCGCCGAAGCCTTCTACACCGACATCCTCGGCCTCACCCTTCTCGGCAAGGTCGACGGCCGCCACCTCTTCTTCCGTTGCGGAGCCGGCGTGCTGCTCGTCTTCAACGCCGAGGCAACCAGGATCCCGCCGGCGCCCGACGCGCGGCTGAAAGTGCCACCGCATGGCACGGTCGGCGAAGGTCATCTCTGCTTTGCGGCGACCGCTGACGAACTCGCCGGCTGGAAAGCGCATCTGGGGGCCAAAAGAATCGCCATCGAAAGCGAATTCGAATGGCCGCAAGGCGGCCGTTCGATCTATATACGCGACCCCTCGGGCAATTCGATCGAGTTCGCCGAGCCGAGAATCTGGGGCCTTTGATGCATACTCTTGATGGCAAGAAGATCGTCGTCGCCAGCCACAATGCCGGCAAGCTGCGCGAATTCGCCGATTTGATGGGGCCATTCGGCTTCGAGGCGAAGTCGGCCAAGGACTTTGGCCTGCCGGAGCCGGACGAGACCGGCACGACTTTCGAGGAGAATGCCTACATCAAGGCGCTGGCCGCCGCAAAGGCCACCGGGCTGCCGGCGCTTTCGGATGATTCCGGCCTGTGCGTCGACGCGCTCGACGGCGCGCCCGGCGTCTACACCGCCAACTGGGCCGAAACCCCTGATGGTTCGCGCGATTTCGGCATGGCCATGCAGCGCACCGAAGTGGCGTTGCAGGAAGTCGGCGCCGCCGCTGTCGAACAGCGCAAGGGCCGCTTTGTCGCCGTCATCTGCCTCGCCTTCCCCGATGGCGAGGCAGAATATTATCGCGGCGAGGCCGAAGGCACGCTGGTCTGGCCGCCGCGCGGCGAGCTTGGCTTCGGTTATGATCCGGTGTTCTTGCCCAACGGCTTCGAAAAAACCTTCGGCGAGATGAGCGCCGAGGAAAAGCACGGCTGGAAACCCGGCCAGGCCACGGCACTCTCACATCGCGCCCGTGCTTTCCAGAAATTCGCCGAGGCACGCCTTAACTTGGCGAGATTGGGCTCGGCATGAGCATGCTGCTCGACCGCACGCCCGGCTTCGGCGTCTACATCCATTGGCCATTCTGCGCGGCCAAGTGCCCCTATTGCGACTTCAACAGCCATGTCCGCCACCAGCCGGTCGACCAGGAGCGCTTTGCCGCCGCCTTCGAGGCGGAACTCGCGACCATGCGCCAGCGCACCGGACCGCGCGACGTGACCAGCATTTTCCTCGGCGGCGGCACGCCCTCGCTGATGAAGCCGGAAACGGTAGCCAGGGTTCTGGACGCCGTGGCGAAGAACTGGACGGCGCCTGACGGTATCGAGGTGACGCTGGAGGCCAACCCGTCCTCGGTCGAGGCGGAACGGTTTCGCGGTTACCGGGCGGCGGGGGTCAATCGCGTCTCGCTCGGCGTGCAGGCGCTGAACGACAAGGATTTGCGCTTCCTCGGCCGGTTGCACAATGTCGAGGAAGCGTTGCACGCCATCGGGCTGGCGCGGGAGATCTTTCCGCGCCTGTCCTTCGACCTGATCTACGCCCGGCCCGACCAGACGCCGGAGGCTTGGGCATCCGAGCTCGAACAGGCGATCGGCCATGCCGCCGATCATCTGTCGCTCTACCAGCTGACCATCGAGGAAGGCACGCCCTTCCACGCCCTGCATGCGGCGAAGAAATTCATCATCCCCGACAACGACCACGCCGCCGATCTCTATGCGTTGACGCAGGAGATCACCACGGCGCACGGCCTGCCGGCCTATGAGATTTCCAACCACGCCAGGCCCGGCGCCGAGAGCCGGCACAATCTGACCTATTGGCGCTATGGCGAATATGTCGGCGTCGGCCCCGGCGCCCATGGCCGCTTCGTCGAACATGGCCGCCGCACGGTGACGATCGCCGAGCGGATGCCGGAAACCTGGGCCAACCTCGTCGAGGCCAAGGGCCATGGCGTCACCGGCGGCGAAATCCTGACGCGCTCGGAGGAGGCCGACGAGTTCCTGCTGATGGGGTTGCGTCTGGCCGAAGGCATCGACCTCGCGCGCTACGAGGCGTTTTCCGGCCGCGGCCTGTCGAGCGCCCGGCTGTCGACGCTGCAGGGCGAGGGGCTGGTGGCGCCCATAGGCAATGCGCGGCTCCGCGCCACACCGGCCGGCATGATCGTGCTCGACGCCGTGGTGGCGGATCTGGCGCGATAGGCCAAAAGGTAGTTTTCTGCCCAGGCAAAGATGCTACGGGCTTGGCTGAAAACCAGTATGCCGTTTCCGATGTGGGTGCACCATGAAGTATCTGATCCATGAGACGCTGCGCACGGTGAACACGGATGATGTCTTCGAGTTTGGATTGACCGAGATTTCGAAACCACGGGCCGACGAAGATTTCTATCAAGCCGATGCCGTAATTATCAAAAATCAGAAGGTTATATCGAGATTGAAGCCCTCTGGCATGACTGAGTTCGATGTAGTTCGGGGCTTTCTTACCTATGTCGGTATAAATCTGAGGGTGCTGCCGCGCGAGCACGCGGTGGAGTTTGAACTCTACGGACTGACACTTGACCAGTACATACCGCTGACCAAGTCGATACGCGAAATGTTCGATGAGTAATGTCGCAGCCGCAAGGCCGCGGAACCAGGAAGCCAACAACTGGTGAAAAACGTCCTCTTCGTCTGCAGCCAGAACCGCTTGCGCAGCCCGACCGCCGAGCAGGTGTTTTCCACGCGCCGGGATATCGAGGTTGCGTCGGCGGGGACCAACCACGACGCCGACACGCCGCTGACGCATGATTTGGTCGCCTGGGCCGACATCATCTTCGTCATGGAAAAGGCGCACCGCACCAAACTGCAGAAGAAGTTCAAGACGAGCCTGAAGAAGGCCCGAATCATCTGTCTCGATATACCGGACGATTACGAATTCATGGACCTGGAGCTGATTAGCCTTCTGAAGGCCCGCGTTTCTCGGTATCTGGGGTGAACCAGACCTTCGTCATCCTCGGGTCTATGCCGCGTCGCTCCGCTCCTAGCGTCGCCACGGCGATGACGAAGGCAGACAGTCTCGGCCAGTCGCAGGGGTCAGGCGTCGTGCTTGAAACGGCGCTTGCCGCGATCCTTCTCGGCATGCGCCGTTCCGTTCCGGGCCGGTTTGGCGTCAGCCTTTTCGCGGCGAACGCTGTGCTGGTCGTTCATCGGATGCGGGGGCACGCCTTCTCTGGCGGTTTTCGTTTCAAGACGGGTGATGAAGATATCGAAGCGATTGGGCATCGTTCGGTCAGTGCTCCGTCGTGCTGTCGGGTTCGTTGTCGGAAAGCCTGACATTCGTCGGCAAGGCGGTTGTCGCCCGCCTGGTCAGGCTGGTGTCGGTCTTGGCAGGCAGGCGCTTGTCCCTGGGGGCGGCAATGCGCTTGCGGCCGGCATAGTAAGGCTCGAAAGCGTCCTGTATCTTCAGGCTGTCCATCCTGTCCTCCTCCGGAATCAGGGGCTAAATCTGCCAATGCCGGTTTGGTTCCTTACTGTGGCGAAGGCATGGCGATTACCTTACATCGGCGTGAGCTTTTGCAAGGCCGCGCCAGCCATGCCAAACAAGATTTGGCAGGCCAAACAGGGCTGAACGGAGGCGGCATCAGTGACCGATGAGACGAGCAGGCGCAGCTATGTGGTCGGGCAGACCGAAATCCCCGCCCGTCCGCTCGAGCCGGCGCTCTATCTGGTGGCCACGCCGATCGGCAATCTCGCCGACATCACGCTGCGCGCGCTGGAGACGCTCGCCGCCGCCGACATCGTCGCTTGCGAGGACACAAGGGTGTCGCGCGTGCTGCTCGACCGCTACGGCATCCGCCGCCGCACCACGGCCTATCACGAACACAATGCCGGTGAGGCCGGGCCGAAACTGATCGCAGCGCTTCAGGCCGGACAGAGCGTGGCGTTGATTTCCGATGCCGGCACGCCGCTGGTCTCCGATCCTGGCTACCGGCTGGTCGGCGAGGCGATTGACCACGGCATTCGCGTCGTGCCGATCCCCGGCCCGTCGGCGCCGCTTGCCGCGCTGACGGCATCCGGCCTGCCCTCCGACGCCTTCCTGTTCGCCGGATTTTTGCCAGTCAAATCAGGCCAGCGGCTGACCCGGCTGGAAGCCCTGAAAGCCGTGCCGGCGACCTTGATCTTCTTCGAATCGCCGCGCCGGCTGGCAGAATCCCTTGGCGCCATGGTCGAAGCCCTCGGCGGCGAGCGCAAGGCCGCCATCGGCAGGGAATTGACCAAGACTTTTGAGGAAATGCGCATCGGCACGCTGCAAGTGCTCGCCGACCATTATGCGGCGGCCGATACGCCGAAGGGCGAGATCGTCGTCTGCGTCGGCCCGGCTGAAGCGAAGGCCGACGAACCGGCGGATATCGACCGCCTGCTTTTGTCGCTCGCTGCCGAAATGCCGGCTTCCAAGGCGGCGGCTGAGGCCGCCAAGATGACCGGCGGCCAGAAGCAGGCGCTTTACCGGCGGCTGCTGGAGCTTAGGGACAGACCATGATCCCGAAAAGTGGAAACCGGTTTTCGGAAAAGATCATGGTCAAACAAAACTCTGGAGAAGGCGACGGTGGCTGAGCGCCCGAGCGCCAGCCGCCAAAAGGCCTATCGGCGCGGCCATCGCGGCGAATGGCTGGCCGCAGTGGCGCTGATGCTGAAAGGCTACCGGATTCTCGCGCGCCGCCATCGCACCCGCTTCGGCGAGATCGACCTGATCGCGCGGCGCGGCGACCTGGTGCTGTTCGTCGAGGTCAAGGCGCGCCGCACGCTGATGGAAGCCATGGAAGCGATCGGCCATGAATCGGAGCGCCGCATCGAGGCCGCCGCCGACATCTGGCTGTCGCGGCAGGCGGACTATGGCAGGCTGTCGATGCGCTTCGACATGGTCGCGGTGCTGCCCTGGCGCTGGCCGGTGCATGTCGAGAACGCGTTTTATGGGAGGAATTGAGAGGAGGTCGCGGACCACTCCTCACCCCCAAATCATCAACGCCACCAGACCGACAATCCCCACCACCAGCCGCCACCAGCCGAACAGCGAGTAGCCGTTGCGTGAGACGTAATCGAGCAGGTAGCGGACGACGACCAAGGCCGTGACGAAGGCGGCGACGAAGCCGATGGCGATGATGGGCAAATCCGCCGTGGTCAGCACGTTGCGGTTCTTGAACAGGTCGAAAGCAAAGGCGCCGACCATGGTCGGGATCGCCAGGAAGAACGAAAATTCCGCCGCCGCCCGCTTGTCGACGCCCAAAAGCAGCGCGCCGACGATGGTCGAGCCGGAGCGCGATGTGCCGGGGATCAGCGACAGGCACTGGAAAAGCCCGATCTGCAGGTAAAGCCTGGTCGGGAAGCGCTCGACGTCGCGATATACGGGCTTCAGGTTCATGCGATCGACAGCCAGCAGGATGACGCCGCCGATGATCAGCATGATGCAGATCAGCCGTGGCGATTCGAACAGCACCGTCTTGATGAAATCATGCGCCAGCGCGCCGATGATGGCCGCCGGCAGGAAGGCGATCAGGATGCCGATGACGAAATGCCGCGTCAGCCGGTCATGCGGCAGGTCGAGCAGCATCTGCCACAGGCGGCGGAAGTAGACGCTCAGGATCGCCAGGATGGCGCCAAGCTGGATCAGGATCTCGAAGGCCTTGCCGGTCGAGTGGAAGCCGAGGAAATGGCCGGCGAGCAGGATATGGCCGGTCGAGGACACTGGTATGAACTCGGTCAGCCCCTCCAGCAGGCCGAGCAGCAGGGCTTCGACGATGGTCTGGCTTTCCATGGCTACCTCGGCTTTGCGCGACGGCTAACAGAACGGTTTGCTTGTCATGGCGTTGAACTGCCCCTATAGGTCGCAACACCCTGACGGCCCGCTAACCGGGCGGCCAAGACTTACCGGTGCGCCCGGCGATTCGCCAGTGCGCTTTATCATCGCGGAACCATGCTGACGCTTTTCCACCATCCCATGTTCGCAACCTGCCGCTTCGTCCGCCTCGCCTTTGGCGAGTATGGCGAGGAACTGGCGCTGATCGAGGAAAAGCCGTGGACGCGGCGCAAGGAGTTCTTGGCGCTGAACCCGGCCGGCACGCTGCCGATCCTGCTCGCCGAAGGCGACGTGCCGATCGTCGGTGCGACGGTGATCTCGGAATATCTCGACGAGACGCGCGGGGTGCTCAAGCGCGACAAACGGCTGTTCGCCGAGGACCCGATGCAGCGCGCCGAAATCCGCCGGCTGATCGACTGGTACCTCAACAAGGCCGAGAGCGAGGTTACGAGGCATCTGGTGCGCGAACGCGTGCTGAAGCCGATCATGCCGGAAACGGCGGGCGGCGGCTCGCCCGATTCGGGTGCCATCCGTGCGGCGCGCGCCAACATTCGCCAGCACATGAAATACACCAACTGGTTGGCCGGCACGCGCCATTGGCTTGCCGGCGGCAGGGTCACCTATGCCGACCTCGCGGCCGCCGCGACCCTGTCGGTGCTCGACTATCTCGGCGAGATCGACTGGCGCGAACACGCCGCGGCGCGCGAATGGTATACAAGGGTGAAGTCGCGGCCCTCCTTCCGGCCGCTCTTGACCGACCGCGTGCGCGGCCTGTCGCCGGTGTCGCATTATGCGGACCTCGACTTCTGACGCCGCAAAACTGCGCGCGCTGATCGACGCGGAGGCGCAGCGCGCCGGCTTCGATGCCATAGCCGTCACCACCCCCGATGCGATCCCGCTGGCGCCGGCGCGCCTGGCCGAATTCGTCGCCGACGGTTTTCACGGTTCGATGGGCTGGATCGCCGAGACGATTGCGCGCCGCAGCGAGCCTTCCACGCTGTGGCCTGAAGTGCGCTCAATCGTCGTTCTGGCGATGAATTACGGGCCGGACCATGATCCGCGCGACCTGCAGGCCAGGCACGACCGGGGCGCCATCTCGGTCTATGCGCAGAACCGCGACTATCACGATGTGATGAAGGGCCGGCTGAAGGAAATCGCCGGCAAGATCGTCGCGCGCGCCGGCGGCGACGTGAAGGTGTTCGTCGACACCGCACCAGTGATGGAAAAGCCGCTGGCCGAGGCCGCCGGCCTTGGCTGGCAGGGAAAACACACCAACCTGGTCAGCCGTGAGCACGGCTCCTGGCTGTTTCTCGGCACCATCTTCACCACGGCCGAACTCGCGCCCGACCGCGCCGAGATCGACCATTGCGGCTCCTGCCGCGCCTGCCTCGACGCTTGCCCGACCGACGCTTTCCCGGCGCCCTACCGGCTCGATGCGCGGCGCTGCATTTCGTACCTCACCATCGAGAACAAGGGGCCGATTCCGCATGAATTCCGCGAGGCGATCGGCAACCGCATCTATGGCTGCGACGACTGCCTCGCCGCCTGTCCCTGGAACAAGTTCGCCCGGGCAGCTTCCGAAGCAAAACTCGCCGCGCGCTACGATTTGCGTGAGCCGCCACTCGCCGACCTGCTTGAATTGGACGACGCGGCCTTCCGCGCCTTCTTTTCCGGCTCGCCGATCAAACGCATCGGCCGCGACCGTTTTGTGCGCAACGTGCTGATCGCCGCCGGCAATTCCGGCGAGGTCGGGCTGGCTGGCACGGTGCGTGCGCTGCTTGGAGACGCCTCGCCCCTGGTGCGGGGCGCGGCAATATGGGCGCTGGCGCGGCTGGTATCCGATGCCGAATATTCCGAACGGGCCGCGATCGGCCTGATGACCGAGAGCGATGATGCCGTGCGCGAGGAATGGCGTCTGGCGCGACCAACCAGGGCACATGCATGAGCGAAAGACAGGTCTTCATCTTCGGTGCCGGCTATTCCGGCAAGGCTTTTGCCCGCGCCAATCCGGGCGCCGCCACGATTTTCGGCACGACGCGTTCGCCGGAGAAATTCGAGGGGCTGCGCCAGGCCGGCATCGCACCGCTGCTGTTCGACGGCGCGCTGAGCGGCGAAATCGGCGAGGCGCTGAAGAAAACGACGCATCTGGTGATTTCGGTCGCCCCCGAAGAAGCCGGCGACCCCGTCTTGAATGCCGCCCGGGACGCAATCGCAGGGATGCCGGCGCTGGAATGGATCGGCTATCTCTCAACCGTCGGCGTCTATGGCGACTATGGCGGCGCCTGGGTCAACGAAAAGACCACGTGCCGGCCGGTGTCGAAACGCTCCGTCATGCGGGTCGAGGCCGAGCAGGCGTGGCTGAAGCTCGGCGAGGAGATCGGCCGGCCTGTGGCAGTCCTGCGCCTGTCCGGCATTTACGGCCCGGGCCGCAACGCGCTGGTCAATCTGGAAAACGGCACCGCGCGGCGACTGGTCAAGCCGGACCAGGTGTTCAACCGCATCCATTGCGACGACATTGCCGGGGCGCTCTGGCAGCTTATCGAAGCCAACAAGGGCGGCATTTTCAACGTCACCGACGATGAGCCGGCGCCGCCGCAGGATGTCGTAGCCTATGCCGCGTCGCTGATGGGCGTCGCGCCGCCGCCGGAGATTCCCTTCGACACTGCCCAACTTTCGCCCATGGCGCGGTCCTTCTATGGCGAGAACAAGCGTGTCGCCAATGCGGCGATCAAGGCGGCGGGCTATTCCCTGCGCTTTCCGGACTACCGCGCCGCCTTTGACCATATGTGGGCAAAAGGCGACTGGCGCGACGGCGAGGCGCGCAGCCCGATGAAGCGCTGACGATCGAAGCCGCTGGCGCGGCGTGCTATGATTCGGCTTCGGGATTGCGGTGGGGATCCGGTTTCATGAAGACAGCGATGCGTCCATATTTCGGCAAATCGTCACTGTCGGCGGCCGCTCTTGGCCTGCTTGCCTTGACCGGTCTCGCCGTGCAGCCCGCAAGCGCGGAGGAGCGGGCAAAGGACCTGTTCGGCGCCGAGAAACTGCCGACCGCGACTGCGGCGCAGTCGATCGGCTTCTATTCCAAGGGCTGTTTTGCCGGCGGCGTCGCCATTCCCATGGACGGCCCGACCTGGGAAGTGATGCGGCCCTCGCGCAACCGCCGCTGGGGTCATCCGGCGATGATCGCCCTGATCGAGAAACTGTCGCGCGACGCCGCCGCCGATGGCTGGCCGGGCCTTCTGATCGGCGACATCGCGCAGCCACGCGGCGGCCCGATGATGACCGGCCACGCCTCGCACCAGATCGGCCTCGACGCCGACATCTGGCTGACGCCGATGCCCAGCCGTCCGCTGTCGACGGCGCAGCGCGAATCGATGAGCGCCACCTTGATGGTCGACGAGAAGACGCATCTGGTGAAGGACGCGCTGTGGACGCCGCAGCATACGGCGCTTCTGAAGCGGGCGGCGAGCTACCCCGAGGTCGAGCGCATCCTGGTCAATCCCGGCATCAAGAAAAAACTCTGCGACACGGTCAAGGGCGACCGCACCTGGCTGCGCAAGATCCGGCCGTTCTGGGGCCACGACTATCATTTCCACATGCGCATCGGCTGCCAGCCGGGTTCGCCCAATTGCAAGGCGCAGGAGGCAACGCCCGATGATGAGGGCTGCGGCAAGCCGCTGGCCTGGTGGTTCACTGAGGAGCCTTGGCGGCCCAACAAGAACCCGGACGCGCCGAAGGCCCGTGATGTGATGACCATGGCCAACCTGCCCAAGGAATGCCGCGCCGTGCTCGAAGCGCCAGGCCCGGCCTCGGCCGAGGCGGCGACCTACCACGGCGGCGCCGTGCCGGTCGTGGTCGCGGCACCCGAACCGGAAGCGCCGTCGCAGCCTGCCAGCACCGCCGGTGGCGGCGACTTGCCAGGCGCGGCAAATGCTTTCGCGGCGACGCCCAGAATGGGCGCCCCCGTTCCGCGGCCACGGCCACCCGCGAACTGATTGCCGCGCCATCGGTCGGCTCAATCGGTTTAGCGGACTGTTTTTGCGAAATAGTGGCCGTTTGGCCGCAGAAGCTCTCTGCGCGCGCTACCGGGTTCGAAAACCGTTTCCCTTTTCAAACTCATGCGCTAGTCAACGGAAGAACGGCGAGACGCCGTCAGGGGGCGCCGGGGACGGACGAGAGCATGCCAAGCGTAAGCGATACCGACACGTCGTTGCGGTTTCCAATCCTGATAGGCGACATTGGCGGCACCAATGCGCGCTTTTCGATCGTGCTCGACGCCAATTCCGAACCGACCGAGCCGCAAATCGTCCAGACCGCCAATTTCAACACCATCGACGAGGCGATCCAGGCGGCGGTGCTCGACCGCTCGTCGGTGCGCCCCAATTCGGCGGTGCTGGCGGTGGCCGGTCCGGTCGACGGCGACGAGATCGAGCTCACCAACTGCCCGTGGGTCGTCAAGCCGAGGCAGATGTTCGCCAGCCTGGGCCTGAGCGACATTGTCGTGCTCAACGATTTCGAGGCGCAGGCGCTGGCCGTCGTCGCGCTCGGCGAAGAGCATATGGAAAAGATCGGCGGCGGTATGCCGGAGCCCAATGCCGGCCGCGTCGTGCTGGGTCCCGGTACCGGTCTCGGCGTCGCCGGGCTGGTCTATGCCTTGCGCCACTGGATTCCGGTGCCCGGCGAGGGCGGCCATATGGACATCGGCCCGCGCTCACCGCGCGATTTCGAGGTTTTCCCGCACATCGAGAAGCTTGAGGGCCGCATTTCCGGCGAGCAGATCCTGTGTGGGCGCGGCCTCGTCAACGTCTACCGGGCGGTGGCCAAGGCAGACGGCAAGCCGTCGCCCTTCACCACGCCGGCCGAGGTCACCGGTGCGGCCTTGGCCAAGACCGATCCGGTGGCGCAAGAAGCGCTGGAGACCTTCGTCACATGCCTCGGGCGCACCGCCGGCGATCTTGCCCTGGTGTTCATGAGCCGTGGCGGTGTGTTCTTGACCGGCGGCATCGCGCAAAAGATTGTGCCGGCGCTGAAAGCAGGCAATTTCCGCGCCGCCTTCGAGGACAAGGCGCCGCACAGCGCGCTGATGCGCACCATGCCCG
The DNA here is from genome assembly GCF_024746835.1 of Mesorhizobium sp. AR02. Taxonomy (NCBI): domain Bacteria; kingdom Pseudomonadati; phylum Pseudomonadota; class Alphaproteobacteria; order Hyphomicrobiales; family Phyllobacteriaceae; genus Mesorhizobium; species Mesorhizobium sp. AR02. Next base: position 2,690,761 of record NZ_CP080531.1, on the reverse strand, counting down.
TCTATGTCATCACCCACCCGCTGGCAGCACTTCTCGGCCTTGCCGCCTACGCCCGAAACCCGTCGCTGTTCGGCGTCCAGACGGCGGGCCGCCGCTGGCAGGCCTAGTTTTCTGCTACAGGAACCCATGGGAGACCGCGGACGCGCTAAAGCCCCGCGACGAAGTTAATCAGCCTCGGGCATAGGCAATCCGGCCGCAGGGCGTTAAGAGGGGTGCCGAATTTGCAGCCCGGTCCCACGAGGCGGAAACCACAAAGCGCTCCTGATTTGACACTTCAAGCCCCCAAACAAAAAGTCCAGCCCGGCGAGGTCACGGCGGTGCTCCGCCGCATCCTCGCTGAAAACGGCGACGAATATCGCTGGACCTATGTCGTTGCCGTCTCTTGCCTACTGATTGTTTCCGGTACCACTGCGTTTCTGGCATGGATCATGGCCCCGATGATCGATGGGATATTCGTCGAGCGGCGCAGCGACATAATCTTCTGGGTCTGCGCCGGTTTCATGGGAGCCTCCCTGTTGCGCGGCTTCGCCGGTTACGGCCAGGCAGTCGCGTTGGCCAAGATCGGCAACAACCTGGTCGCGCGTTACCAGAAACGCACCTTCGATCATCTGATGAAGCTCGGCGTCAACTTCTTCAACGACACGCGTTCCGGCCGGCTGGCGGCACAGGTCAGCGAGAATGTCGGCGGCGTTCGCGACCTGCTGTCGCTGACACTGACCTCCATCAGCCGCGACGCAGTCTCGCTGGTCGCCCTCGTCGGCGTGATGATCTACCAGGATCCGGTGTTGTCGCTCAGCTCGCTGCTGATCGGCCCACCGCTGATCTGGGCCGTCGTCTACATCACCCGCCGACTGCGGCGTATCAACCGGGAATCCGTGCTGATCAATTCGCGGCTGAACGGGTCCGTGCAGGAGGCCACGCAAGGCATCGCCATCGTCAAGGCCTTCACCTTGGAGGCCGAGCTGGCGCGCCGCATCGGCATCATGGCCGATACGGCCGAGCAGCGTAACAACAAGATCGCCCGCGTCGCGGAGCGGCTGTCGCCGATTTCCGAGATTCTCGGCGGTCTCGCCATTACCGCCGTGGTCGCCTATTCCGGCTACCGGGCGCTGTATCTTGGGCAGCCGCCGGGCGCGGTGTTTTCCTTCATCACCGCGCTGATCATGGCCTACGATCCGGCAAGACGCCTGGCGCGCACACAGGTGGGCATGGAACGTGCGCTGGTCAACGCGCGCATGATCTACGAGTTGCTCGACCTGGAGCCGAAACAGGGCGACGTGCCCGATGCTGTCGAGGCCAGGATCACCACCGGCGAGGTGCGCTTCGACAATGTGACGTTCGGCTACAGCGCTGACATGCCGGTGCTGAGAGATCTGAGCTTTACCGCCGCCGCCGGCAAGGTCACGGCGATCGTCGGTGCGTCGGGTGCCGGCAAATCGACGCTGGTGGCGCTCTTGCAGCGCTTCTACGACGTCGACCAGGGCAGCATCGAGGTCGATGGCCAGGACATCTCGAAGGTGACCAAGCATTCGCTGCGGCAGTCGATCGCCTATGTGGCGCAGGCGCCCTATCTGTTCGAGGGCACGATCCGCGACAACATCCGCTACGGCCGCCTGTCGGCCACGGACGCCGAGATCGAGCAGGCGGCGAAACAGGCGGCAGCCGACGAGTTCATCCGCCAGCAGCCGCAAGGTTACGATACGCCGGTCGGCGAAGGCGGCTCGACCCTTTCCGGCGGCCAGCGCCAGCGCGTCTCGATCGCCCGCGCCATCGTGCGCCAGGCGCCGGTCCTGCTGCTCGATGAGGCGACCTCGGCGCTCGACAATGAGGCGGAGGCGCGCGTCCAGGAGGCGCTGACGCATGTCATGCAAGGCCGCACGACGATCGTCATCGCGCATAGGCTGTCGACGGTGGTCAATGCCGACCACATCATAGTGCTGGAAGAGGGACGGCTGGTCGAGGAAGGCACGCACGCGACGCTGATGGCCGATCCGAACAGCATCTATGCCCGCTTCCACCGCATCCAGGGCAAGAAGGGTCTGGGGCTTGTCGACGACAGCGCGCCGATCGAGACTTCGGTCGAGGACATCGAAACCCAGAACATCGCCCGGAGCATGGCATGAGCGAGACATCAGCAACCGGCAAGCCGGCAAGCGATATGGGCCTTGTGGTGGTCGGTGCTGCCGGCCGCATGGGGCAGACGCTGATCCGCGCCATCCATACCATTCCGGGCGCCCGCGTCATCGGCGCGGTCGAGCGTGCGGATTCGCCTCATCTGGGCAAGGATGCCGGCGAGCTGGCGGGCATCGGCATCATCAATGTGCCGATCAGCGACGATCCGCTGCCGGTCTTCGCCAAGGCCGCCGGCGTGCTCGACTTCACCACGCCGGCCTCATCAGTTGAGTTCGCCGGCTACGCCGCGCAGGCGCGCATCGTCCATGTCATCGGCACGACCGGTTGTTCGGCCGACGACAATGCGAAGATCGCGGCCGCGGCACGCCACGCGACGATCGTCAAGTCGGGCAATATGAGCCTCGGCGTCAATCTCCTGGCGGTACTGGTCGAACAGGCGGCGCGCGCGCTGGACGCCGACGATTTCGACATCGAAATCCTCGAAATGCATCACAAACACAAGGTCGACGCGCCCTCGGGCACCGCACTTTTGCTCGGCGAGGCCGCCGCTGCCGGGCGCGGCATCGCGCTGGCCGGCAACGATGTGCGTTCACGCGACGGCCACACGGGTGTGCGAAAGACCGGCTCGATCGGCTTTGCGACGCTGCGCGGCGGCTCGGTGGTCGGCGACCATAGCGTGATCCTGGCCGGCACCGGCGAGCGCATCACGCTGTCCCATCATGCCGAGGACCGCGCCATCTTCGCCCGCGGCGCCGTCAAGGCGGCCCTTTGGGCACGTGGCAAGAAGCCAGGGCTGTATTCGATGCGGGACGTGCTCGGGCTCAGCTGAGCAAACCACAACCACCTTGTTTTAACGCAATTCCGGACGGAAACCCGCTTCACACTTTTCTCTTGAAGGGAGTAAAAATGTCGAGAACTCTCGTGCTCGTGCGCCATGGCCAGAGCGAATGGAATTTGAAGAACCTGTTCACCGGCTGGCGCGATGTCGACCTGACCGAGCAGGGCCATGCCGAGGCCAAGGCCGCCGGCCAGAAACTCAAGGCGCGCGGCCTGAAGTTCGACATCGCCTTCACCTCGGCGCTGACGCGGGCGCAAAAAACCTGCCAGCATATTCTGGACGCGGTCGGCCAGAGCGATCTGAAGACCATCCGCGACCAGGCGCTCAACGAGCGCGACTATGGCGACCTCTCGGGCCTCAACAAGGACGACGCCCGCAAGAAATGGGGCGAGGAGCAGGTGCATGTCTGGCGCCGCTCCTATGACGTGCCGCCGCCCGGCGGCGAAAGCCTGAAGGACACCGGCGCCCGCGTCTGGCCCTACTACCTGCATGACATGCAGTCGCACGTGCTGCGCGGCGGCACCGTGCTGGTCGCAGCCCACGGCAATTCGCTGCGCGCGCTGATCATGGCGCTGGACGGCAAGTCGGGCGAGGAGATCGTCAAGCTGGAACTCGGCACCGGCGTGCCGGTCATTTACCAGCTCAACGCCGATTCGACCGTGGCGTCGAAGGAAGTGCTGGACAGCTGAGCCGGCAAGCCGCGAACCGCTTTGAAAAAAGCGCGTTGACAGCAATCGCTTGCCCGCTTACATGAGCCCGCACCAGCCCAGATGGCGGAATTGGTAGACGCGCACGGTTCAGGTCCGTGTTCCGCAAGGAGTGGAGGTTCGAGTCCTCTTCTGGGCACCAAATTCCCGTTTCGAACCATTCGATGGTTCAGAGACCCAAAAGAAAAAGCCCGGTTCGTCCGGGCTTTTTCTTTGTCCGGCATATCGGCGTTGTCCGGTGCCGGATTGTCAGCGAATTGACAGGTCCCTCCAGCCAATGTCCCGCCAGATCACGATCGCCAAAGCCCGATTCCAGAACCGCTCTCGTCGGGGAAACCGTCACTGCCTCCTCGATTGCGGTCGAAGGGGCCACCTGACAAAGCTTTGACATGATCGCGGCTAGTTTAGAAACATTCAAAATTGGATGGCCCAGCATGAATCCTACCTACACAAGCGCACAGAAGGCCATGCATTGGGCCGTGTTTCTGCTGGTTATCGGCCTTTACGGCCTGACTTATGTCGCGGATATCTTTCCACGCAACGACCCTGGCCGGGCGCTCGTCTGGTGGTTCCATATCTCGTTCGGGATGCTGCTGTTCGCGCTGGTCGTCATCCGCATTGGCCTGCGCCTGACCTTGGGAACCCCGGGGCTGCCGCAGGAAATGTCAGAGCTGGAACGATGGGTGGCGAAGATCGCGCATCTCATGCTTTACGCGCTGCTTGTCGCCATTCCGGTTCTTGGCATCCTGGTGACCTGGTACAGGGGCGACGCCTTGAGTTTCTTCGGCCTCTTCACCATCCCGGCTCCGGTCTCCGCGGACAGCGCCACGGCCCGAACCATAAGGGAACTGCACAGCCTCTGCGCCAATCTCATCCTCATCCTTGCCGGACTGCATGCGGCGGCCGCGCTCTGGCATCACTATGTCCGCAGGGATGACGTGCTCAGGCGAATGCTGCCGGGGACAAGTGGCTCCTGATCGCGAGTCAAACGTCGGCAGGCCGATGCATTTTGTCGTGTTTCCGGACCAGGAGACTGGCCAGATGACGAGCCGGATTGAAACACAAGGTCTGCTACATGGCCCTTGGATGAAACCGATACTGAAACGTTTGGCGACGGCGAGCCTGGTCGGGCTTGTCCTGCTTCGACCGTTCCACGCCCGCGCCGACGAGGATGACGACGGCGATCACGACCGGGCGCGGGACCTTTACGAGCGTGGCGAAATAAAGGGCCTGGCCAACATACTGGGCGTGGTCCACGCCGATGCTCCAGGCGACATCGTGGCTGTCGATTTTATCCGGATGGGCGACCGGTGGGTCTATCGCTTCCAGGTCGTTGCCGCTGACGGACGCCGCAGGATCGTCGACGTGGACGCCGGCGCCGGAGTGCTGATGCGCGGCAGGGGCGGCGATTGATGAAGATACTCCTTGCCGAGGATGAACCCCGTATCGCCGGCGACATAGCGGCGGTGCTCAAGGCCGCGGGAATGGCCGTCGACACCGTGCGCGACGGAGAAGCTGCCTGGTTCGCGGGTGATGTCGAGAACTACGACGCGGCGATCCTGGATCTCGGATTGCCGAAACTCGATGGCCTGACGGTGCTGAAGCGCTGGCGGGCCAATACGCGCCGCTTTCCTGTTTTGATCCTGACGGCGCGGGGCCTTTGGACCGAGCGCGTCGAAGGCATCAATGCCGGCGCTGACGACTACCTGCCCAAGCCGTTCGAAATGGACGAGCTGCTGGCGCGGCTGCGCGCGATCCTGCGCCGTTCGACAGGCCAGGCGGCACCGGTGCTGAAATCCGGACCGCTGCTTCTCGACACGCGCCAGATGCGCATTTCGCTGCGCGGCGTTCCCGTCGCGCTGTCGCCGCTGGAATACCGGCTGATGGCGTTCCTGATGCATCATGCCGGGCGCGTGGTGGCGCCGACCGAGCTTGCCGAGCATTTGTATGATTCCGGCAATGATCGCGATCCGAACGCAATCGAGGTCATTGTCGCGCGCCTGCGCCGCAAGCTCGGCAACGACGTCATCGAGACGCGGCGCGGATTCGGATATTTCGTGCCCGACGAGCCGTCCTGATGGGCAATTCGATCCGCTTCAGGCTCTGGTCGGCGGCAACCATTTCGATCCTTGTCGCCCTTGCCATTGCCGGGGTCGGGCTGCGCTATCTGTTCGAAAAGAATGTCGAGCGGCGCATCGTCGGAGAACTGACTATCGATCTCAACGAACTGATCGGCGCGACCAGCTTCGCGGCCGACGGCCGGCTGTCGGTCAAATCCGACCTGACCGACCCGCGCTTCATCAATCCGCTGTCCGGTCATTACTGGCAGGTGGAAGACCTGGCCAGCCATAGCCTGGTGCGCTCGCGTTCGTTGTGGGACGCAAAGCTTGCGTTGCCCGACCAGGGGGCGAGCGGCGAATTGAGAAAGATCGAGGAGCTCAAGGGGCCTGGCGGCGAACTCACCCTAGCCGTCGTGCGCACCATAACCGATGCCGACGGCCGGTCGTTTCGTGCCATCGTGGCGGAAGACCATCGCAGCGTCACAGTGTCGGTGCACGAATATGTTCGCGATCTCGTCCCGGCGCTCATCCTGCTCGCCGCCGCCCTCATGGTGGCCTTCTTCATCCAGATCACCGTTGGCCTCGCGCCGCTGGAAAACCTGAGGGTCGCCGTTCGAAACGTGATCGCGCAGCGGACGGCACGACTGGACGTGGCGGCGCCGAGCGAGGTGCAGCCGCTCGCCGACGAAATCAACCGGCTCCTCGATGCGCAGGAGAAGGCCCTTGCACGCGCCCGGTCGCGCGCCACCGACCTGGCGCATGGCCTCAAGACGCCACTGCAGGTGCTGTCGGCCGACATCCGGGCCCTGCGCGGGAAGGGCGAAACCGAGCTGGCCGACGAGATCGAGAAGAGCGCCGGAGCGATCCGACGTCATGTCGAGCGCGAACTCGCGCGCGCCCGTCTGGCGCCCGGCGTTTCCGGCAAGGCATCGTGCCGGGTCAGGGAAACCGCGGCCGGCGTCATCGCCGTCATCAAGCGCACGCCGGGCGGCAAGCAGCTCTCGTTCCTGATCGACGTCGCGAAGGATTTCATGGCGCCGGTCGATGAGGGCGACCTTTCGGAGATCCTGGGCAATCTGGTGGAGAACGCGGCGCGCTTCGCAAGATCCTCGGTCCAGGTCAATGCGTGGGCAAGCGACGGCGAGGTGTCCATCGCCGTCGCCGACGACGGCCCGGGCATCCCCGATGCGGACCGGGAATCCGCCCTGTCACGCGGGGTGCAGTTGGACAGCAAGGGCGGCAGCAGCGGGCTAGGCCTGGCCATCGTCTCGGACATTGTCGAAGCCTATGGCGGACGCCTGACGATGACCAATGCCGATCCCGGCTTGGTGGTGACCATAGCCTTGCCCCGGCACGGCTGACTCAGGCAAAGCCCGGGAAATAATCGACCTTTATCCTCGAACGGCGAACGCCCATGGCCAGCAGCGTGTCGCGCAGCGCCTTGACCATGGCCTGGGGGCCGGAAATGTAGAAGGTCCGCTCCAGACAGTCGGGGATGGCGAGGCGCACCAGCCGCGCGTCGATATAGCCGGGATACTGGCCGCGCTCGGCCCCCCGGGCCACGGCAAAGACTGTCCTGATGCCCAGTTCCCGCCTCGCCTCGCCGAGCACATCGCGATAGGCGATGTCCTGCTGGGTGTCGGCTCCGTAGAGGACGACGATCGGTCGCTTTTCATGGCTGTCAATGAGATATTGCAGCATCGAGCGGAATGGCGTGATGCCGATGCCGCCGGCCAGGAAGGCAATCTTGGTCTGGGGATTGGCCGGCAAGGTGAAGTCGCCCGCCAGTTGGGAGGCGTGGATCGTGCTGCCTGGCTTCATCGTGCCCAGCATCTGCTTGAAAGCGCTCGATTGCGGATAGAACTTGACGCCAAGTCGTATGGATTGCTCCGTGGGCGCCGATGCGACCGTGAAATAGCGGCGGTTGCCGCGATTGTCCGATCGGTCGAGACCAAGCGTCCATTCCAGATACTGTCCTGCCTGGAAGGCAAGCTTTCGCGGTGAGCTGAAGATGAAATCGTAGCTGTCTACGGCCGATTGCTCGATGCGTTCGAGCGTCAGCACGAAACGCCCTTTCGGGCTCACGGCGTAGGCGAAGAGGTTGCCCGCCAGAAGTGCCAGCTCGGGCGTGAAGTAGAGCGAGCCGACATGGATGTTGGGAGCGAACAGAAAGCCGACGATGGCGGCGAAGGCGATGCGCGGCCACCGTGTCGTCGGCGCCGTCAGCGGCTCGGTCAGCATCACGAAGGCGAAGAACAGCAGCGGCGATGAGCCCAGCGTCTCCGTCAACGCGGTGGCGTATTGCGACGGCTCGGTGGTTGCCAGGATTGTCGCCAGCGCGACGACACCGAAGGTGACGACCAGATCGAGCCGGCGCAGCTTGCGCACGATGAGGATGCCGCCGGCAAGCACGACGGGAAGCAATGGCAAATTGCCGCCCACCCACCAGGTAGCCGGCTGGTCGAGAAGCAGCGCCGTCAGCGCCACACCCAGCGCGGCCGGATTGAACAGGTGCGTCCTGCCGATGGCGAGGATGAACTTGGATGAAATCGCCCAGACGCAGGCGAACACCACCGCACCGATCCCCTTGAGGTCCGTTACTGCCACCGGATCGAGGATGAGTGCCAGGATGAGGGCTGTGATGTAGACGGACTCGTTGTTGGCCGGAACCTTGAAGACGGCAGCAAAAACCCTGTTGGTGATCCAGCAGGCGGCCAGCATCAGCCCCGTCGTGAAGGCGAGCGCGACCGGATCATGCGGCACAAGTTTGAAGAAGCCGAGCACAAAGGCCGTGCCCAGCAAGGCGATCAGGTAGTAGAGGACCAGCCGGTACATGGTCTGATGGTCGAGAAACCGGTCGATGGTCTTGATCATGGCTGGCAGAAAGCTCCGAAGCCACTCGTGGGCGTGGCTCGACGGTTGCTGTCGACGGCGTAACCCTCGAGGTCCGGCATCTGTTCGAGAAATAGAATGCCCTCCCGGCCCATGGCGAAGGCGGCGGTGGCGAAACGGTCGGCTTCGAACACATCCGGCCCGATGACGGTCAGGCTGACGATTTCGGTGATCGGATCGCCGGTCCCGAGCGGATTGTAGATGTGCTGCCCGCGCACATAGGTGCCGGAGGTGGCGACGCCGTGTCCGCGCGGATAGACGATCTTGATGATCTCTTCGGCATTGAAGGGATTGCGGACGCCGACGCTCCAGTCGAGGCCCGAAGCATTCCTGCCGCGGGACTGGATGTCGCCGCCCGCCTCGATGAAGAAATCGCCGACGCCGGCCCGCTGAACCATGCCGGCCGCATTGCGGATGGCCCAGCCCTTGACGATGCCGGACGGGTCTAGCGAACCGTCGGGTTTGCGGATATCGAAATATCCGTCCGTCTGGGTTTTCGTCTGTGCGGCAAGCGCCAGAACGTCCATCATCTCGCCGCTCCAGTCGCGGACCGGAAGATTACCCCGGTTAATGGCCGAAATCTCGCTGTCGCTCCTGTAGGTGCTGAAGCGCCGGTCGATGTGCTCGAAGTAGTCGAAGACCGTGTCGACAAGGCCGCTGTCTGAGGCGCCGCCGATGTCGACGGTGATGGGCATGCCCATCAAAATCCTGGTGTCGCGCATGGAACTAGGAGGATGCTTGCTTCAATGCGCCGCCGAGCGACTGTCTGAAGGCCCTGCTGGTCAGCGTGGCGCCCGAAATGATGTCGACATTGGCGCTTTGCGCGCTGATCGCCTCGTCACGCAACATCGGCAGCGCCTGCCTGTTGATGCTGATCGAAGTGCGGCGGTCGGACGGGTATTTCAGCACTTTGAGCGCCGTGAGACGGCCACCCTGGATGGAAGCCTGGATCTGGATGAGGCCGTAATAGGCATCGGCGACAGGGCCGGTGTAGGTGCCGTCGGCAAAGCCATGCCCCGCCGGCTTTGTGCTATTACCCACGGTCGCCTTCATGCCGGCCTTGATGACGCGGACGGGTGCCCGCGGATAGTCCGGCCTCGGCTGGGGAACGGGGATGTAGACGGCCGGGGTTACGGCGAAGGACGCTGCTTGCGGCGCGGCATCGGCGACGAGCTGGGCCGGCGTCTGTTCTGGCGCTGGCGCGGTCGAAAACTGCGGCTGGCTGGCTGCAATTGGCTGCTCCCCGGCGGCTTTGCCGCTTGCCGCTTGCTGCTTCGGGGCGGGCGCGGCGATCGCGCCGGTGATTTCGCTGCCGACTGTGGCCGGTCGGGTTGCCGGCGGCTCAAGCCGCACGCCCTGCCGTTCGATCGCGGGAGCGGTCAAGGCGAATGGCGCAACGGCGCCGGCCCGAGCAGGTGCTGGATCGAGCGGCGTCTGCAACACGCTGTCCTTGGTGGCATTGGCGGGCCCAGCAGCGTCGATCAGGTCGCCGGCAGGACCCTTGCCTGCCTGGTCCCATACATAGGCTACATAGGCGCCTGAGGACGCGATCACGAAAAGGGACAGGGCAATCTGTTTCATGGGCTCGTTCCACCTTGAATCCCGTGCCTGCGAATCGGCTTCGCGGCAATTCGGCGACAATGTCTCACGACGCAGCTGACAATTGGCTGTCAGGCGCTGACGACCCGTCGACAGGACCGATCCTTGAGCCCCCAGTCGTCATCTCGGAACGAACAGGGCGGCGGCGGCCGTCCACCAAACCTCCCCTCGCGGCTAGTCCCTGAACAAACCGCTTCAAACCGAGCCACGGCTTCGCTACGCTTGCGGCCATGTCTCAATCCAGCACAGCAATCTTCGGCGCCCGTCGCGACCAGGCCTTTCCAACGCTCACCGAGGCCGACATCGAGCGCATGCGCCGGTTCGGCGAGGCCAGCGCCTATGCCGCCGGCGAGCACATCATCAAGGCCGGCGATGTCGCGCCCGGCCTGATCGTCGTGTTGTCGGGCAAGGTCGACATCACCCAGGATGGCCTCGGTCGGCGCGAGACGATCGTCACCCATGGTCCGGGCAGCTTCGTCGGCGAGCTGGCGCAGCTTTCGGCCCGCCCCTCGCTGGTCAATGCCGAGGCCGCCGAACCGGTCGAGGCCTTCGTCATCCCCTCGCAGCGGGTGCGCGACCTGATGGTGCAGGAGGCCAATCTAGGCGAGCGCATCATGCGGGCGCTGATCCTGCGCCGTGTCGGGCTCTTGGAAAGCGCCACCAGCGGGCCGATCATCATCGGGCCGCTCGACAATGCCGACGTCTTGCGGCTGCAAGGGTTTTTGGCCCGCAGCGGCCAGCCGCACCGCGTGCTCGATTCCGGCAGCGACCCCTGCGCGAAAACCCTGGTCGAGCGCTTCGACGTCGACCCGCATCATCTGCCGGTCGTGCTGTGTCCGAATGGCAGGCTGCTGATGAATCCCGGCGAGAAGGACCTTGCCCGCTGCATCGGCCTGCTCAGGCCGATCGACGCCGATACGCTGTATGACGTCGCCATCGTCGGCGCCGGCCCGGCGGGGCTGGCGGCCGCCGTCTATGCGGCCTCCGAAGGGCTGTCGACCATCGTGCTCGATTGCCGGGCCTTCGGTGGACAGGCCGGCGCCTCCTCGCGCATCGAGAACTATCTCGGTTTCCCCACCGGCATTACCGGCATGGCGCTGATGGCACGTGCCTACAATCAGGCCCAAAAATTCGGCGTCGAAATGGTGATCCCCGACGAGGCGAAGCTGTTGAGTGCCGCGACCGACAATTCAGGCGCCCGTTATCTGCTGGAGGTCGGCGATGGCGAGACGGTGCGGACGCGCACCGTGGTCATCGCTAGCGGCGCACGCTACCGCCGTCTCGATGTCGCCAACCTGTCGCAGTTCGAGGGAACGTCCGTGCACTATTGGGCCTCGCCCATCGAAGGGCGGCTTTGCGCGGGGCAGGAAGTGGCGCTGGTCGGCGCCGGCAATTCGGCCGGGCAGGCGGCGGTTTACCTGGCCAGCCATGCGCGCAAGGTGGCGCTGCTGGCGCGCGGCGGCAGCCTCGATGCCAGCATGTCGCGCTATCTGGTCGAGCGCATCAAGGCGCAGCCGAACATCGAGGTGCTGACCGAGACCGAAATCGAGGCGCTGGAGGGCGAGAACGGCAATCTTGCCACTGTCCGCTGGCGCAACCGCGTCAGCGGCGAGGAGACGACGCGCCCGATCCGCCATCTCTTCCTGTTCATCGGCGCCGACCCCAACACCGACTGGCTTGCGCAATGCAATGTGGCGCTGGATGCCAAGGGCTTCGTCCGCACCGGATCGGAACTCGGACCGGAGCATGGCCTGATGGAAACCAGCCGCAGCGGCGTTTTCGCCATCGGCGATGTGCGCTGCGGCTCGGTCAAGCGCGTCGCGGCGGCCGTCGGCGAAGGGGCCCAGGTGGTCGCGGCCTTGCATGCTTATCTTGCGCGCGACGGCAGCCAAACCGTCGCGCCCCAAAGCATGATCCCGAAAAGCGGGGATCGGTTTTCGGAAAAAGATCATGCTTCAACGAAGAGATAGTTCAGGAGAGTGTGATGGCGGACGAATGCAAGCATGCGGCTGGGATCAAGGACGTCACGCCCAGCGCGCTCGGCTGCGAGGAATGCCTGAAGAGCGGCTCGTGGTGGGTGCATCTGCGGCTCTGCCGCACCTGCGGCCATGTCGGTTGCTGCGACGACTCGCCCAACCGCCACGCGACAAAACATTTCCACGCCACCAGCCATCCCGTCATCGAGGGCTACGACCCGCCGGAAGGCTGGGGCTGGTGCTATGTCGACGAGGTTTTTCTGGACCTTGGTGACCGCACGACACCGCAGAACGGTCCTATCCCGCGATTTTATTAAGATCACGCGCCGTGCGGTCAGTTTCCGAGGCGCAAAAAAAGCCCGGTTGCCCGGGCTTTTTCGTGCCTGATATCCTGACCTCGCGATCAGTCCCGCTTTGGCGTCACAGGCGCGGGTGTCGGATTGTCGACGCTGTTCTCATTCACCTGGAAGGCTTTGCCATCAACCTTCTTTTTCTTGAGGTCGTCGCCGGTCTCAGGCTGCGGCGGGCGCTTGGGATTTTCTTCGGTGGTTTCGTTGACGTCGAAAGCTCGGGTCATCATGTCCTCCAGGGCTGTCCTGGAAGACAATGTTCGACGGGGCACGGGGTTCCTCGGCAAACAGGGCGCTCCTTGCGATCAGGCGTTTGTAGCCGGACCGCAACAGCGTCTACCGTCGGTCCGTCGGTCCAATTTGTGCCGGCGTTCAGGGAACAGAGACGTCATGCCGGCTTGTGCTGTCGCACGATCCTCCACTCGTGCCAGATCAACACCATGACGACAGCATCGAAGACGGTCAGGACCAGCAGGCCGAATGAATGGGTGTATGAGTAGCGGTAGACCTGGTAGATCATGAACAAGCCCAATGCGGCAAGCGATGCCGGGTACGACCAGAGCTTGCCTCTCAAAAGCCCGACAACCAGGGCCAGCTTTATCAGGCCGTGGCTAAGCAGGTAGAAGGCATAAAACTCCTTGCTGGCGATCGAGAAATGGCTTGCCATCTGCGACAGATGGCCAGCTATGAAGTCGTTCGGATCTTCGATCAATTCCTCTGCGGTGAGGGCATTGACCCAGGAGGCAATGGCATCGGTAGTGACGACATAAAGCAGAATCCCGCCGATGCATTCGATCAGGGCATGCGCGCCCTTCAGCCATACGCTGACTTCGAAGATCTGATGGATGCGGTGTTCATCGACAAGCTTCAAGAATCCACCTCACAACCAACCAGGGAAACCCATGCCAATGGATGTCGCTTTAGAGACGCGTTAGCAGGCTGTTGAAGAAGTGCACTTGCGAGCGACGAAGTCAGCTTCGTCGCCGCCATGGAAGCAGATTTGTCCGTTGATGGAGCCGTCTGGTTGGATTTCAGCCCAGCCATTGCCCTGGGCTTCGTCCATTTCGTCATTGCCTTGCCAGGAGAAGGCGACATCGTTGCCGTCGCCCGCGCCGATGATCTGCCCGGTGACGCAGCCGAAGGCGAATTCCCCGGAGCCATCGGCCGCGAACTCAATGTAGGCGGGCTCCATCATGTCGCGATAGTCCTCGACATAGTCGGGCATCGCGACAATCCGCCAGCGGCCGGTGAGGCTCATACCGGCGCTGCCAGCAGCTTGGGCAAGCGGACCAGATTGTAGGCCGCCAGGTTCAAGGTGAAGGCCGCGCCCACACGGGCGCATCCTCGCAGCTTGACCTTGGCCATGCCGGCCGAGGCCTTGATCCAGCCAAACACTTCTTCGATCCGCTTGCGGCAGCGCTGGCTGACCGCATAGCCGGCATGGGAGCGCGTGCGACCATCGATCGCCGTCACGCGAGGCTTGCCGGTTTTGCTCAGATGGCCGTCGATGGCGATGTGCGGCGTGATCTTGCGCTCGCGCAGATCCCTGATGAAAGCGCGCACGTCATAGGCCTTGTCGGCACCCAGTGTGATGCGCCGCCGCGACGGTCTGCGGTCCAACATGGCGAGCGCGGCATCACGCTCGCTCGTGCCCGTGGCCTGGGTGATGCCGCCATCGACCGCCAGCCCATGGCGGTTCTCCATCAGCGCATGCCCCATGTAGCAGAGCTTCGCCGGCTGCCCGTCGCCCTTCTTGTAGAGCCGCGCCTGCGGGTCGCTCGTGCTCTGGTGTGTGTCGTTGGAGCGCTTCTCCTTATGAAAGCCACGCTCGGCATTGCGACCTGCTCCATCCGGACCGTTGTCGTCTCCGTCTTTGCGGCGGAAGCTCTTGATCGAAGCCCAGGCCTCGATCAGCGTCCCGTCCACCGAGAAGTGATCCGACGACAAAAGCCGCTTCACCTTTGGCTGCGCCAGCACAGCGCGCAGAAACTTTGCCGCGATCTCACCTTCCAACAGCCGATCCCGGTTCTTGGTGAAGCTCGAATGATCCCAGGCCGGATCGTCAACGCCAAGCCCCACGAACCAGCGAAACAGAAGATCAAACTCCATCCGCTCCATCAACTGACGTTCCGAACGAATGCCGTAGAAGGCCTGCAACAGCATCGCACGCAGCAACCGTTCCGGGGCGATCGACGGGCGGCCGAGCCCGGGTGGATAAAGCACCGCAAAATCGCCATCCATCGCGACAAGAGCCGCGTTAACGATCTCCCGTATCACCCGCAGCGGATGATCACGTCGAACCCGCGCCTCAAGATCGACATACGAAAACAGAGAGCCTGTCCGTTCGTCCGAGCCGCGCATCCACAAATCCCCAAATCATCCGGGGAGAAGTGAATCACGCTCCAAACAACCGCGCCAGCACTTCTTCAACAGCCTGTTAGAGCAATTCCAGGAAAAATGTGAACGATTTTCCGTCTGGAATTGCGTCAAAACAAGGAGCGGGTCGCCGTTTCCGTGAAACGGTGAACAGCTCCAGGGAGCGCAATCGAGCTGTTTCCACGTTACGGGACGCGGCTTCAGAATCCGCTCGCGAAGTATCGATACCCCAGCCATCCCGCCAGGTCGGGGCTTCCCGACAGGCGCTCAGAGCCGACTGTTGCTCCTTTTATCGCACGGACCCTGTGACCGTCCGGTCGACATCGGGAACGGATTTGCGGTCGTTCCCGGCAAGGGCGGCGATGATCAGCAGGCTGGCGACCACCGGGACGAACAGGATGGCGACACGGGCCTGTACATAAAAAATGGCGCGCCATTCGTTGCTGCGCTTGTCGGGGCTGTCGCTCATCATACTCACTTTGCCATGGACCCCCCGGGGAGGTCACATAGAGGTGAACGGTTAAGCAACTCCTTCCGACTTCGTTAACGAGTGGGCTCAAGCGCGAAATCAGCTGAGCCCGATCCGCCTTGCGCCTTGCCGGAACAGCGCCTCGGCGTCGGGGTCGAAGCGGAAGGTGCCGATGAAATCGTCGGCGCGATAGTCCGGCAATGTCTTGCGGATGGCGGCGGCAAAGCCGCGCGCCTCGTCGAGCCGGCCGGCCAGCGCCAGGCAGTGCGCGGCGATCGCCAGGATGATGGTGTGGGCATTCGGCCTTGCCGCCGCTTTCAGCGCCCATTCGGCAGCTTCCTCGAACTGGCCGAGCCGGACATGCGACATGGCGCGTGCGCCCATCATACCAAACAGCAGCGGGTCGAAGGGGCTGAGATGGCGTGAATGGTCGGACGAGCCGATCGCCGCTTGCGGATCGCCCGACTGCGAATGGACGAAGGACAGCGCGTAATGGCCGAGCGCGAAATTCGGGCTGAGATCGACCGCCCGTTCCAGTTCGGAGAGCGATCCGTCGTGTTCGCCACGCAGCCACAGCGCCCGGCCCATTGCCCAGTGCGCGGCCGGATTGTGGTCGTCGATAAGCAGGCTGTGGCCGGCGCTCTCATAGGCCAGCGCGCTTTCGCGGTCGCGGTCGCCCCAGCGCTGGAAGGCATTCTGCCAGTGGGTGAAGGACAGGCCGGCATAGGCGCGGGCAAAGGTCGGGTCGAGCAGCAAGGCCTTGTCGAAGAAATGCCGCGCCTGCTCGTTCTCGGCCTGGGTGAAGCGGTACATGTGCCAGAGGCCGCGATGGTAGGCCTCCCAGGCATTGAGCGAGTTGGGCGCCTTCAGCATGGCGCGGTTGCGCTCGACCGTTTCGATCTCGGCCGAGATCGACGACACGATGCTGTCGCCGATATCGTCGAGCACGGTGAAGAGGTCGTCGGGCCGGCGCTCGAACGTTTCGGCCCAGACGATCCTGGCCGTGCGCACCTCGACGAGTTCGACGCTGACAATCAGGCGGCCGGGCGTGCTGCGCACGGTGCCCGTGGCGACATAGTCGACGCCAAGTTTTCTGCCGGCTTCCTCCGGCGCGATGGTCGTCTGCGCCAGCGCGAATACCGATCCGCGCGCGATGACGAAGAAATCGCGGAGCTTGGCGAGACGGGTGATGATGTCGTGGGTGAAACCGTCGGCCAGCCCGCCGCGCCCACCGCTTTCCTCGACAAACGGCATCACCGCCAGCGACGCCTGGCTTGGCTCGATCGTGCCGACATCATCTGATGTGGCGACCAATTGCGGTAGTGTGGACAGGCCGGCCGGTTGCGCCTTGGGCGAGGTGCCGGACTGTTGGTCACGGATTGCCTGCCAGGCCGCGCGAAGCGGGGCGAAGTCCAGTTCTTCCGACTGGAACAGGCGAGCCGCCGAAGCCAGATGCGCCTCGGCCGCGCCCATGGCGCCGCGCTCCGCCAGGTTGGACAGCAAGGCCAGATGCGCGCGCGTGTCGAATGGCGCCAGCTCGACCCATTTGTCGAGATGCGTGGACATTTCGGGCGAGCCCGCCGGATGGTTGACGGCAAGCTGTTCCAATACGGCGGCGTGGCACGCCTGAAAACGGCGGCGCTGGGCGACCAGCCAGCTGTTGAAATGCGGGCTTCGCTCCAGCTCCAGCCCGTCAAGCAGATCGCCGGCGAAGAGTCCGGCCAACGCGCGCAGCCCCTCCACATCAAGCGTGGCGATCCCTTGCGTGGCGGCATGGCTGATCTCCAGCGCATCGACAAGGCAGCCGTCGATATCGAGCGCGACCGTATCGCCCTGCGTGGTGACCCGGCGCCGGTCCGGCGTGTCGAGTACGCCGCGCAGCTTGCTCAGGCACCAGCGCAACTCGCCGCGGGGATCGTTGGGCACATCCCACAACAGCTCGCACAGGCGGCTGCGGCTCACGGCGTGCGGCGCCAGCGCCAGATAGGCCAGGAGTGCGCGCACCTTGCGCGACGCCGGCAGTCCCACCGCCACGCCGTCACGCACGATTTCCAGCGGGCCAAGCAGGCGCACGGACAGGCGTGGCATGTCGCCGTCCAGCCTCGATGGTGCGGATTCCACGTCCGTTTCCACGCCTGCTCCCACGCTGGCCTGTCGGCCCTTGCTGTATCACCAAACACGACGCGGCGCATCCGGCGGCGCATTTCGCGCCGGGCATCGCAATCGCCGCTTCGTCGGCAGTCAGTCCTAACGCGGCCATGTCTCGAAACCTCGCCGCCCAAGCCTCCGGTTTGTAACCGGCCTGTGAAGATGAACACGATCGAGGAGATCAACGATGTTGAACAAACAGAAAATCAGGACCACGGCCGGGCGCGGCCGCCTGTTCGACAGCATTCTGGATACGGTCGGCGACACGCCGGTGATCCGCATCAACAATCTCGCACCGGCCCACGCGACGATCTATGTCAAGGCCGAGTTCTTCAACCCAGCCGCCTCGGTGAAGGACCGGCTGGCGCTCAACATCATCGAGGAAGGCGAGCGCAGCGGCGCGTTGAAGCCCGGCCAGACCGTGGTCGAGGCGACCAGCGGCAACACCGGCATCGGCCTCGCCATGGTCTGCGCGCAAAAGGGCTATCCGCTGGTTGTCACCATGGCCGACAGCTTTTCCGTCGAGCGCCGCAAGCTGATGCGCATGCTGGGCGCCAAGGTGGTGCTGACGCCGCGCGCCGAAAAGGGTTTTGGCATGTACAAGAAGGCGGTGGAGCTGGCTGAGGCCAATGGCTGGTTCCTCGCCCGCCAGTTCGAGACCGCCGCCAACGCCGCCATCCATGAGGCGACCACGGCGCGCGAGATCGTCAATGATTTCGCCGGCTCGCGGCTCGACTGCTTCGTCACCGGTTATGGCACCGGCGGCACCGTGGTCGGCGTGGCGCGCGTGCTGCGCCGTGAGCGGCCGGAGACCCGCATCGTACTCTCCGAACCGGCCAATGCGCAACTTGTCGGCAGCGGCAAGGCGCAGCAGCGCGGTGCGCACGGCGCCCCTGCCGCCAGCCATCCGGCCTTCGAGCCGCATCCCGTCCAGGGCTGGACGCCGGACTTCATCCCCAATGTCTTGCAAGAGGCAATCGACAGCAGCCTCTATGACGAGGTGATGCCGATTGCCGGGCCCGAAGGCATCAAATGGGCCAAGGCATTGGCGCAGAAGGAAGGCATCTTCACCGGCATTTCCGGCGGCGCCACCTTCGCCGTGGCGCGGCAGGTCGCGGAAAAGGCGCCGGCCGGATCGGTGATCCTGTGTATGCTGCCCGACACCGGCGAACGCTATATGTCGACGCCGCTGTTCGACGGCATCGAGGCCGAGATGGATGCCGACGAGACGGCGCTGTCGCGCTCGACGCCCGGCTGCCAGTTCCCGGCGGTTTGACGGGAGACCGGTCATGGATATCGCGCAGGAAACCCCTGGCACGGTGACTGAGGAAACGCTTGACCCCGCCGACTGGGCCGCTGTCCAGGCCCTGTCGCACCAGGTCATCGACGATGCCGTCGACTACCTGCGCCATGTCAGGGACCGCCCGGCCTGGCGTCCGATGCCGGCGGATGTGCGAGAAGCCTTCGCGGCACCCTTGCCGCGATCACCGGCGCCGCTGGCCGCTGTCTACAGCGAGGTCTCGCGCACGGTGATGTCCTATCCGATGGGCAACATCCATCCGCGCTTCTGGGCCTGGTATATGGGGTCGAGCAACTTCACCGGCGCGCTCGGCGACTTCCTGGCGGCAATCCAGGGGTCCAATCTCGGCGGCGGCAACCATGCCGCCGGGTTGATGGACAGCCAGGTGGTGAACTGGTGCAAGCAAATGCTGGGCTTTCCGGCCTCCGCCTCCGGTACGCTGGTCAGTGGCGGCTCGATGGCCAACATCATCGGGCTGACCGTGGCGCGCAACACCAAGGCCGGCATCGATGTGCGCGAGCACGGCGTCGTCGCCATCGAAAAGCCGCTGCGCTTCTATGGCTCGGACCAGATCCACTCCTGCCATCGCAAGGCGATGGAAGCGCTCGGCCTCGGCAACCGGGCGCTGCGCCGCATCCCGACCGACGCCGGCCTGCGCATCGACATACCAGCCTTGCGAACGGTGATCGCAGAGGATCGCGCGGCCGGTTTCAAACCCGCCTGCGTCATCGGCAATGCCGGCACGGTCAACACCGGCGCGAT
Organism: Mesorhizobium sp. AR02; assembly: GCF_024746835.1. NCBI lineage: Bacteria > Pseudomonadati > Pseudomonadota > Alphaproteobacteria > Hyphomicrobiales > Phyllobacteriaceae > Mesorhizobium > Mesorhizobium sp. AR02. The sequence goes on along the minus strand of NZ_CP080531.1, from coordinate 2,671,151 downwards.
CGACGATCTGCGGACGCTCGCCAAACTCGCACACGAGGAAGACCTCTGGTTCCATGTCGACGGCTGCATCGGCGCGCTGATCGCGATTGCGCCTGACAATGCGCATCGCGTTGCCGGCATCGAATGGGCGGATTCGGTCGCGCTCGATCCGCACAAATGGCTGCATGCGCCGTTCGAGGTCGGCTGCGCCCTGGTCAGGGATGCCATCGCGCATCGCCGGACCTTCGCGGTGACGCCGGAATATTTGGAATCGATGCCGCGCGGCCTTGCTTCCGGCGACTGGCTGCACGACTACGGCCTGCAGACCTCGCGCGGCTTTCGCGCGCTCAAAGTGTGGATGGCGCTGAAGGAACATGGCGTCGACAAATTCGGCCGCCTGATCGACCAGAACATCGCACAAGCCTTCTATCTCGCCGGGCGGATCGAGGCCGAGCCTTCGCTGGAACTGGCGTTGCCGCCGACCATCAACATCGTCTGCTTCCGCTACCAGCCGGGCCTTGCCGGCGAGACTCTGAAGGGGCTCAACACCGAGATCATGCTGCGGCTGCAGGAACAGGGCATTGCCACCCTCTCCGACACCACCGTGCATGGCGAGCATTGGCTGCGCGTGGCGATCACCAACCATCGCACAAGGCGCGACGACCTCGACCTTCTGGTGCGGGAAACAATACGGCTGGGGCGAGAGATCGCGGTGCAAGAACCTTCCGGGAAATAGGTCAAAAACGCGAGCGACAGCCATGGGCGGCCATGCGACTCTGCGGCGGTGATTCGGGAGGTCCGACCGTGACGCTGTTTCGTATGTCCGTGCTCGCGGCACTGGTCTGCACCAATTCGGCCCAAGCCGCCGACATGGCTTTCTTCGTCAAGAACCTGCGCAAGGAGGCGGTGGCGGTCGAATTGTTCAGCCGCGACCGCGAGACGGTCTGGCCGGGCAATGACAAGGTGTTCATGATCGACCCGAACTCCCAGAAATCGGTGCCGCTGTCCTGCAATCAGGGCGAGCGCATCTGCTATGGTGCCTGGGTCGACGGCAATGACCAGATCTCGGCCGGTGTCGGGCCTGATAACGACCAGCCTTGCGACAACTGCTGCTTCATCTGCGTGGAGCACACGACCGAGACGATCGATCTGGTGCCGTGATTGGGGCCTCTACGCCCGCGGCAGATCACTCCGGCAGGCCGGCCTTGCGGAAGCCATCGACGAAATGATCGAGTATCGCTGCGTCACGGAATGGCTCGGTCCAGACCCAGTAGCGGGTTGTGAAATGCGGGTTGCCGACGAGGAACAGTTCGACCTCCGCGCGTGCCTCGTCGAGCCGGCCGAGCTGGGCCAGGCTTGCCGCCAGGAAACGGCGTGAGCTTGTCCGATAGGTCTCGTCCCGGCGCAAGGTCTCGACGGCGGCCTCGTAGTCGCGCGCCGCATACTGCGCCTGGCCAAGGGTAAGATAATACCAGCTTGCCGGAAACGGGTTCAGCCGGAACGCCTTGCGGATCTGCTCGAGGCCCTCCGCGACCCGCCCGGCCAGCGTCGAGATGTCGGCTAGTGTCGCCCAGGCGTCGGCCTCGTTCGGGTCGAGTTCGAACGCCCTGGCGAACTCCACATCCGCCTCTTCGAAGCTGTGCTCATAGGCAAGCAAATTGCCGAGCACCCAGCGGCAGCCGGCGTCGTTGGGATCGATCGTCACGGCCTTGCGCGCCAATTCCAGGGCAATACGACGGTTGGGCTCAACCGGCTCGCCCCAATGCACCCATCCCATCCAGTGGTTCATGGCAAGCCAGCGATAGGCCTCGGCGTAGTCCGGATCCAGCGCAAGCGCACGCGTCAGCATCAGATGCGCTTCCCGTGCCGTCTGCGGCGAACCGTCGATCAGCTTTCGCGCCCGCACGCAGAGATCGTAGGCCTCCAGATTGTTGGGCCGATTGCGCGGCGGCGGCGCGCGCAGCCGGCCGAGCAGCGCCTCCACGATCTTGGCCGTGGCCTCGTCCTGAACGGCAAAGATATCGTCCAGGCCGCGATCGAAGCGTTCGGCCCACAAATGCTCGCCGCTCACAGCGTCGACCAGCTGTGCGTTGATGCGCACGCGCCCCGCGGCGCGTCTGGCGCTGCCCTCCAGGAGGTAGCGCACGCCAAGCTCCTCGGCGATCGCGCGCACATCCATCGCCTTGCCCTTGTAGGCAAAGGTCGAGTTGCGGGCGATAACGAACAGGCCCGAGGCCCTGGACAGGTCGGTGATCAGATCCTCGGTCAACCCGTCGGCGAAGGCCTCCTGCTCGGGGTCGTTGCTGAGGTTGACGAAGGGCAGCACCGCTATCGATGGTTTGTCGGGCAGCGGCAAATGTTTTCGCTTCGCGCGGTCGAGCTGTTCGATGGCACCGGTGAAGCGGTAGCCGACGCGCGGAACCGTTGATATCCATTCACCTCCGTCGGCGGGCGGACCAAGCAGCTTGCGCAGCTGCGCGATCTGGACGGTGAGGTTGCCTTCCTCGACCGCCGTGCCCGGCCACGCCGCGTCCATCAGCTCGGCCTTCTCCAGGATTTCGCCGGGCCGTCCGACGAGCGCCGCAAGCAGCTTCAGCCCGCGGTAGCCGACGGCAACGGGATCGTCGTTCCGAAGCAGCGTTCCCGCACCCGGATCAAGCACGAACGGACCAAAGGCAAAGCGCGATCCCTGCATAGGGCGCATCTATAGAGCAATTCGAGGAAAAGTGTGAGGCGGTTTGCCGGGAAAAGCGCCTGGCGCTTTGCCTTGGGAATGACGTCAAAACAAAGAGTTAGAGCCCATTTGGAACTTTTGAGAACTATTTGGGAGGGCTTAATTACGGCGCCGTCCATATCCTGCAGAATTCAACCTCATTCAGGTCGAGGGCTGCCCATTCCCAATCCGTATGGGCCCCAAACCACATGGAGGTTGCCATGACCAATATCCTTGCATCGGCCCCGCATCAGGCAGTGCGGCGGGGAACGCCCGCCGGGAAGGCGTCGCGCCGGCGCTCTAGCCTTGCCGGCCTGCGAAACACCATCGCGGCCTGGCGCGAACGGGCCCACTTTCGCTGGGACCTCAAGCGAATCTCGGACACCAATCCGCACCTGATCGACGATATCGGCCTGACCAGACGGCAGGTCGATGAAGAGATCGCCAAGCTGCCCTTCTGGCAACGCTAATGCATGTCGCCCAAAAGTGATCTCGGTTTTGGGAAGACGACATGCATAAAGACCAAAGGCCTAAAGCGCGACGCATGAGTCCGTTTCGACGCGCCGCGCTTTAGGGCGAAGGCTGCAATGACGCCGGTTCACCAGTTTGCTCGCGCGATTATATCAGGGATTGTCGCCATCATCCCTTTAGCGCCCGCCCGTCTCATGGCATGATCCCCTCCATCGGCCGTGGGGGCCGATTCTTCATCGGGGGTTTCCATGTCTTTCACGTCCGCGCGCCGGCTCGCCGCCGCGTTTTCGCTTGCCGTCCTGTTTGCGTCTGCCGCCCATGCCGGCGACGTCACCTTCACCGTCAAGAACAGCCATCCCAATGCCATGCGCCTGGAGCTCTACAGCCAGGACCGCGACTATGTCTGGCCGGGCGATGGCAAGGACTTCTATCTCGACGATGGCGAGACCAAGTCGTTGCCGATCTCCTGCAATGAGGGTGAATCGATCTGCTACGGCGCCTGGGTCGACGGCGACGAGGGCACCTATTGGGGCGTCGGCCCCGGCAACAAGGAAAAATGCGACGACTGCTGCTACACCTGCAGCGGCGGCGAGACCGAGGAGATCAATCTCGTCCCCTGACCGGTTTGCCAGCTTGACGGGTTTCCTGTTCGAGCCATAGCCTGCTCAAACACCCAAAGCGCGCCGCGTCTGTGCATTCAGGCGCGCCGCGCTCCAGGCAACAGGAGCACCGCGATGGCCGGCATGGTCGAAAGCGAGAAGATCGACGTCGGATTTTCCGGCAAGCGCTGCATCCATTCGCGCAATTGCGTGCTCGGCGATCCGCATGTCTTCGTGCCCAACGCGCCGGGCCAATGGATCCACCCCGATGCGGCAAGCGTCGAGAAGGTGGTGGCAATCGCCGAAAACTGCCCCTCGGGCGCCATCACCTATGTCAGGAAGGATGGTGGGCCTCAGGAACAGCCGCCGGTGGTCAACACCGTGCGGCTGCGCGAAAACGGCCCGCTCGCCGTTCACGCCGAGATCGTGCTCAACGACGAAACCTTTTATCGCGCCACGCTCTGCCGCTGCGGCGCTTCGGAAAACAAGCCGTTCTGCGATGGCAGCCATACCAAGGCCGGCTTCACCGCCACAGGCGAACCGGCGCTGAAGGACACGCCGGCGCTCGAAGCGCGCAATGGCCCGCTGAAAGTGACGCCGACCACCAACGGCCCGCTCAAGCTCGAGGGCAATGTCGAAATCGTCACCGGCACCGGTCATACGATCGACCGCTCCCAACGCACCTTCCTCTGCCGCTGCGGCCACTCGGCCAACAAGCCGTTTTGTGATGGGTCGCATAAGCGGGTGGGGTTTGTGGGGTAGGCGTTTAGGTCGGCGGGACAGCACCCCCCTCTGGCCTGCCGGCCATCTCCCCCGCAAGGGGGGGAGATTGGCAGCTTCGCTGGCGGTGCCATTTTTGCGACGTTGAAGGTTGGCGAAAGCGGAGATGACATCTGATCTCCCCCCTTGCGGGGGAGATGCCCGGCAGGGCAGAGGGGGGCTGTCCCGCCGGCCTTGCTTGTTCGCCAAAGCAACCACGTCTCCCTTGGCCCAGCGCTCGCGGCTTTATCGCCCGCTCCGTATCGGCTAATGGGCAGGGGCAGATAAATCGGACCGCCATCAGTAATGACCGCCAAGACCAAGCCAAAACCACTGTTCCTCGGCATCGACACCGGCGGCACCTATACCGATGCCGTGCTGTGGTCTGAAACCGAAGGCCCACAGCAGGGGCCGAACAAGGGCAAGGTGCTGGCCAAGGCCAAGGCGCTGACCACGCGGCATGATCTGGCGGTCGGCATTTCCGGCGCGGTCGACGCGGTGCTCGAAAAGGCCGGTACCGATCCGGCCGCGATCAAACTGGTGTCGATGTCGACGACGCTTGCCACCAATGCGCTGGTCGAGGGTCAGGGCGGCCGCGTGGCGCTGGTCATGATCGGCTTTTCCGAAGCCGACCTCGCCCGCGACGGGCTGAAGACGGCGCTCGGCACCGATCCGGTGGTGTTTTGCCCGGGCGGCCACGACGTCCACGGCAATGCCGCCAGGCTCGACCTGTCCGGGCTTGAGGCCGCCTTGCCGGAACTCGGCGCCTCGGTGTCCGGCTTTGCCGTCTGCGCCTATTTCGCCACCCGCAACCCGGCGCATGAAATCACCGCGCGCGAGCTGATCCGCGACAAGACCGGCCTGCCTGTCACCGCAAGCCACGAACTGTCGGCCAAGCTCGGTGGCCCGCGCCGTGCGCTGACGACGCTGCTCAACGCCAGGCTGATTTCGATGATCGACCGGCTGGTGGCGGCGACCGAAGGGTTTTTGGAAGCCCGCGACATCGCTGCCCCCTTGATGGTGGTGCGCGGCGATGGCGCCCTGGTCTCGGCGGCGTTCGCGCGCCAGCGGCCGATCGAAACGATCCTCTCCGGTCCGGCCGCCAGCCTGGTCGGTGCCCGCCATATGACCGGGCTCGACAATGCCGTGGTGTCCGACATCGGCGGCACCACCACCGATGTCGCGGTGCTCGACAAGGGCCGGCCGCGGCTTGACCCGGAAGGCGCCACCGTCGGTGGCTTCCGCACCATGGTCGAGGCGGTCGCCATGCGCACCTTCGGCCTCGGCGGCGATTCCGAAGTGGCGCTGGAAGATGGCGCGCTCAACCCGAAAATCCTGCTCGGCCCGCGCCGCCTGGTGCCATTGGCGCTGGCCGGCATGGCGCATGGTGACGCCGTCAAATCGGAGCTCGAACGTCAGTTGCGGGCGCCGAACCCCGGCCGCATGGATGGCCGCTTCGCGGTGCGCACCGGCGTACCGGACAGGCTTGCAGCGGGTCTCACCGCTCCGGAAGCACGACTTTACGAGGCGATCGGCGCGACCCCGCTTGCCCTCGACAGGCTGCTGACATCGAATGCCCAGAACGCAACCTTGAACCGGCTGGTTTCGCGCGGGCTGGTGCATATCTCAGGCTTCACCCCGTCGGACGCTGCACATGTGGTTGGCAAGCAGGCCAACTGGGATGCTGCCACCGCCCGCCTTGGCGCCGAGCTGTTCGCCCGCAAGCGCGATGGCCGTGGCCAGCCCATTGCGGCATCACCGGAGGTGATCTCGGAGCGGGTGCTGGTGACGCTGACGCGCTGGTCGGCCGAATACATCCTGGAAACCGCCTTCGCCGAGGACGGGCTCGATGGCGCCGCGACGGTGGCGCACGCACTGGTGCAGCGCGCTGTCGACGCCCACCCCGGCATCGCTCGCCTCAGCGTCGCGCTCGACCGCCCGGTCATCGGCCTCGGCGCCTCGGCGCCGCTGCACTATGCCGGCCTGGCGCCCCTGGTCGGCAATGACTGCGTGGTGCCGGAAGATACCGATGTCGCCAACGCGCTCGGCGCTGTCGTCGGCCAGGTCAGGGTCTCGGCCGAGGCGCGGGTCAGCCAGCCCAAGGAAGGGCTGTTCCGGCTTGCCTCGGGCGAGACGGTGCGCGATTTCCTCGACGAGGCGGCGGCGATCGCGGCCGCCGAGGCCGATGTGCGGGCGATTGTCGCCCAGCGCGCCAAGGACGCCGGCACCGACAGCGCCGAGATTGATGTCGCGACGGAGTTCAGGGTTTCGACCGTCGAAGCCCAGCGCATGTTCATCGAGGCGCATGTCGTAGCGGTGGCCTCGGGACGGCCAAGGATCGCGGTGTAGCTTCTTCCTTCTCCCCGTTCACGGGGAGAAGGTGCCCGAAGGGCGGATGAGGGGCAGCGCCGACGAAATGCTGTTTCACTGTGCGGCCACTTCGACCTACACCGAGCCGCCCCTCATCTGGCTGCCGCCATCTTCTCCCCGTAAACGGGGAGAAGGACGCAGCTTCGCCAACCTTGCCTAAATGGCCCCTTCACCTTAAGCCGAATTGACCCTGCAAACCCGACATGCCAAAGGCCCGCCCGAGCCTTTCGTCTGGAGACAAGCTTATGACCGATCGCATCGAGATCGCCGGATTGCGGATTGCCCGCGAGCTGCATGAGTTCGTGGCCAAGGAAGCACTGCCCGGCACCGGCATCGCGGCCGATGCGTTCTGGGACGGTTTTTCGGCCATCGTCCACGATCTTGCGCCGAAAAACCGCGCACTGCTGGCAAAACGCGACGCCATGCAGGAAAAGCTCGACGGCTGGTATCGCGACAACGGCGCGCCCATCGACATGGAGGCCTACAAGGGCTTCCTCAAGGAGATCGGCTATCTCGTTCCCGAGGGGCCGGCCTTCACCGTGTCGACCGAGAATGTCGATCCAGAAATCGCCGTCGTTGCCGGGCCGCAGCTGGTCGTGCCGGTCATGAATGCGCGCTATGCGCTGAATGCCGCCAATGCGCGCTGGGGTTCACTCTACGACGCGCTCTACGGCACCGATGCCATTCCCGAAACGGGCGGCGCTGAAAAGGGCAAGGGTTTCAATCCGGCGCGCGGCGCCAAGGTCGTGGCCTGGACGAAGACTTTTCTCGATGAGGCTGCTCCACTCACCTCAGGCAAATGGGCCGGGGTGAACGGCCTTTCGGTGGCGCATGGCGCGCTGCGGCTGAGTGCCGGTGCCGGCTCGACGACGCTGGCCGATCCCAGGCAATTCGCCGGCTATCGCGGCGATGCCGCCAACCCCGATGCTGTGCTGCTGGTCAGGAACGGCCTGCATATCGAGATCGTCATCGACCGCAACAACCAGATCGGCCGCACCGATCCGGCCGGCATTGCCGATGTCATCCTGGAATCGGCGCTGACCACCATCCAGGACTGCGAGGATTCGGTCGCGGCGGTGGATGCCGAAGACAAGGTCGTCGTCTACCGCAACTGGCTCGGCCTGATGAAGGGCGATCTGGCCGAAGAGATCAGCAAGGGCGGCAAGAGTTTTGTCCGCAAGCTCAATCCAGACCGCGCCTACACGGCGCCTGCCGGCGGCCAGCTCACCGTGCCCGGCCGCTCGCTGATGCTGGTCAGGAATGTCGGCCACTTGATGACCAATCCGGCGATCCTGGACCGCGACGGCAACGAAGTGCCCGAAGGCATCATGGACGCGGCGATGACGGCGCTGATCGCGCTGCACGATGTCGGAGCGAAGGGACTGCGGAAAAACTCCCGTGCCGGCTCGATGTATGTGGTGAAGCCGAAGATGCACGGGGCGGAGGAAGTCGCCTTCGCCGTTGAGATCTTCGATCGCGTCGAAGCGCTGCTCGGCATGGCGAAGAACACCATCAAGATGGGCATCATGGATGAGGAACGGCGCACCACCGTCAACCTCAAGGAGGCGATCCGGGCCGCAAGGGAGCGCGTGGTGTTCATCAACACCGGCTTCCTCGACCGCACTGGCGACGAGATCCACACCTCGATGGAAGCCGGCCCGATGATCCGCAAGGGCGACATGAAGCAGGCCGCCTGGATTTCCGCCTATGAGGCCTGGAATGTCGACACCGGGCTCGAATGCGGGCTCGCCGGCCACGCCCAGATCGGCAAGGGCATGTGGGCGATGCCGGATTTGATGGCGGCGATGCTGGAACAAAAGATCGCCCACCCCAAGGCCGGTGCCAACACCGCCTGGGTGCCGTCGCCGACGGCGGCGACGCTGCATGCCACGCATTATCACAAGGTCGACGTGCATGCCGTGCAGGCGGCGCTGAAGAGCCGGCCGAAGGCGAAGCTCGACGACATTCTGTCGGTGCCGGTCGCGGTGCGGCCGAACTGGACACCGGACGAGATCCAGCGCGAGCTCGACAACAATTCGCAAGGCATTCTGGGTTACGTCGTGCGCTGGATCGACCAGGGCGTCGGCTGCTCGAAAGTGCCCGACATCAACGATGTCGGCCTGATGGAAGACCGCGCCACGCTGCGCATCTCCTCGCAGCACATCGCCAACTGGCTGCGTCACAAAGTGTGCTCGGAAATCCAGGTGCGGGATTCGCTGCAGCGCATGGCGGCGATCGTCGACCGCCAGAATGTCGGCGATCCGCTCTACCGTCCGATGGCGCCGGATTTCGACACGTCCATCGCGTTCCAGGCCGCCTGCGACCTGGTGTTCAAGGGCACCAGCCAGCCCAATGGCTACACCGAACCGGTGCTGCACGCGCGGAGATTGGAACTGAAGGCGAAGGGCTGAACGGGCAAGAGCAGTGGATCGAAGGGCGTCGCATTGAGCCGCCGCGATCACTATTCATAGGTCGGCGCTGCCCCTCATTGCCCTGCCCGTCCTCCGCAGCAGCTGCGGAGGGTGGACCGGGCATTTCTCCCCGTAAACGGGGAGAAAGAAGCTGGCCGCACCGCCGGTACCATCCCTGCAACGCCGGCGATTGGCGAAACCAGCGATGACAGCGTCCTTCTCCCCGTTTCGGGGAGAAGATGGCGGCAGCCAGATGAGGGGCGGCGCTGCGTCTGGCGAGTAGGCAACCAGCCCCGAACGCCGCGGGGTCAAACGCCGCGTTTCAAAGAGATCGCAGATCCGTTCTACGATCCTCAGTTCAGCCCCAACGTACCCCTCAGCTTGGACAAATCCTCGGCCAGCGCCGTCACCGGACCGGCCAGCGCCTTGCGGTCGGCATCCGACAGCTTGTCGTAGGTCTCGAAGCCATCCGATGTCTTGTACTTGGCCAGGATAGCGTCGACGGTGGCGAAATTGTCGTCGACGGTCTTGATCAGAGTAGGGTTCTCCTTCTCGACCAGCGGATGCACAAGAGCGACGATCTTCTGGGCGCCGTCGATATTGGCCTGGAAATCCCAGAGATCGGTGTGGCTGTAGCGGTCTTCCTCGCCCGATATCTTGCTGGACGCCACTTCCTCGAGCAGGCCGGCGGCACCGTCGATGGCTTTTTCCGGCGGCACGGTGAGGCCGGCGACGCGCTTCTGCAGGTCGAGCACATCGGCGTTGAGCTTGTCGGCCAGCGGGCCGAGGCCATCTGTCGTGTTCTGGCTGAACAGGCTGTATTCGACGCGGTGGAAGCCGTAGAAGTCGGCCGACTTCTCCTTCTGTTCATGGTCGTCAGCGCGCGAATCGATGGCGCCGTCGAGGTCGGAGAACAGCTCGGCGATCGGCTCGATGGTCTCATAGTTGACGCGGGCCGGCGCATAAAGCGCCTTGGCCTTGGCGAGGTCGCCAGCCTTGACCGCGTCGGTGAACGCCTTGGTGCTGGTCACCAGCGTGTCGATCTTGCCCTGGACGTAGAGCTTGTAGTCGGCGATCGGCTGGACGAGATCGAGCGGCGAAACGGCGGCGTGAGCCGGCGCGAAGCTGGTCAGCAGGGCGATGGCGGAGACCGCCGGCAGGCGATGGTTTCTCAAGGGACGTCCTCTCATAGTGTCAAGCGGGGGTTCGGAATTCAGGCATGGGTCTCGGCAGGCATTTCGAGCAGGGAGCGGCCGAGGTAGTCCTGGTCGTCCTTCACGCCCGGCAGGGCGAAGAAATAGCCGCCGCCGAAGGGCTTGATGTACTCCTCGAGCGCCTCGCCGCTGAGGCGGGTCTGGACGGCGACAAAACCTTGTTCGAGGTCGGCCTGGTAGCAGATGAACAGCAGGCCCATATCCATCTGGTTGGATTTGCTGACGCCGTTCGAATAGTTGAAGGGCCGCCGCAGGATCAGGTGTTTTTGCGCCTCGGCGTCGCGCGGATTGGCCAGCCGGATATGCGCGTCGAGCGGCGTGGTCTTGCCCTGCGGATCGTTGGCGTAGTGCGGGACATCGGCCTCGCTTGTGCCGCCCTCGAGCGGCACGCCGCTCGCTTCCTGCCGGCCGATGATCGTCTGCTGTTCCTGCAGCGGCGTGCGGTCCCAGCGCTCGACGAAATTTCTGATGAGACGTACCACCTGATAGGTGCCGCCTGCTGTCCAGGCGGGCTCGGCGCCGCCCGGCTGCACCCAGACGATCCGCTTCATCAGCGCGGCGTCCGTGGAATCCGGATTGGCCGACCCGTCGCGGAAACCGAGGAAGTTGCGCGCGCTTTGCTTGGGCTTTCCCGGGTTTGGCGGCCGCACCGGCACCGAGCCTTCCTGCTTCCAGCGCAAGAGCAACGAATCCGGCGTGTTCTTCACGATATCGCGCAGGGCGTGGATGTTGGTGTCAGGCGTGTTCGACGAGAATTGCAGCAACAGGTCGCCATGGCAGAACTCATCCTGCAGGGCATCGTTGGAGAACGATGTCATCCGGACGAGATGCCTCGGTTTTAGCGCCTGCAGGCCGAAGCGGTCGTCGAAGATCGAGGCGCCGAGCGACGTCGTTATCGTCAGATTGTCCGGCGTCACCACCGGGCCGAGAATGCCGGAATCGGCGGCGGGAAATTTCGGGTCGAGCACGGACGGCGTTCCGCCCGCCATCAGGAAGGCCGTGCGCTCGGTCAGTGTGTGCAGCAGCCTTTGCAGTCCTGCGCGATTCTGGGCGAGCACGTTGAAGGAAGCGACCAGGCCGGCGGCCGGCCGCGGCGTGACGATGCCGGGCTGATGCTCACCATGGAAAGCCTGCCGCTGGTCGATCGTGTCACTCTCCGGCGCATTGGTGACGCTGCCGGCGCCGGCAGCCACGGCTGCCTGGGGGGCGAGCGCCCCGGCAACCGCGCCGATCAGCACCGAGCGGCGTGAGGGCGAGAAGGCCGCATTCGGGTCGAAGGGTTTTTCCCTGGCTGTCATTGGCTGAGGTCCATGGTTTCACGCAATCGGGAGAGGTCTCCGGCGAGCACGGTGGCGGCCTTGCCGAGCTCGGCCTTGGCGGGATCGGACAGCACGTCGGAGGCCTCAGCGCGGCGCACGGCGATCATGTCGCCGAGCACGGTGAAATCCTTGTCGAGCGACGCGACGATGTCGGGCGCGGTCTTGGCCGCGATTGGCCGCAGGAGGTCGAACACCTTGCGAACGCCCGTCACCGCCGCCTCGAAGAAGGTGAGGTCGCCATGGGCGTAGGGGCTGTCGCCGAAGCCTGGGCCTGGAGCTGCAAACCGCTCCAGGATCGCAACCGATCCGCTGACCATGCTTTCGGGCATGATGCGCAAATCGTGGACGCGCGTCTTGAGCGATGCCGCGTCGCCCATGAACTTGTCGGCGACGGGGGCGAGGCCGTCCGTGCTGCCCTGGCTGAACAGCCCGTATTCGAGGCGGTGCAGGCCGCCGAAATCCGGATCGGCCTCGCGCTGGCCGAACGCTTCGGCGCGCCCGTCGATCGCCGCATCGAGATCCGAAAACAGCGGCGACACCGGCGCGAGATGCGCATAGACGGTCTCGGCCGGCGGATAGAGCGCCTTTGCCGCCTCCAGATCGCCCGATTTCACCGCGCCGGTGAAGGCATCCGCCGCCTGGACGAAGGCATCGGTCTCGGTCGCCAAAAACACCTTGTACTCGGCGAGCGCGCCGATGAAGGCGGCCAGATCGGGTTTCTGCACCGCACCGGCATTGGCGGCGGGCAGCACGTGCAGCCGGCCGCGCGGGTTCGAGAGCAGGCCGCAGGTGATGGCGTAGTCGCCGGGCTCGAGCCGGGTGGCCAATGTCTGGGTGAAGCCCGGCGCGATGTTCTCGCGCTCCTCGAGCACCATCACGCCGTCGAGGATTTCCCACTCGACGGCGCGGTCGGAGCGGTTTTCGATCCGGAAGACATGCCGGCCGGCGGCAACAGTCAGCTCGTTGGGCTCGCAGGATTTTTCAGTGATCGCCACCAGGGTCGCGGATGACGCGTCATGGCGTCCTTTCTGCGCGACCCGTGTCGCATAGGTGAAAGCCGCTGCGGCGACCAGCAGCAGCGCGATCGAAACCGCCAGGCCGGCCCGCACGGCGGCGCTTGGCAGCGCGGGGGATTGCGGCGTGGTGATCATGTCGCGGGCCGTCCTTGCTTGGCGGCCGTTGCCGGCTGCAGGCCTGGCCGGTCCGCCAGGAAGAGCCACAGTGACGGCAGGAGGAAGCCGAGATAGACGACGATCTCGCTCAAGGTCGGCGCGTCGATATAGCCGAAAATGCCCGAAAGCACCGAGCCCAGCGGGCCGTCCATCGGCAGCACGCCGCTGATGTCGAAGCCGATCCCCTGCCCATGGTTCCACAGGCCGGCCTCATGCAGCGCATTGACCGAATTGGCGAGCAGGCCGGCGGCGACGATCAGGATGAAGGCGCCGGTCCAGCGGAAGAAGCGCCTGAAGTTCAGCCGCACGCTGCCGGCATAGATGCCGTAGCCGACGGCTGCCGCCAGCAGCACGCCGGCAAGGGCCGCCAGCGGCGCAAAGCTGTTCTCCTGCTGGAAGGCGGCGAGCAGGAAGAACACCGACTCCACGCCCTCGCGCGCCACCGCCAGGAAGACCATAGCGATCAGGCCGAAGCCCTTATGCGATGGCGTCTCGAAGGCCGCGTCGATCGAATTGTGCAGCTCCGCCTTGATCGAGCGCGCCGCCTTGCGCATCCAGAACACCATCGAGGTCAGCACGCAGACGGCGACCAGCCCGATGATGGCCTCGAACAGTTCCTGCGTCTTCTGCGGGAACTCGACACTGGCAAATTGCAGGATGGCACCGACGCCGAGCGAGAAGGCGAGCGCCAGGAAAATACCGATCCATACCACCGGCATCCAGGCGCCGCGACCGGTGCGGCTGAGATAGCTGGCAACGATGCCGACGATAAGCGCCGCCTCGACACCCTCGCGGAACATGATCAGGAACGGTACCAGCATTGTCTGTCCAGCCGCGCCGGGGAGGAGGCCTTTTTGGAGGCTAAACCTGCTGAAGCTCCGGCCTTTCAGGAGCGAGGCCGAAAACTTGTGCAGAGCGGTCAGCTTTTATTCTTGACCGCTCGCGCTGCACAAGGGTGGCGCGATCACATCAATGAGAAGTGGGCGTGATCGCCGCTCTACCCAGAGAGCTCTATGAGTTTCTCAAGGGTGATAGGGCAAGGGGCCTGAGGCTCGGCCTTCGGCCTGCGCCCGCGCCAGCCCTTGCCTTATCCAGCCGTGCCTGCCGGGTGGACCATGCGACGGCGGCTCTGGGGGACATCTAACGTGGGGAGAACTCCGGCGTTCCCATCCCCCGCAGACGAGCGTACATCTGCCCCAACATTCGAGGTGAAGAATGGAAATCACCGTTTCCAATCATCGCCATCCCGCGTTTCCGCAGCCTTCTGATGAGGGTTCGGCGATCTGGCGGTATATGGCTTTCGACAAGTTTGAATCGCTCGTGACGACGCGCACGCTCTACATGTGCCGGGCGGACTTATTATCTGATGAGTTTGAGGGAACAACGCCTGCCGCAGAGCTTGAAAGCTGGCGTATCGCGGCAGAGAACGCTCCAACTGAAGAAGAGCGAAACGTCATCTTAGACAACCGCGTTCAGCTATCCGACTTTGCGCGCGAGTTCCAGAACAAGTACTACCTCTCCTGCTGGCACATGGCATGCGAGGAAAACATTGCGATGTGGGAGCGCTACGTCAGCGGGCCAGACTCTGTCGTCGTGCGGACAAGGTATTCGACGCTCAATGGACAGCTCAACCACGCTGTAGTGAACCTCGCAATGGTCCGCTACATCGACTATGACCGCGATCCACTACCGTCGTTGAATATGATGCAACTCATCACGCACAAGCGGCATTTCTTTGCAGACGAGCGAGAGGTTCGCGCCGTGATGTGGAGCTTGTCGGCGGAACCTGCCAACGGCCAATTCATCAAGCCATTTATGTTGCCTGACACGAGAGGCTACACGCCGCCAGTGGATGTGAAAGCTCTTGTGGAGGGGGTAATCCTCCATCCGCGCGCAACGCCAGATTTCGAAAAGCGGGTTGCCGAACTGTGTTCGGCACACGAGTTGCCAGCTCCAGCACGATCTCGAATCGCGTCTCCACCGACATTCTAGATGGACGTCGGTGTCTCTCTATCCAGCCTTGGATTAATGTAGCACAACGTCAACCTAAAAGATCCGCTATACATTAGGGAATACTAAATGGCTGTAATTGTGAAAGCGGTCGTTGCCGTTCTGGTATGATAGTGGCAGCCACGCGGGACGAAGTGGCCATTCGGGCGCGGAAAGCTTGCTGACAAACAGTCTTTATCCTACTGCCTACCGTCTGCATTTTCAGGAGAGAGCGGATGGCCAGCGGGACTATATCATTGTCGGACCTTGCACGGCAGATCGCGGCGATCTCCACGATGGAAGGTGCATTCGTGCTGCGATCCGGCCAAGTGTCCCACCGCTACTTCGACAAGTATCGCTTTGAAGGCACACCCGTTTTGCTGAGGTCGCTGGCTCGGGCAATGACCGATCTTCTGCCTGCTGAAACGGAAATCATCGCGGGCCTTGAACTGGGGGGCATCCCTCTTGTCACAGCGATTTCGATTGAGACCGGGCTGCCGGCGGCATTCGTCCGAAAAGAGGCCAAGACCTACGGGACGTGTCGTGCCATCGAAGGTCAGGACATCGCAGGACGGAAAGTGACCCTTATCGAGGATGTCATCACGACCGGAGGCGCCGTCGCGGACGCCCATCAACTTGCGGCGAATGAAGGGGCGGACGTCTTGGCAGTCGTATGCGCGATCTGGCGAGGCGAAGGTGCCCCTAGCATCCAAGGCGTTCCCGCGCTGCCCGTTCTTCCTGTCTTCACGCGGGCTGACCTGGAACGCTGACGTAACCAAGATGTGGCTTTCCCGTCTACGACGGCCTCATCCTGCAATGACCGCTCTCGTGTTCTAAGTAGACATTCTTGCCAGCCCGATAGCCCGTGCCGGACTCCTCGAAGATAACGTACCACAACGTCAGGAGGTTATGCCCGCCGGCCGCCGCCACTTCCAGCGCCCGCTTGGCGGTCTCCTGGCCCTTGATGTCGGCAAGGTCGGGCAGGTCCAGCGCCGAGGCGTGGATGCCGACCTCCGGTCGCGACAGCACCTGTGTGCCGCGGAAATGATTGGCGATGGCGATCAGGCTGCGCGACGCCAGAATGTCGAACTCCTCGCCGGCCCAGGCTGCTTCCGGCCCACAGGCGAAAAGGGCAGATCAGGCCCTTGTCCTCGGCGTTAGCTCAGATCGGCGGCGACAAGGCACCGGTGCCGGATATTATGCCGCCTGCGCCACCCGTTCCGAACTCATACGATAGGAGATCGCCTCGGCCAGATGGATGCGGCCAACGGTTTCGCTGGCGTCGAGATCGGCCAGCGTGCGCGCCACTTTCAGCACGCGGTGGTAGGCTCGCGCTGAAAAAGCGAGCTTTTCGCTGGCGTCCTTGAGCAGCGACAGGCCAGCGGCATCGGGCATCGCGATGTCTTCGATGACCGCCGGCGCGCAATGGGCGTTGGTGGTGGCGCTGGTCACGCCGAGCCGCTCGAAACGTTCGCGCTGGATGGTGCGGGCGCGGGCGACGCGCAGCGCGACCGCGGCACTCTTTTCCGCCCGATCGGGCCGTATCAGGTCGCTGGCCGAGACCGCCGGCACTTCGATCCTGAGATCAATGCGGTCGAGCAGCGGCCCGGAAATGCGCGCCTGGTAGTCGGTGCGGCAGCGTTCGCCGCGCAGGCAGCGATAGCCCGGCTCGCCGGCCATGCCACAGCGGCATGGGTTCATCGCCGCCACCAGCTGGATGCGCGCCGGATAGGTGACGCGATGGTTGGCGCGCGCGATCATGCAGTCGCCGGTCTCCAGCGGCTGGCGCAGCGCATCGAGCGTCTGCGGCGTGAATTCGGGGAACTCGTCGAGGAACAGCACGCCGTGATGCGCCATCGACACTTCGCCCGGCCGTGCGCGCAGACCGCCGCCGACCATCGCCGCCATCGAGGCCGAATGGTGCGGCGCGCGAAACGGCCGCCGGTCGGTCAGTTTGCCTTCGCCGAGCTCGCCCGCCACCGAAGCGATCATCGAGACTTCCAGCAATTCCTTCGGCGCCAGCGGCGGCAGGATCGACGGCAGCCGCTGCGCCAGCATCGATTTGCCGGAGCCTGGTGGGCCAACCATCAAGACATTATGGTCAATTAATTGACACTCTGTCACACACCCGTTAGTGCCTCCGGTTATGGCAAAAACGGCACCCATTCGCCCTCGGGCATATTCCTACATACGCATGTCGACAGACATTCAGTTGAGAGGAGACAGCCGCCGTCGGCAACTTGAACTCTCCGAGGCCTATGCCAAGGATCACGATCTGGATCTCGTAAAAGAGTTTCAGTTAGAGGATCTCGGTGTGTCGGCGTTCCGGGGAGCCAATCTGTCCGATGTGTCCAGCCTTGGTCGATTCCTAAATTCGGTGAAGAGCGGAGATGTGCCCTCCGGGTCGTACCTGCTGGTTGAGTCCCTTGATCGACTTAGCCGGCAAAACGTTTTCACGTCACTCTCGGTCTTTACAGATTTGATTAAGGCCGGCGTCAAGCTCGTTACCCTTGCCGATGGCCAGGTCTACACGGCCGAGACAACCGACTTCAGTCAGTTAGTTGTGTCGTTGGCGATCATGAGCCGAGCGCACGAAGAGTCGCAGACCAAAAGCCGCCGCTTAAGCGCAGCTTGGGGCAACAAGCGCAAAACGATAGATGAGAAGAAGCTGACCGCTTTGGCTCCGGCATGGCTACATTTGTCAATGGACCGAGCGTCCTTCAATATTGATCCCGACCGCGCCAGCGTCGTCAAATCGATATTCGAGGATGCGGCATCTGGCCTCGGCAGCTACGCGATTGCAAGAAGGTTGAACAAGTCAGGCGTCGAGCCGTTTGGTAGATCGACGGGCTGGCAGACCTCTTACGTCGGGAAAATTCTTACCGGTCGCGCGGCCATTGGCGAGTACCAGCCGCACAAGATCGTTGATGGCCGCCGCGTTCCCGCAGGGCCGGCCGTCCAGAACTACTTTCCGGCAGTCGTAGACGAACAGCTGTTCCTGCGCGTCCAGTCGGGCCGTTTTCAGCGCCGGATCGGCGGAGCTGGACGAAAAGGCAAGTTTGTCAGCAACCTGTTTTCGGGGCTAGCACGCTGTGCCTACTGCGCTGCACCAATGCATTTCATCAATAAAGGCTCACTCCCAAAAGGCGGTACGTACCTAGCCTGTGACAATGCACGACGTGGGCTTGGCTGTGACAACATGGCTTGGCGCTACGACGACTTCGAGGCATCGTTCCTGACGTTCGTTGAGGAGATCGATCTGGGATCATTCCTTCGCGCTCAGGATGGCTCGGGCCATCGACAAGCGGTCGAGAGGAAAATGCAGGCGGCCGAAGGCAGCCTCGTTCGACTCGAAAGGGAGCGAGACCGGACGTTTCGGTTACTACTCGATCAGGACATGCCGTCTGACTTCCTGAAGGGCGAGCTCGCCCGGATCCAGGGCGAGATAGAAGCTTTGTCAATGGAATCTGATGAACTCGCGCAAGAGCGTCGTCGGCTTGATGTCGAAGTGGCCAGCTTCGTCCAGAGCCGAGCAGAAATTCAAACCTTAATAGCCGAGCTGCGGTCTGGCGGGGACGATGAAAGGTACCGGCTTCGCACCAAGGTGGCCGGGCGGCTCAAGTCCCTGATCTCTGTAATCGAAGTTGCCACACTGGGCGACAGGCAGCCGCGTGCCGAAAACGTCGTCGAGCTATCGAAGGCACAGCATGACAGTGTCTATGGCAACGGAGATGCGGGAATGGATGACGAACCACACGACCGGTCGGCGCGACAGTTCGACGTCTTCTTCAAGGACGGCAACAATCGGGTCGTACGGCCACGGGCGGATAAACCGGTTGTTGGCGAAAGTGATGTTTTTCGGTCGATTTACCCATCGAGCCGGAAAGGTTAGACGCCGCCGCTCCATTGGTAGCGCAAATGAAGGCGCCAGAACTCGGCATACAGCTGATGAAGCCGCCGATCCATCACGCTGGCTTTGAAGTTCTGGTAATCGATTGCCGCAGATTTACGTGCTAACAGAGCGCCGAATTCAGTCTTGGGGATATAGGCCCGACAAGCATAGTCGGCATCTGGTGACATGACGATCTCATGGTTCGGAAACAGCGCCTCTAGATGCCGGACGTTCCTGGCCCTGACCACCAGATCGTCTGGATCGTCTGGGTTCTGAACTGCCGAGACAAAGCCTTCCTTGAAACATATCCACATGGCACATCCCTTTCGCAGGGGCACCTCAGTATATCGATTGTTTTGATGTGGACAGGGTCTTTGGTCGAGCACCGGATGCTTTTCAACCTGACCGGCATCGGTCTTGGTCATGTGCGGCCAACGGTATTCGGTTGGAGGCATGGAACAACTTTGTCGAAGTAGTCATGGCTCAAACCCTTGGACACCGCCAACGGTGGGTCAGCGTTCGTCTACCCCTTCCAAGGATGGTACGCTTTCGAAGGAGGGCTTTCTGACAATACTAAACCATTCTCGGGTCCCTAGCGGGAGCCAAGAAGTGGGCCCATTTGGCCTTAACAGAACCGACGCGTGGCGAAGGGCCTGCTCATGGCGATCATAATGAATAAGGCTTACTGACGGCCGAGGTCGTTTATCATCTTCCACGCGGTGATGGCGCGGAAGTCCCTTTCGATTCTCTTGGCATTGTACCCAGCGGTACGATCAAGATCTTCCTTGGTTCGGCCCAGCCGCTGGATCAGCATCTTGCCACGATGGTGGACTGGGCGCGGATAAAATGATGCCAGTTCCTTTGCCGGATAAGGTTCGAACCAAAACCGCCCGTAAAGTTCAAAGTGCAGAAATGACGCGCCCAATGGCGGCGCAACTATTGCGTGTGCGTGATTGTGCGGTCTGTCCTCGAAGAACACAATGCCGCTTGTGCCCTTGCTGGGTTGCCTGAGCCAGTTTCGGCCGAGATAGTATCGATTCACTCGCGCGACCCACCCGCGAAGCGCAGCCTCCACTTCCGTTCGCGACGCTCCTGGGTGGAGGCCAGCGGTGACGTTGAAGGCGAGGCCGGGCATGCCGGCCACCAGCTCGACCAAGCCTTGCTTATAAAGTTGTCGGCCGCGCCAACCAAGAATATCACGATACATGATCGGCTATATAGGGGATGACAGGTCCGGCGTAAAGCAAAAACAACGACAAAAGCCCACGAAAGAAATGTAGACAATTTTTTTATTTGAGCTTTGCTTCACGTGTGATATCGCCATGCCGTCGGCCGATAGAGTCGACGTCCCCACCAACGGCCGAAGACAATCGGCCATTAGATTGCCGTTCAATCGACGGAAGAAGAGGATTTATGAAAGAAGGCGATGTCGTGTTGAGCCTTGCCGAAGTGGTCAGGCAGTTGCGCAAATTTGGCTATGTCAGGATGACCGAAGACACACTCTATTTTATGTATCGAAAAGGATGGGGTCCTTCGATCGATGTCGATGCCGATGGTCACCCGTTCATGTTCGAATCGACGATGTTCGCGTGGCTGAAGAAAGAGCGCGAACTGGCCGAAGACCGTAAGAAAATCTTCGAGGAAGAAAAGGAATTCAGCGCAAAGCGGCCTCGGCCGTCTTGGCTGGTTATCGGCTTGGATGGGAATGGCCCCGACGACGCCGTCAAGTTGCTGAAAGCTTACGGCTGTGACGCCATCGAAGTGAGTGAACCGGTCGACTTGCCCGTTCTCCTCGACAGAGTAAAGCCCGACGCAGTTTTCGTCTACCTCGGCGACTGGGATGTTCCTACGGCAATTGGGAACCTGGAGGATATGTTGAATCGCGACATTTATTGTATCGTCATGGGTCAGCCCAAAGGCGGGCGGCTGCCTGACGAGGTCCTCGATAAGTGCACCGTTTTCGAAGGGCACGCGCGAGGCAGCGAAAAGAGTTCGATGCTTCAGGTGCCTTCACACCTGGCGATGCGTATGACTCTGAATGAGGGGCTAACGCATGAGCACGCCTACATTGTCGACCTCCTCACGAGGGATGATTTCTAGTCCGTTTTCGGAGCCGACCAATCGACCGCCTAGGCAACATCCCGCCGCGCCGCCTTGGCTCAGCGGGCGTGGCCGTGGCAAAGCAACAACGTCTCAGCGTGTCCGCGCGTCTCTCGGGTGTAGACGACGTTTCCGCAATGGAAAACAAGCGTGAAAAAACACCCGGCTAAAGACCTCTGATCGCTCTTGCGACAGACCCCTTTCCAATACCTAGCCGGGCGGCAATCACGTTCATGCTCAACCCTTCAGCGCGCAGGGCGAAAATTTCGACGTGTCGTGCTCGCGCTGTAGGCTTTCGTCCCTTGTACTGTCCTGCGGCTTTGGCTCTGGCAATGCCTTCGCGCTGCCTCTCAAGCATCATCTCCCGTTCGAACTCCGCCACGCCGCCGAGAATATTCAACATCAGCTTGCCGGTTGGTGTGCCGGTGTCGATACCAAGGTTCTCAATCCTCACGGCCACCATCTTCGTTTGGAGGCGGTCGAGAACCATCCACATGTGCTTAACTGAGCGGGCGAGCCGGTCTAGCTTTGTGACGACAAACGTATCGCCCTCGCGGCAGAACTCGATCGCTTCTTCCAGCGCTGTTCGGATTCCAAGAGCCGACGCCTGCTCCTTATAGATCTTCTCGCAACCGAGGCGGCTCAGGTCACGAACCTGGGCGGCCAAGCCGGCTTCCTGTTCAAAAGTCGAAGTTCGCGCATATCCGACAAGCATCTGCCCTCTCCGGTCCAATAGGATCGGCGGCTATATACCGTCCCGGTCCAAAGTACATGCCGATTATGTGGACCGGGAATTGTCGAGTCAGGGGACCGGTCCACACGGCCAAGGCCTAATGGACTGCAACATACAAGTCAGACGCCTGGGACACGTTCCGCGTAATGAGGTGCGAAAAGAAGCGCGCATCAGTTGCCGTCAAGAAGCCTTGCAACCTAGTCAGCATTCAGCATGCGAGCATTGCCCCTGAGTGGCGCCGGCTCCATCATTCTTCAGGAATGACATGTACGTTGCCGTTGCGATCGAGGTGATAATCACGATGGCGAGTACGCCTAGCCATGACAGGCCGGCACCGGTGGGCTCGACATACTGGTTTGACCGGGGCTCGGCGTCCGGCGCGGGCCAGGACTCGGTGTCTGTCGAGGACCTATGCTCGAAGTATGGTTCAGCCCTTGGTCGTTCGTAAGGCACGAAGGTTGGCTTAGGGTCGGGCTGGGACCAGGGTGCAGTGTCCACCCTGGTCCTGTGCTCGAAGTATGGTTCGGGCCTTCGTCGTTCGTAAGGCGCAGGGTAGCCCACGAAGGTTGGCGTACTGACAGCTGTGAGAGATGGCGGCGGTTGCAAGGGCTTCGGGCCAAAATATGCCCGCAACACCCCGGCATCATCATGGTAGAACCCTTTCCTAACAACCTTGCCGTCATTGGAAATGAACGTGTCGTTGTCAATCCAATCGGCCATATCATCGCCCCCCGGAGTCTACCGGGCGATCCGGGGCAAACTCGATATCCCCTATTTGCCATGACATGTGATCCCGTCGATCAGGGGGCATGTGCAGGAATGCCATGATGGCTTCCAGGTAAAGCCTATGTTCGGCATCGGCGTTGACCATCTCTGACTCGATCCAGCGCACCACATCCTGTTTCGTTTTGGACTGCATAAAAAAACCCCGACGTCACCCTGCCATTTACATATTATAGTTGATAAACTCTCGGGCCGAAACCGTCGATTTTCGCGCGCATGGATATGCGCAAGCTGGTCGGCAGAAACTTCGCGCGGCTGCGCGCGGCCGCCCAGTTAACGCAGGAGCAGGTCGCTGAGCGGGCGGACATCAGCCAGCAATATGTCAGCGGCTTGGAGCGCGGGCAGCGAAATCCCAGTGTCGAGACGGTGCTAAAAATTGCCCAAGCCCTGGGCGTAAGCCATGTCGATTTGGTCAGACCGGACGACGACGCGAAGTAGGCGTCGGTGAGCCAGAATGCGGGTTTTGAGGCTTCGCCGAGGAACTAGCTGCCCAAGGAAGGCTGCCACTTAATTCAGATTTTATGAGAGCAGATCGCTCACCAAGTGTTCACAGTCGCAGGTTCAGCCAAGGCTCTCCGTACTCTCTCAACTTGAGCCATGCTTTGCGTATATAGAGCGCTCGTCCATGCTTTCGCATCGACTGCAAATACCGCGTCGCCGCACGATTTGCCTTGGTCGGGTCAATACCCTGCACCAGAAAGGCTCGCTCGAGTTCCCCGACAACAAAGCTGTTGCTCAAGCTGTTGAAAGCGGCGTCCATCGGCGCCCAATCCAAGTCCTCACCGTCGATGTTCACTCCTGCGCACTCTCCCGCGAAGTCAGTCACAGTGCCACACCACCTAGCACATGGCGAAGATCCTCGTCATCGCCGCTTCTTAGAGGAACTGCTCGCCGCGCACCGCCGTCTTAGATCTGCCGAGCGCCGCTCAAGCCGCTGGGTCGACTTTCTCTCCAGTCGCTGCGCGCAGTGACGCCGCTTTCTGAGCTGCGGTGATCGCCGAGTAGATCGATGCCGTCCCGAAGTGCTTCCGTACGAACTCGATCTGTCGACCGTCGGTGCCCCACACGTATTCGCGCGCCTGGGTTA
This sequence comes from Mesorhizobium sp. AR02, assembly GCF_024746835.1. Classification (NCBI taxonomy): domain Bacteria; kingdom Pseudomonadati; phylum Pseudomonadota; class Alphaproteobacteria; order Hyphomicrobiales; family Phyllobacteriaceae; genus Mesorhizobium; species Mesorhizobium sp. AR02. The sequence goes on along the minus strand of NZ_CP080531.1, from coordinate 2,647,560 downwards.
CGACGCTCTTGTTCAGGCCCTTGGCGATCTGGGTGTGCGATTGCGATTTTGCCCAGTGCTGCATCCCGGAGTCGTTAGAAGCCAGGAAGACCGTTTTCGGCGAGACTGGAAGGGCGATGTAGGCCTTCGGGGATGAGAGACCGGCCGGCCAGTCGAGCGGGCGGTCCGAAGTCAGCAGCGGTACCTTGGAATCGACGAGCTTGTGGATCGACCAGTGCATGCCGAAAATCGTCGGCCCGATCTTATCGTTGTCGATGATCCGGATCATCAGGTTAGTTGCACCGATGTGCGGGGCAGCCGGGTCGAGCAGCTTCTCGAATTCGTCCCAGGTATGGGGATCGTTGTCACGTCGCCAATTGGCGAAGTTCTTCCTGATGCTCTCCCGCGCTGCCGACCATATGTTGAGCACGTGTGCTTTGAGATCGTTGACAGTGTCCGGATTACGGAAGCGTAGCGAAAGGAGGTAACGTGTCCAAGCGCTCCTCATCTCGGGCGTCCACAGCGTCTTGTCCCAAGCGAGCATCTTCCGTAGTGCCAGCTCGGCAGCAGTGTCGACCGGCTTGAAAAAATTCACCTCAAGGTGCTGCTCTACCTCCGGCGTCAAGCCATTCGTCTTGTACAGGTCGCGCTCGTAGCCGGTAGCATTCGGATGGATGCGGCCATGAACGACTCGGCCATTGATCAAGCGCATCTGACAGACGAGCTTGTCCGTTCCGGCCCACGGTTTGATAGAGACCGCAGGATTGAAATGGTGTTTCAAGGGAAGTCCGTTTGGAAACGACTCGGGGGGCTAATATTGGAAACCATACTCCTGTTGGCCTGCCCTGACATAGCGAGCTCATTCCGTCCCGACATTCGACCCACGCGTATGAGCCTGAATGGAAATGAATTCGCAGCCTCTTAAAGACCAGCGCGCCTCTTGGCTTCCGATCGCCCCCCGCCGTTTATTAGGCAAGGTGTTACAGTAGTCGACCCGTCGACCGACTGACGACCCTTAGCCGTCTAGAGCGCGCTACGACTCTCTCAAGTCGGTGGCGACTCAACTCGCTGGGACTCCGGCGGTGTCGATCGCAAGTCGAAGAAGCACTTTCTCAGCTCTGGGCGATCCCTGCACGGCTCGGTGAAGGAATGCCACGATGTCGTAGGAGTCAGTGTCTGGGTGAGGCTATATCCTCGGCGCCTTCCCGAAGAGATCAAATGGCTACCAGAATCTGTGAGCATCGAACACCCGCCGGTTAAGGTCGCCCTGATCCCGGACCCGCATGCGGCTTCCAAAATGCGAACGACCGCTTCGCGCCTCCATCTGCCGTCCCGTACGCTCGGAGTTATCCTTGGAAGCCGTCGTTGGACGAGCGCGCTAACCGGCTCTACCTGTGGTCGCCTGCACTAGACGCGCCACCAGCATAATGCCATTTTGACGACATGCCACTCCCGCTAGACGTTCAAATTCCAAGCGCAGACTTTTCCCTCAAACTCAGCGCTGGCGAGACGACGATATTTGTTGGTGCCAACGGCAGCGGCAAAACGCGGCTGGCTAGTTGGTTAGAACAATGGGCTGGCGTCGACGCACACCGCGTAAGCGCTCACCGAGCCCTCACTCTGAACCCTAACGTCGTTAAGGTCAGCGAGATCCAAAGCAAATTTAATCTATTGTCTGGGATCGACTCTCCTCAAACCAATCAATATGCCCAGCAAGACATACCGACTTATCGCGAGGGCAATCGCTGGCGATCGAACTCCTCGACTCATCTGCTAAACGACTTTGACGCTTTGCTACAGTGGCTCTATGCTGAGCAGAACAACATCGCCGTACGTGAATTAACGGATCGTTACAAAGGGATTGTTAGCGAACCCGCAAGCACGAAGTTCAAGCAGCTGGCTGCAATGTGGGAGAGAGTGCTGCCCACCAAGCGCCTGATCATTACGGCAGACGATATCCAAGTTGAGCCTGTAGGCGGCGGGAATGTCGCACCTTACAGCGCCGGCCAAATGAGCGACGGCGAGCGCGCTATCTTTTACATGATCGGTCAAGTCCTTTTCGCGCCCACAGGTGTTATCATTTTTGACGAACCTGAGTTGCACGTTCATCGTGCCGTGCTCGGACGTCTTTGGGATGAATTGGAGGCAAGCCGACCAGACTGCGCGTTCGTCTTAATCACCCACGATTTGGAGTTCGCCGCCAGCAAGACCGGGCGCAAACTCGTCGTGCGCTCCTTCTCGTCGCCAGCGAGTTGGGTCGTCGAGGAGGTTCCCGACGACAGCGGTTTCGACGAGCAACTCACCACTCTGATTCTCGGTAGTCGTCGTCCGATTTTGTTTGTAGAGGGCCAAGGTACCAGCCTTGATCTGGCGATCTACCGAGCCTGCTACCCCAATCTGACGGTCGTGGCGCGCGGAGGGTGCGAGCAGGTCATCCGGTCGGTCCGCACCATGCGTGCCAACGCGTCGCTCACTAGGGTTACCTGTGCCGGCCTTGTGGATGCGGATTCTCGAACTGAGGCGGACTTAGCTAGTCTCGCCGGAGACGATATCTTCGTGCTGCCGGTCTCCGTGTGGAAAACCTCTTCCTGTTGCCAAGCGTTGCGAGCGCTATTCTCGACCATGAGTCGCACAACGAGGCAGAGAAGATTACTCGGCTGTCAAAGTTGAAGGCCGATCTGTTCAATAAGGCCTCGGAGCCCGGCGTTCAAACCGCGATCGCGGTGGAGCATTGCCGGCGACGAATCGATCGGGCGCTCAAGATAGTCAGCTTTGAGGATGTGAGGGACGAGGCCGAGCTCGGCGCCGAGCTCACGGCTCGGATCGCCACGATCAACGTGGCCGCCCTCGCCAAAGAGGTGCGTGACGCGATCATCAAGGCAATCACTGACGATGACATATCAGCGCTGCTTCGCGTCTACGATCACAAAGATCACATAATCGCAACTGCCGCACGCTACCTTCGCGGCGTCCATAAAGACGTATTTACAGCCTGGATCGTCAGGGCGATTAAGGACCCAAGAAAGCCAGAACTCAGGGCTGCCATCAAAGCGGTGGTGCCACCGATTAACGCTGTGTAGCAGGCACCTCCAAGGTTACCATAATCCAACAGCCTGGGCTCTGAGGGTTGCCAGCCGGCTAACGGCCCCTTGCGGTCATTCCAAATCGACGTTTGGACGACGCCATTTCACGCTTAACGGACCTGCCTCCCCAACGTAATCACGCCTGTAAGTGCGGCTGCACCACACCCAAAGTAGCTCACAGTTGGGTAGGTCTCAGGACACAATTCGTAACCTATCGCGTTCTCGCGGCACACTTTTGACGCCGGAAGGTCGCTTGGATAACACAGTGCTCGACCTAACGACTCATGACCGCACAGAGTCGCCAGCTAGGAGAGGGAGCTAACAGGCGTGGATATTCGTGAGCCTTTGGTGGAACTTCGTTCTACACGCCTCTACCAGCGACTTGTCGAACTCGACGCTGCATACGCCCAGCGCGCCATCACTTTCCTCGAGGCGATCACGCCGATGTTGGCGAGCACGGCCAAGCACTTCCCCTATTACACACGGCACGACGCCCATCACGGCTTTCGCGTGCTGCGCCGGGTCGAGCAGGTTATCGCGCTCGGATGCCTCGATGACACTCAACCACAATCGTTCACCGCTGCCGAAATCTACCTCATCATCCTCGCCGCTTACGCCCACGACTTAGGGATGACGGTGTTCCCCGGCGAGGCCGACCAGTTGCTAAAAGCCCTCGGCCTTACGGAAGGACCTGACTGGGAGACCAATCCTCGGCTCCAATCGTTCCTGCGGCGCGAGCACTCGAAACGCGGTGGGTCATATATCCAAGAGAACGCGGCGCGCCTCCAAGTGCCGATCAATCTCGTGGACGCTCTCGACAAAATCATGCGCGCCCATAACCTCTCGATCGGCGAGCTCGAGGCCACAATTGCGCCGTCCTACGCGGCCGAGGAAAAGCCGATCGACGTTCGCCAGCTTGCCATCATAATGTGCGTAGCAGACGCACTGGAGTTCAGCGAAACGCGGGTAGTTGACGGAGTCCTGGCAGCTATTGCCACGGATCCAAGTTTGGAGGCCCGCATCTCCTATCTCGAGAATATGAAGCACATCTGTGTCGGCGACAGCCTCGCAGTGGACACCGACGGTCGAGTGATCGTATCGGGCACCTTTAGTGAGGAAGAGGTGCTGGCCCTGGCCCATCTCACTTTCGACCAGATGGAGGCTTGGATACGAGGTTATTGCGATCTTGAGCGGCGATTGAGCACGCCGAGGCTTCGCATTCGACCCGAACCCTTCATCCGAAACCTCGCCTTCCCCAACGGCCGATTCGAACGTCTCGGCGTGCGGCTCAACAAGCGCAGCGTCATCGACCTCATCTCCTCAAACGCAATCTGGCGAGAAAGCGGTGGGCTCGCCATCCGTGAACTGCTTCAGAATGCCGTCGAGGCTTGCCGATATCGGAGACACCATTCGAGCCAAGCCGACGTCTATGAGCCCCGGGTCTCCGTGACCTTCGATCGCAAACATCGCGAGATCGTGGTCGTCGACAACGGCTGCGGCATGACCGAGCGCGTCATCCTCAACAACCTTCTCACCGTTGGCAGCAGCCGGTCGGCCGAGCCGGGCTACACCAGCGCCGGGTACGCGCCCATCGCCCGCTTCGGCGTCGGCTTCTGGTCCGTCTTTACTCTTGCGCAGATCGCGCACGTCGAGACGGCTTCCTTCGAACCCTATCGCGGCGACCCCAAAGCGGCGGAGGCAGCCGTTGGAACGGCTTTTGATGTCTCCCTCGACCACCTCAAGGAATACACCGTCTTCCGCCCGATCACACGGCCATGCGGAACCACGGTGCGAATCCAGCTTCGCGAAGACATCATCATCGACGACGTCTTTACCGGCGCCCGAGCACAAATTCTCTGTTCTGAAATCCCGGTGACCTTCCGAACGGATGATGAGGAAATAGCCATTCCCAACGTCGTGCCCGATGTCCCCGATGAGGCTGTGCTTGGCAGTCGCGGCAAGATTATCGACGAGCACGGCATCCGACTCTTCCCTTGGCGCGACAGCAAAGGCAAAACCGACCTCTCGCTTCTCATCGCTTACCGGATAGTCAACGGCAAGCCGACCTTCCTCCTCAATGATCGTCAATCGTTGATGAATGCGTTGCCTGGGCTGCGACATTCGCGCACCAGCATCTGCGGGTTCGGAGCGCCATTGCGCACTACGCACCTTTGTTTCGATTTGGATCGCGTCGGCGCCTACCTCGCTAATCGCACTACCCCGGATGGCATTGCCTTTTCACTCGATCGTCGCCAACTCATCGAGAACTCGACGTCCGCGGAGTTTGCCAAAGATGTCACTAACCTTGTCCACGATGGCTATCGCGCCTTCCTGCAGCACACCAACGGCCAGGACCTCGGAACGATAGCGGAGCTACGGCGTCAGGCCGCGATGCATGGCGGGAATGTCTATGACTCCTTCACGAAGGACGAACTCTTTGAGGCCGTACGTCGCTTCCCAGACCTTGCACCCTTCAAGCTCTACCCACTCCGTGGCGGCGATCCGATTCATGTCAGGGCCGACGAACTCCAAACGCTGACCGGCATAGTCTGCTTCACGCAGCAGCACCTCTATGCCCAAACGCCTAACGGCATGGTCATGCACGAAACCGAAGGCGAGCCAGGTGCCCGTCTCGTGCAAAAAATCATGACCAACGCTGTTGGGATCAGCTTCGTTATGGAGCAAGACCGTTCAGCTTCGTGGCTCTTCGATGCCGATCCCGATAGTACCGTGACCTTCGCACAAGTTAAGCCGTTTGGCCCGCTTGCCATTCAGGTCGTTCAGCTTGAGAGGGTGGATGTATCGCGGCCAGCGCAGGTTTTGGTGGAGGTGCAGGGGCGTTGGACTGGCGCGATATATCTGCGTGACTTCGTCACGCCCAAAAGCAAACCTTATGTTTTCCTGGGCAGGTATCGCGTTCTGATCAAACGCTCGAGCACGCTCGCTGCCCATTTCCAGGGGCTTGTCGAGGCGGGCCGGCACTCGAAGCTTGCCGACCTAGTGGCAGACCTACAGGAAGACGAAGCCGGCTATACCCCAGCCAGCGTGGCCGCATTCCTCACCTGAAATTCGGCTGAGTCGATCGATGTGGCAGGGGCTCATTTGGGCCACGAGCTTTATGCGCCGAGCCACAATCTTAGCGTGAATCCTCCACCGGCTGTCCCACATACATACGGCCTGAATGCGCAGGGGGAGGTTCCCAAGGACGTTCTGCCATATGGCGGTCGCGCTCCGTGAAAATATCGGCTTCGCCGGGGCGGAAGTCTGTCCCTTGACTGTTGCCATGCTTCGGTTACTCCCCGAGGCAGATCTTACGCCGCCGACTCCCGAGGAAAAGTAGCTTTGAAACTGCCAGTCGCACGCACCGGGTCAATTCCGGCTGCGCAATACCTACGCATGTCCACCGAACACCAACGTTATTCCCTCGACAATCAGAGCGCAGGAATTGCGGCCTACGCCAAATCCCGTGGCTATCAGATCGTGGAAACCTACAAGGATGCGGGACGAAGCGCCCTGTCACTGCGGGGACGAGCGGCCCTCAAACAACTGCTCAGCGACGTGATGGGCGGCAAGGCGCCCTATACGGTTGTTCTTGTTCTGGACATCAGCCGTTGGGGGCGATTCCAGGACGTGGATCAGTCAGCCCACTACGAGTTTCTGTGCCGAGAGGCTGGCGTTTCGGTCGCCTATTGTGCCGAGGCCTTTGAAAACGATGGCAGCGCGACGTCCGCGATCGTCAAGCAGATAAAGCGCGTCATGGCGGCAGAATACAGCCGGGAGCTTTCAAGAAAGGTATCGCGCGCGCAACGCCAACAGGCGCGGCTTGGCTTTAGGCAAGGCGGCGATCCTCCTTACGGAACCAGGCGGCAGCTGGTCGACGAGGGCGGCACTCGCCGTATGATACTGGAGCCGGGCGAACGCAAAGCGATCATCACCGATCGGGTCATTCTGACCCATGGGCCGAAGGAGGAGACGGATCTTGTGCGTCGAATCTTCCAAATGTTCGTCGATCAAAAAATGCGCCTTGCCGAGATCGAAAAAGCGCTGGCGTCAGAGGGGCGCACATCCACCCACGGTGGCGATTGGTCACTGGGCACCATCCGTAACCTCCTGAGAAACGAAATCTACATCGGCCGCTACGTCTTCGGCCGGCAGCTCAACAATTTGGGCCGACCTTTCAAGACTCTGCCCGAGACGTGGTCGCGTTCTGAAATGATGGAGCCCATCATTCCTATAAAACTATTTAAAGCTGCGGCGCGTCGGCTGAAAGAGATCACCAGGGTGCGCCTGAGTGACCAAGACCTCCATGAACGTCTTACTCGGCTTTATGTACAGCACGGGCGCCTGACATATTCACTCGTGCATGATTGTCCGTACCTGCCTCTGCCTCAGGCATTGCGGAAACGCTACGGGAGCCTGTACGCGGCTTATCTGTCAGTCGGCTATGAAATGCCGACCCGATGGAAACTAAACGCCGACGGCAAACCCTACACCAACGAGGATCTTCTCAACGAACTGCGTCGCATCTACGCCGAGCATGGGCACCTGACGCCGGCGATCATCAACAAGGATGTCCATTCGCCCACTGCCAGATATTTTATTCGGAGGTTCGGCGGTCTTGCCAACGCGTGTCACTTGGCAGGTTTTGGCGAAGTGAATATGACCAGCCGCCGTGCAGCTTCATTACGAAATCAGCGTGAGCGGCATGACAAGGGTGCCAATAAAGCGTCAATCCGCTTCAACCAAGACGGCAGCCGCATCACGGATGAACAGCTTCTGGATCACCTGCGACGATTGATGGATCAGCACGGCCACCTGTCGATAGATGTCATTGATGCAGATCCTACCATACCGACCAGCCAGTTCTTCCGCCGTCGGCTCGGCGGCCTGAAGGCGGCCTACGCTCAAGTTGGCTATCACTCCGATCAGGGCGCGATCGTAAAGGCGGCGCTGAAGCGTCTAACGTCTAACGATCCCTAAGAGCCCGCCGTTTAATTAGCCACAATGTCAGGTTGTGGTGGCTGCCGGCTCCACGCCCTTCGTGCAGCGGTATAGCAGCCGGCTAGAGGTCCGTTTCTGGCCGACAAAGGACGGGCGGCTTTTAGGAAGCCATGTCTGATACGCTCACATAAACATTGTTTCATTGGCGCAACTTTGCACGCCCTCATCCGTTATGGATTTACGTGAGCGCTTCCAAGGGTGTCGACCAACGCACGTTCTGACGCTCGCGACCCCCCGGCCCCTGGCTTTCGCTCCGCGAGCCTTCCGGTTTTCCGAAGGCTGTTCATGTCTGCCAAAAAACATAGTCCCGAAGACGTAGCGCTCAGCCTGACCTTAGCTATCGTCACGTCCTCGCCAGCACCGCTGTTGCTTCTAGACGGTGAGCTCACCATCATCGCGGCGAGCACGTCTTTTTGCTCGGTTTTCGGCGCAGACGCGGCGCAGCTGACCGGCCAACCGCTTTACACTTTGGATGACGGCAAATGGGATAACCTCCAACTGCGATCCTTGATGACAACGACACTGGCGGGGGACGGTTCGGCTGACGCCCATGATATCAATCTCCAACGGCTGCAGCGGCCAGTTCAGCATCTGATCGTCCAGGCCAGACGGCTGGACTATCTGGATCTGGAGCAAACGCGCATCCTTGTCGCCGTTTCAGATGTCACGCACGCGCGGGCCGATACGACGCTGAAGGAAGAGGCCGCCCGCGAAAATCGCGTCCTGTTGCAGGAGGTTCGCCACCGGGTCGCCAATAGTCTGCAGATCATCGCCAGCGTTTTGCTAGGCAACGCGCGAACCACCACGTCGGAGGAGACGCGCGGCCATCTCGAGAATGCCCATCATCGGGTGATGTCCGTGGCCGCGCTTGAACGGTTGCTGTCCACCTCGAGAGACGGCGACATCGAAGTGCACGCCTATTTCACCCAGCTCTGTGAAAGCATCTCGGCTTCGATGATCGGCGACGTCGATCAGATTTCACTTATTGTCGAAGGTGGAGACGGTGTGGTCGAGGCCAGGGTGTCGGTGAGCCTGGGCCTGATCGTCACGGAACTCGTGATCAACGCGCTCAAGCACGCCTTTCCCGATGGACGACCAGGAAAGATAACCATCGACTATAATTTCCACGGGCCGAACTGGATCCTGTGCGTGCGCGACGACGGCGTCGGCATGCCGCCGACCGTGCCGGTGCGGACCGGCCTGGGTACGAGCATCGTCGCGGCGCTGGCCCGACAGTTGCGTGCTTTGGTCGAGATAACTCCCGAGCACCCGGGAACCCAGGTTTCCATCACGCATACCCAGGTCGCCTTGGTGGGAGGCGAGCCCGAAGCGGCGGGCGAGCCGCGTGCAGCGGTGCGTCCGGCGTCAGTCGCGATCTGCAGCTGACAAACAGAGGAATGATCATGACGGCAGCGCAAAACAGCAATACGACCGAGACCCTGATGATTGTCGAGGACGAAGCGCTTGTAGCAACGGTCCTGCGGGACGAACTGCAGGATGCAGGATATAAGGTCCTCAACCTGACGGACCGTAACGCCGAGGCGCTTGAAGTCGCCAGGGCCGAGAAGCCCAATCTGGCGTTAGTTAACATCCGGCTCGCCGGGCGTGACGATGGCATCAAACTCTCCGAGCATCTGAAAGCTCTCGGGATACCGGTCTTGCTGATCAGCGGCCAGGTCAGCCGGGCTAGCTCGGCAAAGACCGTCGCAATCGCGTCGATGCCCAAACCCTATGACGCCGCCGAGATGGTGCTCGCCGTGGCCCATCTTCTCGCTCGCCTGAACGGCGACGGGTCACTGCCAAGGCCAGCGCAACTGGAGGTGTTTGATGAAGGCGGCTTTGATCTCGCGCCGGCCGCCTAATGCAACTTGCAGCTCTTGGGTCTCATCAGCAACGAGGGCAACGGCTTGATTTGAGGCGCAAAGCGGACGCTTCGGAACGCGATCGCTCGATACCGCTTAATTGGCGCACGAGCGGCCCACCCGGCTCTCTGGATGGACTACATCCCAAGGAGCAACCCAGTCGCCTGCAACCCTCAGAGCCACGTTGGCATCATCCTCAATGACCTTGCAGACCGTCATTTCGCCAGCGCTGGTGCCGTAGCGTTCGCCCGCCAATTTGAAACGATCATGGGTAGCGCGGGTAAGTTCGTTTCGTGTGCCAGTCTCCGCCATCAACTCTTCGATCAGACCGAGGTCCTTCAGGCAGAGCGCGATGGGAAACGAGGGATCGTAATGGCCAGCGAAGATGGATGGAACGTCGTGCTGGAGCACGAAACTATCCGCTGCCCCGCCTTTCATGACCTGCCACCAGATCTCCGGCTCCAGCCCGGCGAGTTTGGCAGTCACCATCGCCTCGCCAATGGCAGCGGCATGGATTTTCCAAAGCTGGTTGTTGACGAGCTTGGCGACGTAACCATTGCCGTAGCGGCCGACGCGCCGAAGTTCACCCATGGCTTCGATCACGGGGCGCACCGCCTCGACATCGCCATCAGTGCCGCCGACGAACATCGGCATGTCGCCCCGGATCGCGGCATCCACAGATCCGGTAACCGGCGCATCGACAGGTCCGCCACCTTTCGCCTGGAATTCGCCCGCCAAGGCACGCATCAGCTTCGGGCTGCTGGTTGTCATGTCGATCCAGTATTTGCCTGCACAGGAGGTCGTCAAAAGCCCGTTTTCGCCTCTGACCACCTGTTGGATTTCTTTCGGGCCAAACACCATTGTCACCACGACATCACTGCGGTCGAGTACCTCGGCCGGGCTCGCAGCCCGACTTGCGCCGACGGCGGCAAGCGCGTCCATCGACTCCGGGCGAATGTCATGGACGACCATGTCAAAACCGGCTCGGCGCACATTCAGCGCCGCATTTCGCCCCATCGTCCCAAGGCCGATAAAACCAACGATCATGATGCAATTGTCTCCCTTGACCACGACAATGCTCACAAGGCGGCTTACGTTTGACAAGCAAATTGTCCTTATCCGCGGGATAAGGCATGCTTATCCTGCAATGGATATCGAAGTTCGCCTGCTTAGAAGTTTCGTCGCCATATACGAACGCGGCTCGTTATCGCGTGCGGCTGAGAAGCTCGCTTGCACACAGGCCGCCATGAGCATGCGGCTGAAGATATTGGAAACCGAGGTTGGTGGGCCGCTGTTCATCAGGCACCACCACCGGATCGAGCCGACATCGAAGGGCAGCGAGCTCTATGCCAAGGCTTTGAGCGTGCTGGCCGCCTATGACGAAATGATATCGACCACACGCAGCCAGAGGCCGCGCACCAAGGTCCGCATCGGCATGCCCGACGACTACGCGTTCAGCTTCCTGTCCCGGGTGATCGCTAATATGCGTGATCGAATGGCCGAGACCGAGTTCGAAATCGTTTGCGATCTCAGTGCGAAACTGGCGGCCGCTTTGCAACGACAGGAGATCGACATAGCGCTGGTGACTTTGGCGGCGAGGCCGACATCCGCTCGACAACAGATCATGACCCGATTGAATTGGGTTCTCAGTGCGGATTTCCAGCCGGAAGCCAATGGCACAATTCCCCTCGCCGTCTATCCGGAGGGCTGCGTCTTCCGCCGCACGATGATCACGGCGCTGGAGGCATCGCAACGCACTTGGCGGGTCGCGGTGCAAAGCAGTAGCCAGGCCGGGATTCTCGCTGCAGTGCAGGCGGGTGTTGCGATCACATCGATGGCGGTAGGGACTGCGCCGACAGGGTTGGTCGAACTGATCGGCAATGCCCACTTGCCGGAGCTTGAAGCGGTTCCCCTTTATCTCCTGAGCCAGGGCGACCAGGCTGGCGCTCTGGTTCGGCGCGTTGAAGACCTCATCCTGGCCGAGTTGGGAAACGCGCCTGCAAATGGCGCTTAGCGGACCTTTTGGGCCGCGATCTCGCCGCGCCGTTTAATTAGCCACAATGTTAAGAGATTGTGGCCGCCGGCCGCCGCCACTTCCAGCGCTCGCTTGGCCGTCTCCTGGCCCTTGATGTCGGCAAGGTCGGGCAGGTCGCGCGCCGCGGCGTGGATGCCGGCCTCCGGCCGCGACAGCACCTGCGTGCCACGGAAATGGTTGGCGATGGCAATCAGGCTGCGCGGCGCCAATATGTCGAAATCCTTGCCGGCCCAGGCCGCTTCCGGCCCACAGGCGAACGGACAGATCAGGCCCTTGCCCTCCGCATTGGCGCCGATCGCCGCCGGCAAGGCGCCGGCGACCGCGGCAATCGTGCCATCGAGCGAGAGTTCGCCCAGCACAACATAGCCGGCCAGCATGTCACCCGGAATGGCGCCAAGGGCGGCCATCAGGCCAAGCGCGATCGGCAAATCGTAATGGCTGCCCTCCTTGGGCAGGTCGGCGGGCGCCAGATTGACCGTGACCTTTTTCGACGGCATCGACAGGCCAGAGGCATGGAGTGCGGCCTGTACCCGCTCGCGGCTTTCGGCCACCGCCTTGTCGGCCAGGCCGACGATATGCATGTTGACCTTGCCGGGCGCGATCATCACCTGCACGTCGACCGGCACGGCCTCGATGCCTTGGAAAGCAACCGTGCGAACCCGCGCCACCATTTTCCCACCCCGGATATGGGCCGCAACCCATGCGATCAGCCAAGAATGGCCCTTGCGGGAGACAATCACAATTCCCCGGTCAAATCAAGAACATTACAAGAACGTTCAATCGCCTGGGTTGCAGCAGGATTGTGCCTGGTTGCAAAAGCGGAACATGGTTAATACGAACTGAAAACGGCTTACTTCCGCTTCCCCTCGACCGCGTCCCAGAACAGGCTGGCAATGTCGGCGCCACCGAAACGTTGCACTTCGCGCACGCCGGTTGGCGAGGTCACGTTGATCTCGGTCATGTAGTCGCCGATGACGTCGATGCCGACGAGGATGAAGCCGCGTTCTTTTAGCGACGGCCCGATGCGGGCGCAGATCTCGCGCTCGCGTGTCGTCAGCTCGGTCTTTTCGGCGCGGCCGCCGACATGCATGTTGGAGCGGGAATCATGCTCGGCCGGCACACGGTTGATGGCGCCGACCGGCTCGCCGTCGATCAGGATGATGCGCTTGTCGCCCTTGCGCACATCCTTCAGATAGCGCTGCACGATATAGGGCTCGCGGGACAGCTGGCCGAACATTTCGAGCAGCGAGGCGAGATTGCGGTCGCCTTCGAGCAGATGGAAGACGCCGGCGCCGCCATTGCCGTAGAGCGGCTTGACGATGATGTCGCCGAACTCCTTGCGGAAGGCGGCAACTTCGAGCGGATCCTTGGTGATCAGCGTGTCCGGCATCAGGTCGGAAAACTCGGTGACAAAAATCTTTTCCGGGCTGTTGCGCACCCAGGCCGGGTCGTTGACGACCAATGTTTTGGGATGGATGCGCTCCAGGATGTGCGTCGTGGTGATGTAGTTCATGTCGAAGGGCGGATCCTGGCGCAGCAGGACGACGTCCATTTCAGACAGGCCGGTGCGCACCTTTTCGCCCAGCGAATAATGGTTGCCCTTCTCGTCGCGCACCTGCATCTCCTCGATGCGGGCAAACACCTTGCCGTCGCGCAGCGACAGCCGGTCGGGCGTGTAGTGGAACAATTGATGGCCGCGCCGCTGCGCTTCCAGCGACAGCGCAAACGACGTGTCACCGGCGATCGACACGGTGGAGATGTGGTCCATCTGGACGGCGATTTTCAGCTTCATGGCAAGTCCCCAGCGCAGTCGACGAGAGCGATATAAGGGTCGGCGCGCCTTCTGCCAATCGGGCCACGCCGTTAACGGTCGAAGACCAGCCGCGAGTAACCCAGGAAGGACAGTGCCATGGCGACCAGCGAGGCAACGGCAAGTGCCGCCAGCGGTGGTGCCGCCGGCAGCGCGAGCAGAATTGCGGAATAGACGAGATAGTTGACGACGCTGGTGGCGATGCCGACGCCGCCATAGCGGGCGCCTTCCTGTGCCATGCCGCGGCGCGAGGGCGAGAAGGTCAGATGCCGGTTGATCTGCCAGGTGACGCAGAGCGCAAAGCCGATCGACAGCACGCGGGCGACGAAAGGTCCGAGCGGCGTGACGGCCAGCAGCAGCCAGAGCGCCGCCGCATCAGTGACAAAACCGATGCCGCCGGCGAAGACAAAGCGGACCAGGCGTTGCATTGTTCAGGCCGCGCGCGGAGTCTTGCCCGGCTGCGGTTTCACCACCACTTCGCCGGCGCGCCGCTCGACGCGCCCGGAAGGCATGGACAGGTAGAAAATACGCTTCTGCTCGGCGCGACCGCGCGAGACCGAATCAAGGATCAGTCCGGTCACCGCCGCCAGCATCGACAAGAGCAGCAGGCCGACCGACAGCACCCAGGTCGGCATGCGCGGCACGAGCCCGGTTTCGGCGAACTCGACCAGCACCGGCGCCATCAGCAACAGGCTCGAGGCCAGGAAGAACAACGAAAAGGCGCCGAAAAAGCGCAGCGGCTGCGTCTCCTTCATCAGCATGGCGAACATCCAGAGAATTTTTGCACCATCGCGGAAGGTCGACAGTTTAGACGACGAGCCCTCCGGACGACGGCCATAGTCGAGGGCGATTTCGCTGACCGGCAATTTGAGCTGCGAGGCGTGCACCGACATTTCGGTCTCGATCTCGAAGCCGCCGGAGACGGCCGGAAAGCTCTTGACGAAGCGCCTGGTGAAGACGCGGTAGCCGGAGAAGATGTCGGTGAAATCGCTGCCGAACAGCCATTTGTAGAGGCTGTTGAAGACGCGGTTGCCGAAAGCATGGCCGGCCCGGCCGGCATCGTCTGTGACGCCGCGCCTGGTGCCCACCACCATGTCGGAGCGTTCGGTCAAAAGCGTGTTGATCAGCTGCGGCGCATCCTCAGGCGCATAGGTGCCGTCGCCATCGGCCATCAGATAGATGTCGGCGTCGATGTCGGCGAACATGCGGCGCACCACATTGCCCTTGCCCTGGCGCGGCTCTCGCACCACGATGGCGCCGGCCGCGCGGGCACGAAGCGCCGTCAGGTCCTTCGAATTGTTGTCATAGACATAGATGGTGGCGGCCGGCAGCGTTTCGCGGAACCGCCGCACCACCTCGGCGATGGTCAGCTCCTCATTGTAGCAAGGCAGCAGCACGGCGATGACAGGCTCTTGGCGGACGTCTTGCGGCATTTTCGTCTCCGAAAGCCTATCGACCACACGGTCGCGCGCCGGAAACCGGCCTCGTTCAGGCGGTTTTACTATTTATTGAAGCCGTTAAGGCTAGGTTTAGAACCGACTTCATGAGTGTCGATTGGCCTGGAAAGGCCCGGCATTCCCGCCAAGGGCGATCGGGATGGGCACAGCAAAGGGAGCTTCCTCAGGGAAGTCCGATATCGCGTTCGCGTTGCTTGCCGCCTTGCTGCTGCTGGCCCTCAATGCCCATGCCGGGTTCCCGCAACTGGCCAATCCGGCCGGCGACAATGACAGCCTGCTGCAACTGGTCGAAGTCCGCGACCTCATGGGAGGCCAGGGCTGGTTCGACCTGCACCAGTACCGGATGGGGCTGGAAGGCGGCTTCGTCATGCACTGGTCGCGGCTGCTCGACGCGCCGCAGGCGCTTGCCATCCTTGCCGTATCGGCCCTGACGGGCAGCACCACCCTGGCCGAACAGATCGTGCAGATACTCTGGCCCACCCTGCAGTTCTTTATCGCGATCTTCTTCATCATCCGTGCCGCGCGCGCTTTTGCCGGCGCGCATGCGGTGCTGCCCGCTGCCGTCGTTGGCGGCGCGGCCCTGTATTACATCGGTATCTTTTCCCCCGGTGCGCTCGATCACCACAATGTCCAGCTGGCGCTGACGCTGGCGAGCCTCGATCTGCTGCTCGAGGCGCCCACAAACCGGCTAGCCGCCTTTGTCGCCGGCATCTGCGCCACGCTGACCCTGGCCATCGGCATGGAAAGCGCGCCCTATGCCGGAGCCCTCGGCGCCGTCGTCGCCCTGCTGTTTCTCGGCAAGGGTGACGGCGAAAGGCCGATCGCCAGGGATTTCGGCCTCGGCGTCGCCTGCGTCTCGGCTGTCGTCTTCGTCACCACCATCCCAATGTCGTCCTGGGGCCGGGCCCAATGCGACACATTCTCGGTCGTGCAGTTTGCTGTCACCGGACTTGCCGGCGCCGGACTGGCTGTCATCACCTCCTTGAGGATCGCCAACGCAACGGCCGCCCGGCGCCTGATGGCGCTTGGCCTGCTTGCCGCCGCTCTCGCTCTCATCGTGGTGCTCCTGTTCCCGCAATGCCTGGCGGCGCCCTATGCCCATCTCGACCCGCGCCTGCAGCAGATGTGGCTCGGCTATATCGAAGAGGCGCAGTCGATCGTCCAGCTCGTCGCCGAGGATCCGGCAAGGGCGGTGGCGCGCTTTGCCACGCCGCTGGTGGCGATCGTCCTGATGGCGCTTCGCTTCAGCCGTGGCGGCTGGCGGCGGCAGGACAGCCTCGTCGGCGCGCTGTTGGTGGTAGCGGTCCTGGTCAGCGCCTGGGAAGTGCGCGGCTCGACCTTCTCCATTGCGTTCGCGGTGATCCCGCTTTCGGCCTGGATCGCCAAATGGCGGCAGCGGGCCGAGGCCAGCCCGTCCAGCGGCTCGGTGCTCAAGATGGCCGCGGCCTGGTTGATCTCGGTCAATGCAATCTGGTCGGGCGCCGCTCAGGCCGCATCGAACGCTTTCGCAACCGGCGCACCTGCCCAGGACGCCAGCATCGATGCACCCTGCAACAGCAAGGCGTCGTTCGCCGCACTTGGCGCGATGGCCCCCACCACGGTGCTTGCCATCTCCAATCTCGGCTCGCCGATCCTCGCCTTCACCGGCCATCGCGTGTTCGCCGGGCCCTACCATCGCAACGTCGCCGGAAACCTGCTCGTGTTCGATGCCTTGCTGGGTTCGGCCGCTGATGCCAAAGCCATCGTCGAAAGCCACCATGTCGGCCTTGTCGCGCTCTGCCGCGGCAACCCGGAAAGCCGGCTGTTCGCGGCCAAGGCGCCGGCCGGCTTCCTGGCCGGGTTGATGCGCGGCAACGTGCCGGACTGGCTGGAACCGGTGGCGGAGACGCGCGGCGCCCCGCTCGAGCTTTATCGCGTCAAGTCAAACGGCTGAAAATCAGCTTGAAAACAAAGGCTTGACGCACGGGTTAGCCGGCTTCTCGAAGGCATCCGGCTTTCTGTTTGGGCAGATCGCCAGTGAAAACTGGAAACCATTCTTCGGGATCATGCGCCGGTCGCGAAAAATCGATTTTCGGGATACGTTTCCTAAAGGGTTTGCTGCCAGTCTCGAAAATAAATTTCGACATCAAAAAACAGGGACACCGATGCAAACTCAGTTTGGCACCGGTCAGGCAAACAGGGAGAGCACGGATCTGGCCTTCACCGATCCGTTGACCGGGCTTGGCAACCATCGCCGCTTCTTCGACAAGGTCGATCGCCTGATCAGCGACCGCGCCGACGATCCCGCGCCTTTTACCGTCGGCATTCTCGACCTCGACGGCTTCAAGCCGATCAACGATCTGTTCGGCCACAAGGCCGGCGACGATATCCTGATCCAGGTCGCCATGCGGCTGCGCGCCTCGATGGACGGCCATTCCACGGTCTGCCGCATCGGCGCCGACGAATTCGCCTTCCTCTATCCGCTGGTGTTCTCCGAGGAGGCGGCGGCGGAAAAATCCCGCATGCTGATCGAAATCCTGTCGGCGCCCTACGATGTCGGCGAACGCACCGCCAGGCTGTCGGCCTCGGTCGGCTGCTCGCTGTTCTATTCCGGCGACGAGACCACCGAGATCCTCATCAACAAGGCCGAAACGGCACTCTACCACGCCAAGCGGTCAGGCCGCGGCCGCGTCGTCGTCTACACCCGCGAAATGGAAGAGGCGGCCAAGCGCGTCACCCGCATCGAGCAGGCGCTGCGCCGCGCCGTTTCGGCCGGTGAGGTCGAGCCGCATTTCCAGCCGATCGTCGATCTCAACACCCGCCGCACCATCGGCTTCGAGACGCTGGCGCGCTGGACCGATCGCGACCTCGGCGCGGTGCCGCCGACCGTCTTCATCCCCATCGCCGAGGAGCGCGGCATCATCGGCCCGCTGTCGCAGCTTGTGCTGCGCAAGGCGACCGAGGCGGCGAGGAGCTGGCCGAAGGACCTGTTCCTGTCCTTCAACCTGTCGCCCTCGCAGCTCGTCGACCAGAACACCGGCCTGCATATATTGGCGATCCTCGACCGCACCGGTTTCGACCCGCGCCGGCTGGAGATCGAAATCACCGAGACCGGCCTGATGAACGACCCGGCCTCGGCCGCGCAAATCGTCGACGATCTGCGCCGCGTCGGCATCCGCGTCTCGCTCGACGATTTCGGCACTGGCCAGTCCTCGCTCGGCCGCTTGCGCGAATTCCATTTCGACAAGCTCAAGATCGACCGCGCCTTCGTCTCCTCCATCCTCGACGACCGTCCGTCCGAACACATCATCCGCGCCATTCTGGCCATGTGCGAAGGGTTGGGCATGGATGTGGTCGCCGAAGGCATCGAGGAGGAAGCGCAGGCCGATCGCCTCGTCCAGTTCGGCTGCGCCGGCGGGCAGGGTTATCTGTTCGGCAAGCCGGTCGACGCCGACGCCACGCTGGGCTATCTCCGCGATTCCTTCCGTGGCGCCTTGCGCGCCAAGGCAATCTGACCGGCGATTTCGAGGTAATCAGCATTCCGCCGATACCGCCGCGCGCTTCCAGTGCGGCGCATTGTCGTTTTGTCTGACATAAGCCGCAAATCCACCTTTTCGCCCTTGCCCGCGCGACTTGCGTGGCTAGGATGCGCGCCGGTTAAGCGCGGAGAGAAAAAGATATGATGCCATCGGCGGATTTTGCCGACCTCAAGGGAGCCTCGGTGCTGATCACCGGCGGCGGCTCCGGGATCGGCGCGGCCCTGACCGAGGGTTTTGTCCGCCAGGGCGCCAATGTCGCCTTCATCGACATCGCCGATGGCCCGAGCACGCTGCTTGCCGACCGCATCGAGAGAGACTTCAGGCGGCGGCCGCTCTACCTCAAGACCGACCTGCGCGACATCGAGGCGTTGCGCGCCTCGGCGGCCAAAGCGGCAGAAGTGCATGGCGACGTCACGGTGCTGATCAACAATGCCGCCTGGGACGAGCGCCACGCCGTCGAGGATGTCACCGTGGAGTTCTGGGACAACAACCAGGCGATTAACCTGCGGCCACATTTCTTCACCGCGCAGGCGGTGGCGCCGGGCATGAAGCGGGCCGGCGGCGGCTCGATCATCAATTTCACCTCGACGTCCTACCTCATCAATCATCCCGACATGCCGGCCTATACCGCCGCCAAGGCCGGCATCCTCGGCCTGACCAAGGGGCTGGCCGGCAAGCTTGGGCCCGACCGCATCCGCGTCAACGCCGTCGCGCCCGGCTGGGTGATCACCGAACGGCAGCAGGAACGCTGGGTGACCGAAGGGGCGCTTGAAGCCCATGTCGCCAAGCAGTGCATCAAGGACGTCATGCGTCCGGACGACATGGTCGGCACGGTGCTGTTCCTGGCCTCGGATGCCTCGCGCATGCTGACCGCGCAAATGCTGATCGTCGACGGAGGCTTCCTGTGAGCGCGGCTCCTGCGGTCGCGGCGCTCGATTGGGGCACAACCCGGCTTCGGGCATGGCTGATCGACGGCAGCGGCAAGGTGCTTGCCGAACGTCGCGGCGATGACGGCCTGATCACCGCGCGCGAAAAAGGGTTTTCGAACGTGCTGGAAGGCCACCTGGCCGCCATGGGCGCGCCGGAAACGCTGCGCGTCATCATCTGCGGCATGGCCGGCTCCCGCCAGGGCTGGATCGAGGCGCCCTATGTGACTGTTCCGGCGCCGATCGGCGCCATCCTCGGCGGTGCCGCCCGCGTGGCTGATCAGAAACGCGACATCCGCATCGTTCCCGGCCTTGCCCAGCGCTTGGCCGACGCGCCTGATGTCATGCGCGGCGAGGAAACACAGCTCGCCGGAGCTGGTTTGCCGGCAAAGGGGCGACATCTCGCCTGCATGCCGGGCACGCATTCGAAATGGGTCGTGGTCGAGGATGGCGCGGTGGCCGGCTTCGGCACATGGCCGACCGGCGAGTTGTTTTCGGTACTGGCCGCGCATTCGATCCTCAAGCATTCGCTGGGCGAGCATCCGGCTGCGGTGGCGGCGGACAATCCGTTCTTCCGGCAATGGTGCGAACGCGCGCTTGGCGAGGGCGGCGACGTCACGTCGAAGCTGTTTGCCATCCGCGCCGCCGGGCTCCTGCAGGATCTGAAGTCGCAGGATGCGGCGGCCTGCCTGTCCGGGCTGTTGATCGGCGGCGAGATCGCCTCGGCGAAGCGCCGCTATGGCGCCGACGACGCGCCGGTCGTGCTGATCGCTTCCGGCGCGCTGGCTTCGCTCTATTCGGCCGCACTCGACCTTGCCGGGCTTGCCTTCCGAGCCGTCGATGCGGATGAAGCGGTGCGCGCCGGGCTCATCGAAGCCGCGCGCGAAAACGGCATGATCGCCAGAACCGGAGCCTTGGCATGACCGAGACCGCAGCCTTTCCAAAACTCAAGCGCGGGCTGGTCGCCATCCTGCGTGGCCTGAAGCCTGCAGAGGCGATTGCCATGGGGCAGGCACTGTTCGATGCCGGCATCGAGGCGATCGAAGTGCCGCTGAATTCACCCGAACCCTTCTCGTCGATCGCCAGGATTGCCGAAGTGCTGCCGAAGTCAGCGCTGGTCGGCGCTGGCACGGTGCTGACGGCGGCCGATGTCGACGGCCTGCACAAGGCCGGCGGGCGGCTCCTGGTCAGCCCCAACATCGATGCCGAAGTGATGGCGCGCGCCATGCACTACGGCATGGTGACCATGCCTGGCGTGTTCACGCCCACCGAGGCCTTCCAGGCGATCCGGCTCGGCGCCTCGGCGCTGAAATTCTTTCCGGCGAGCGCGCTCGGTGCATCAGGCATTTCCGCCATACGGGCGGTACTGCCGGCGCAGACTTTGGTCGGCGCCGTCGGCGGTGTTTCGGAGAAGGATTTTGCCGGCTACAAGGCGGTCGGGGTCACGGTCTTCGGGCTTGGCTCCAGCCTGTTCAAGCCCGGCATGAGCGTCGACGACGTCGCCGCGCGGGCCCGGGAGGCAGTAACAGCCTGGGATGCGGCATTCGGCGGAGACGCATGATGAGTGAGGTTTCGGTTTTTTCCGATCACATCTGCCAGCTCGGCGAAGGGCCGAGCTACGATCCCGCCACCGACACACTGTTCTGGTTCGACATCGTCAACGGCCAGCTTCTGGAAAAGCCGCTCACGGGCGCGCTGAAAATCCATGAGCTTGGCCAGATGGCGAGCGCTATCGCCATCATCGATGACCAGCGCCAGCTGATCGCCACCGAGACCGGCCTCCATGTCCGCGACGTCGCGACCGGCAAGATGACGCTGCATACGCCGATTGAGGCCGACAACCCGGTCACCCGTTCCAACGATTCCCGCGTCCATCCCTGCGGTGCCTTCTGGGTCGGCACGATGGCCAAGGACGAGGCCAAGGGCGCGGGCTCGATCTACTGGTTTTTCAAGGGCAAGCTGCGCACGCTCTACACCGGCATCACCGTGTCGAACTCGATCTGCTTTTCCGAGGACGGGACGATCGCCTATTACACCGACACCGCGACCGGCCTTTTGATGCGTACCGCCTGCGATCCGGCCACGGGCCTACCGGTTGGCGAGCCAAAAGTGTTCGTCGACCATCGCTCTTCGAAGGGCTACGTCGACGGCTCCGTCGTCGACCGCGATGGCGTGCTGTGGAACGCCGTCTGGGGTGGCAAGGCGGTGAAGGCCTATTCGCCCAATGGCACATTGCTGCGCGAAATTCCCATGCCGGTGACGCAGGCGTCCTGTCCGGCCTTTGTCGGCGCCAAGGCCGACCGGCTGGCGGTGACCTCGGCCTGGAAAGGCAAGGACGAGAAACAGCGCCAACTCGATCCGCAGGCGGGCATGACCTTCCTCATCGATAGTCCGGTCAATGGCCGGTTCGAACCGCGCGTGCTGATCGCCTGAGCAGACTGGCCGACCGGCACTGTCACCCAAGCGCCCGGCACGGGTCGGTTTCGCGAAAGCCGTTTGCGTCGGCCGTGCGATGGTAGGCGATCGCACCGCCGGGAATTGTTCATTTGATGTCGCGCCACAAGCCAAAACTGATCCTTGTCTATGAGCCGGAGAAGGCTTGCTTCGACCGCCTGATCGCCGACGGCTACGCGCCACAGCGCGCCACCGAAATCTCGTCCTATCTGGCGCAGTCGACCGATCTGGCTCTCGAATTCGGAGCCCTTGCCGCCGCCTGCGAGGCGCGCGGTCTCGCCTTTGCGCCGGTGGCGCTCGACGATGCCGCCGAGGCGCTTGACGGTGCGGATGCGCAGAACACGCTGGTCTGGACGTTGTCCGACGGCATCGCCTATTTCCGCGGCGGTGCCGCACCCGCGCTGGCCCGGCTGAAGGGATTGAGGACGATCGGCGCCGATGATTCGCTGTTCGCGCTCTGCCAGGACAAATTCCGCTCCGGCGCGGTGCTTGGCGCGCTCGGCCTGCCGGTGCCGCAGGCCGGCCTTGCCCGGGACGGCAAATGGCTGGTCGAGCCGCCGGCCTCTGCCGCCGGCTGGTTCGCCAAGCCCAACCGGCTTGGCGCCAAGATCGGCATCTGGCCGGATTCGCGCAGCAGCGACCTCGGCCACGCGCTGGAGCTTAGCCGGCGTGTGTTCGCCGCCTATCGCGACGACGTCGTCGTCCAACCCTATGTCGCCGGACGCAACGTCCGCGCCAGCTTTCTCGGGTTGACGCCGCAAACCGGTGTCGAGGCGCTCGGCATCGCCTTTGTCGATTCAGGCGCCGATTTCCAGACCATGGCCGACAGCCTGGCGCTCTACGGCGAAACCGGTGAGGCGGCGAAGGCGGCAGGACTTTATGCCGAACCGGAGCTCGTTGCCGTCGCCGACCTCCAGCCCTTCGCCGACGCCAGGATCAGGGCGATCGCCGAACGGCTGATCAGCGGGCTCGGCCTGCGCGACGTGTTTTCCGTCGACCTGCGTGTCGAGGCCGACGACACGGTCCACCTGATCGAGTTCGAGGTCTGTCCCGGCCTGCCCTGCTTCGATTTCCGCGCCTATTGTCGGTCGCAATGGGGCCTGAGCCTCGCCGATGCCATGGCCGAGACGGCTGCGAACCGGCTAACCAGCCAGCGCCATCACGGCTAGCCGTATATCGCAACCCTCAGGCCGGCGGAACGCGGTTCTGGCTGCGCGCCTTGACGCTGACTGTCCTGTCTCTAGTGTCGGCTTGACGACCCCTAGCCAAGGCCGCGCGATGAACACAACGCCCGTCAATCCTGAAACCCTCCATCATCACCTCAGGCGCATGGCCGGGCGCGATCCGCATGAGGGGCATCGTGTCGCCACCCCGCTCGAGCTGCTGTTCGACCTGACTTTCGTGACGGCGTTCAGCTTCGCCTCCTCGCAGCTCGCCCATGCACTGGCCGAAGGCCATTACACGGCTGCCTTGCTCGGCTTCGCCTTCGCCAGCTTCGCCATCTGCTGGGCCTGGATCAATTTTTCCTGGTTCTCCTCGGCCTATGACACCGACGATTGGGTTTTCCGCCTCGTCACCATGGTGCAGATGATCGGCGTACTGGTGCTGGCGATCGGCCTGCCGCGCATGTTCGCCTCCATCGAGCATGGCGAGCACCTCGACAATTCGGTGATGGTGCTGGGCTATGTGATCATGCGGGTGGCGATGATCTTCCAGTGGCTGCGCGCCGCGAGACAGGATCCCGCCCGGCGCCGCGCCTGCCTGACTTATGCCATAGCCATAGCCATCGCCCAGATCGGCTGGGTGGTGCAGATCGTCGTCGATTTCCCGGTCGGCACCAGCATCATACTGGCCGTCATCCTCGGCCTCATCGAGCTGGCGGGGCCGGTGGTTGCCGAACGCAGCGATGGCGGCACGCCCTGGCATGCGCACCATATGGCCGAGCGCTACAGCCTGTTCGCCATCATCGCGCTGGGTGAAGGGGTTGTCGGTACGCTCGCGAGCCTCTCCGCCGTGGTCGAGGAGCAGGGCTGGACCGTGGATGCGGCCCTGGTCTGCATCGCCGGCACCGGGCTCACCTTCGGCATGTGGTGGGTCTACTACATGCTGCCCTCCGCGCCGATCCTGCATGTCCACCGCAACCGCGCCTTCGTCTGGGGCTATGGCCAGATGCTGATTGTCACCGCCATCGTCGCGACCGGCGCCGGGCTGCATGTCGCGGCCTATTTCATCGAGCACAAGGCGCATATCGGCCCGCTTGCGACACTGCTTGCCACGGCAATTCCCGTCAGCGTGTTCCTGGCGGCAATCTATGCGCTCTATACCTATCTCGTCCGGCGCTTCGACCCGTTCCACATCTGGCTGCTGGTCGCAACAGTGGCGGTCGTGGCGGTTGCCATCCTCGCCGCGTCCGCCGGCGTCGACATGGCGGTCTGCCTCGTCATCCTGATGCTGGCGCCGGCCGTCACCGTCGTCGGCTACGAAACGCTCGGACACCGGCATCAGGCCGAAGTGCTTGCCGGCGATGAGCCCTAGACAAGGCCTTAGCTAGGTTGGTCCCGGCCTATCCCCGCGATTGCTGGATCGGCCGCGCGCCGGCCATGTACCTGATGTTGTCGAACGGCTCCGGCCGGTGGTCGGCGAGGCTCCACAGTTGGCGATCGGTGCCTGGCAGATCGCCGAGATAGACATGCAGGGCGCCGGAGCGGGCGTTGCCGGTATTGGCGACCGAGTGAATGGTGTTGGAAGACATGTGCACCAGCGCGGGCGCCGAAAAATCCTGCCGCTCCGGCTCATCGACCTGATCGCCGGCGAGCGGGTAGATGAAGTTGGTCTCGCCACCCCAATAGATGCCGATCAGGGCGTCCATCAGATGGTTATGCGGCGGATACTGCACCCCGGGCGAAAGCGTGATGTGGTAGATCGTCAGCTTCGGGCTGGCATGCAGCAGCAACTCGTCCTCATCCTCCTCATGCACAAGTCCGCCGAGCGCATGGAAGCGGTTGGTATAGTCGCTCAAGACGGCCTTGACCCGCTCGAAGGGATCAACGCCTGCCGCCGCGTTGACGATATCCTCGATCGCGGGGTAGAGAGGGGAGTCGGCGGATAGAGGCATGCCACAGCTCCTGACTGAGATGCTCAGTAAGAATAGCTAAGATGGCCAATGTCAAGGCCGATGCAAAGCGAGAGAAGCATGAAGCCGACAAAAGCCGCACCATCGAAATCGGCAGCGTCCGCAGGTGGGACAACGGCGCTGTCGACGGCGGATGTGCTGCGCAGCGAACAGGCCTACGAACAGCTGAAGAGCGACATCGTCGCCTGCGTCCTGTCGCCCGGTGAAGCGTTGACCGAAAAGCAGATCGAGGCGCGCTACGGCATCAAGAAGGCGACGATCCGCTCGGCGCTGGCCCGCCTCATGCAGGAAGGCCTGGTCCGGAGCGAGCCGCGCCGTGGCTATGTCATCACGACGCTGACCTTGCGCGACGTCAACGAGATCTTCGATGTGCGAAGCCTGATCGAACCCGAAGTGTTCCGGGTTGCCACTTCGGGGATCACCGAGCGTGGACTGGACGAGATCAGGCTGGCGGCCAGAAAGGTGCTGAAGCCCGAGACGCTGCGCAGCCCGGTTGCGTTCCTCGCGGCCGATCGTGCCTTTCGCCTGGCGATTGCCGAGCTCTCCGGCAATTTGCGGCTGGCACAGCTGCTGAGCCAGATCCTCGACCAGTCGGAGCGGACGCTCCACCTCGGCTTCAAGTCGCGCGATTTCATGCCGCTGATCATCGAACAGCAGAAGCAATTGCTGCAGGCCTGCGAGAAGAGCGACGTCCCCGGCATCGTGAAACTTGCCCGCTCGCAGTGCCTTGCCCTCAAGCACCAGCTGGTCGGAGCCCTGCTTGGCGGCGCCAAGCTGCGCGACGTGAACCTTCAGGACCTCGTCTGAAGCTCAGGCGCCTTCGACCAGCACGATCTCACCGTCGGCGACCTTCTGGCGGATGGCGACCGCGCGCTGATATTCCGGCGAGTGGTAGCAGTCATGCGCCGCGGCGAGCGACTCGAATTCGATGATGACGTTGCGGGCGCGGCCGGGTCCTTCGGCCTTTTCATGCTCGCCGCCGCGCGCCAGGAATTTCGCGCCGAAGCGCTCGAAGGCGGGTTTGGCGGCGGCGACATAGTCCTTGTAGCCTTCGGCATCGCGCACATCGACGCGAGCGATCCAGTATCCCTTGGGCATGCTTCTTCTCCGAGTTTGTATCTGGAACATCAGGCCGAGCGCATTTCGTCCAGAATGGCTTCGGCCGCCTCGCGTCGGTTGGCCGCCGCGATGATCGGCCGGGCCACCACAAGATGGCTGGCGCCGTTGCGGATCGCTTGCGCCGGCGTCACCACGCGCTTCTGGTCGCCATGGTCGCTGCCCGCCGGCCGGATGCCGGGCGTCACCACCGCCATGTCGGGTCCGACGATGCGCCGCACCGCTTCGGCCTCCGCCGCCGAGCAGACGATGCCGCCCATGCCGGCATGCAGCGCCTGTTCCGAGCGCCTGAGCACCAGCGTGTGCGGGTCATATTCATAGCCGACATCGATCATGTCCTGCTCGTCCATCGAAGTCAGCACGCTGACGGCGAGCAGGCAAAGCTCGCTGCCCCGCGCCGCTTCCACCGCCGCCCGCATCGCTTTGGGGTAGGCGTGGATGGTCAGCATGGTCATGCCCATCTTGACGATGTTCTCGACGCCCTTGGCCACCGTGTGGTCTATGTCGAGCAGCTTCATGTCGAGGAAGATTTTTGTCCCGCCGCTGGCCAGTTCCCTGGCGAAGTCGAGCCCGCCGGCGAAGGCCAGCTGATAGCCGATCTTGTAGAAGGAGACGACGCCGTCGAGTTCGCGCACCGCCTGCTCGGCTTCCCGCACGGTCGGCACGTCGAGGCCGACGATCAATCTTTCCTGCATGGATTTGGCCTGCATGGATTGGGTCTGCATGGATTGGGTCTGCATCGTTGCGGCGATCACGCCTCGATCCGGGTCGACAGCATGCGCGAGGTTTCGATCAGCGTGCGGCATAGGTGCTCCATCGATCTGTACAGTCTTTCATCACGGAAATTGCCGCCTTCGTCGAAGGCGTCGCCGCCGTCCGGCACCGAGCATTCCGGCGTCACCACCTCCATCTGGCAGCGCACCAGCACGGCGCGCAGATGGTTGATGCAGCGGATGCCGCCAAAATGGCCGTTGGAGGACGAGCACAGTCCGGCGACCTTGCCGGCAAATGGCCTGACCGATCGGCCGCCGTCGCGGCGCACCCGGCTCACCCAGTCGATCGTGTTCTTGAGCAGCGGCGGGATCGAGCCGTTATATTCCGGCGTGGCGATCAGCAGCCCGTCATGGACGATGATCAGCCGTGCAAGCTTCTGGGCGTTGTCGGGGACACCCTTCTCCTTCTCCAAATCCTCGTCGAGGATCGGCAGGGGATAATCGGCGAGCGAAATGCGGGTCACCTCGGCGCCTTGCACCGCAAGTTCCTTCTGCGCCACATCGGCGGTCCTGCCGCTATAGGCGCCGCTGCGCACCGAACCGGCGAAGACGAGGATTTTCGGGACGATCGACATCGGCAATCCCTTGCTGTGGAGGCAGCTATAGGCGATGCGCTGGCCGAATCAATAGCTGAGATTGCGGTCCTGCGGTCGGCGCTTTGCCGAAGCTAGATGCCATGTATAGGTTGCGGCGATGAGAGTGAGGTGGGTTGGCTACGTCCTGGTTGGTTTGGCGGCGGCTGTCGCAGCCGGCTATGCCGCATTCATATTCAGCCCATGGCCCTCGGTCCTTCTGATTCGCTATGCTTTCCACAAGGACGGGGTCGAGCGCAATCAGGCGCTTGAACAGCACGTGCCAACCAATGTGAGCGGGCTGCGCGACGAGCGCTACGGCGAGGGCCCGGACGAGCTTCTCGATGTTTTCTTTCCGACCGACATCCCGGACAAGGCCTTGCCGGCAATCGTCTGGGTGCATGGCGGCGGCTTTGTCGCCGGAAACAAGGCCGACATTTCGGGCTACATGAAAATCCTGGCCGGGCGTGGCTATGTCACCGTCGCGGTCGGTTATTCGGTTGCCCCGGGAGCCCGCTATCCGACCCCGGTCCTTCAAGCCAACAAGGCGCTTGCCTTCCTGTCCCGCAATGCCGGTCGCTACCGTATCGACCCCAACAGGTTTTTTCTTGCCGGCGACTCCGCTGGCTCGCAGATCGTCGCCCAACTTGCTGCGACAGTTAGCGATCCAGCCTATGCCGCCACGGTTGGCGTCAAGCCGGCCATCGAACGCGCGCGGCTGAAGGGCGTCGCACTGTTCTGCGGCGTCTACGATGCCACGATGATTGCGCCCGAGGGGCCGTTCGCGGGCTTCATCAGGACCGTCATGTGGTCATATCTCGGGACGAAGCAGTTGAAGGATGATCCGCGCGTCGCCGAATTCTCCGTCAATCGGCACCTGACGCCGCGATTTCCGCCGGCATTCGTGTCGGTCGGCAATGCCGATCCGCTGGCGCCGCAATCCACCTTGATCGCAGCAGCGATCAGGGCGCAGGGCGTCGAGGTAGACACGCTGTTCTTTGCGGACGATTACAGCCCGGCCTTGCCGCATGAATATCAGTTCGATCTCGACCGGAAGGCCGGAAAGGAAGCGTTCGGAAGGCTTGGGGCATTTCTGGATCGATTGGCGAACCAGCCAGCCTTGCAATGATCCTTCCGGAAAATCTGGAAGCGTCCTGCCTCCGGCAAGGTCTCAGTCACCCTTGCCGCGCCGGTAGATCCACAGCTGCGTCGGCGGGATGTTGCGGAAGATGAAATCGAAATGTTTGACCGTATAGTCGCCGCGGCCGGCCGGGATCGGCGACATCGGACCGTAGGTCAGCTGCACAATCGGCCGCCCGGCCGGGATGCGGTCGAGCAGGCTCTCTATATAGGCGATCCGCTGGGCGACGGGGAAATTGAGCAGCGGCACGCCGGAAACGACGGAATCGAAGATCATCCCGCTCCTCTCGCCAAGCGTGGCGTTGAGGTTGAAGGCATCGCCCTCGATGACGTTGACGCCGGGATAGAGCTGGCGCAGGTGGCGCACGAAATCCGTGTTGTATTCGACGGCATAGAGGTTTTCGGGCCGCACGCCTTGGGCGAGGATGGCGCGGGTGATGACGCCTGTGCCCGGACCAACCTCGAGCACCGGCAGGCCGGACCTGGGATTGACGATCGAGGCCATCTTGCGCGCGGTGATCGAGCTGGTCGGAACGATCGAGCCGACCGTCTTCGGCTTGTCGATCCAGCCCCTGAAGAACTTGAGCTCGTCGTCGAATTTTTCGGCAAGCGCCTTCCGCAGTCCGGGACCACGTGTCATGCAAGCTCTCCTCAGCGCTCCCCTCAGGTTACTTAACACCTGAGCAGCGCAAGGCAAGGCACGACCCTGCCGATGTCGTGGATAAGATAGATTTCGTCGTGTCCCGAGATGCGGCGCGTTTCATCGATTTGCGCGCCGTTCTTGCATTATCAACGCTCGCCGAAGGATTCGAAGAAATCCTTCATGCGGGCAAAAAACCCGCTCGATTGGGGCGAATTGTCCTGCGAGGAGAGCTGTTCGAACTCCTCCAGCAGCTCGCGCTGGCGGCGGGTAAGGTTCTGCGGCGTCTCGACGGCGGTCTGGATGTAGAGGTCGCCGACATTGGGCTGGCGCAGCACCGGCATGCCCTTGCCCTTGAGGCGGAACTGGCGCCCGTTCTGCGTACCTTCGGTCACCTTCACCTTGGTCTGGGTGCCGTCCAGCGTTGTCACCTCGAAGGAGCCGCCAAGGGCTGCCGTCGTCATCGAGATCGGCACCTTGCAATAGAGATCGGCACCATCGCGCTGGAAGAATTCGTGCGGCTTCACCGCCAGGAAAATATAAAGGTCGCCCGAAGGCCCGCCGCGCAGGCCGGCCTCGCCCTCATTGGCAAGCCGGATGCGGGTGCCGTCCTCGATCCCGGCCGGAATGTTGACCGACAGCGAGCGCTCCTCGGTGACGCGGCCCTGGCCGGCGCATTTCGGGCACGGATCCTTGATCGTCTGGCCGCGGCCCTGGCATTGCGGGCAGGTGCGCTCGATCGAGAAGAAGCCTTGCGTGGCGCGCACCTTGCCGTGGCCGTTGCACATCGAGCAGGTGACGGGCTGGGTGCCCGGCTTGGCGCCGGTCCCAGAGCATTCCGAGCACGAGATCGAGGCCGGCACGCGGATCTGCGCGGTTTTGCCGGCAAAAGCCTCTTCCAGCGAGATTTCCATATTGTAGCGCAGATCGGCGCCGCGTTCGCGGCCGCCGGAAGAGCGGCGCTGGCGCCCGCCCATCATGTCGCCGAAAATGTCCTCGAATATGTCGGCGAAGCCGCCGGCGCCAAAGCCTTGCGCACCGCCATTCATGCCGCCCTGCTCGAAGGCGGCGTGTCCGAAACGGTCATAGGCCGCGCGCTTCTGCGGGTCCTTCAGCGTCTCGTAGGCTTCGTTGATTTCCTTGAACTTGTGCTCGCAGGAATGATCGCCGGGATTGCGGTCGGGGTGGAACTGCATGGCGAGCTTGCGGAAAGCGCTCTTGAGCTCCTTCTCGTCGGCTCCCTTTTGCACGCCCAGCGTTTCGTAGAAATCAGCTTTCATTTTTTCCCGCAGTCCGGATGCTCAACGTCTTGATGCATGTTGTTGCGTCGTTTGCCGGCACGTTGTCTCGATTTAGGAGCGGTGCTGCCCGGATGCTAGGGCCGGCGCGAACTTGTCCGTGGTTTTCAGCGATTTTTTCGGCAGGGCTCGCACTTTTTTCAGCGAGGGTTGCAAAAAAGCCCGGCTTTGCGCCGGGCTTTCCGCATTATCTTGCCTTCAGGCGGCTCAGGCCGACTTCTTCTTGTCGTCGTCCTCGTCGATTTCCTCGAAATCGGCATCGACCACGTCAGAGTCCTTGGCGGCGTCCGCCTTGGCGTCGGCTTCCGCCGCTTCCTTTTGCGAGGCCTCGTACATGGCCTGGCCGAGCTTCATCGAAGCTTCGGCAAGCACCTGGCTCTTGGCCTCGATGTCGGCCGCGTCGTCGCCTTCGGCCGCCGTCTTCAGCGCCGCGATCGCATCGGATATCGCCGTGCGCTCGGCTTCCGAGACCTTGTCGCCATATTCCTTCAGCGACTTCTCGGACGAATGCACCAGCGCCTCGGCCTGGTTGCGGGCCTCGACCACGGCGCGCCGCTTCTTGTCGCTCTCGGCATTGGCTTCGGCGTCCTTCACCATCTTCTCGATGTCGGCGTCCGAAAGACCACCCGAGGCCTGGATGCGGATCTGGTGCTCCTTGCCGGTGCCCTTGTCCTTGGCCGAAACATTGACGATGCCGTTGGCGTCGATGTCGAACGTGACCTCGATCTGCGGCACGCCACGCGGGGCCGGCGGGATGCCGACCAGGTCGAACTGGCCGAGCGCCTTGTTGTCGGCGGCCATTTCACGCTCGCCCTGGAAGACCCGGATGGTCACGGCCGACTGCGAATCCTCGGCGGTCGAGAACACCTGGCTCTTCTTGGTCGGGATCGTCGTGTTGCGTTCGATCAGTCGGGTGAACACGCCACCCAGCGTCTCGATGCCGAGCGACAGCGGCGTCACGTCGAGCAAAAGCACGTCCTTGACGTCACCCTGCAGCACGCCGGCCTGGATGGCGGCGCCGAGCGCGACAACCTCATCCGGGTTGACGCCCTTGTGCGGCTCCTTGCCGAAGAACTGCTTCACGATCTCCTGGATCTTGGGCATGCGGGTCATGCCGCCGACCAGGACCACTTCGTCGATCTCGCCAGCCTTCAGGCCGGCATCCTTGAGCGCCGCCTTGCAGGGCTCGATGGTGCGTTGGACGAGATCCTCGACCAGGCTTTCGAACTTGGCGCGCGTCAGCTTCAGCGTCAGGTGCTTAGGGCCGGTCGCGTCGGCGGTGATGAAGGGCAGGTTGATTTCGGTCTGCGTGGTCGACGACAGCTCGATCTTGGCCTTTTCCGCGGCCTCCTTGAGGCGCTGCAGGGCAAGCTTGTCGTTCTTCAGGTCGATGCCCTGTTCCTTCTTGAACTCGGCCGCCAGGTACTCGACCAGGCGCATGTCGAAATCCTCGCCGCCGAGGAAGGTGTCGCCATTGGTCGACTTCACCTCGAACACGCCATCGCCGATTTCGAGCACCGAAATGTCGAACGTGCCGCCGCCAAGGTCATAGACGGCAATGGTCTTGCCTTCCTTCTTGTCGAGGCCGTAGGCGAGGGCCGCCGCGGTCGGCTCGTTGATAATGCGCAGCACTTCGAGGCCGGCGATCTTGCCGGCGTCCTTGGTTGCCTGGCGCTGGGCGTCGTTGAAATAGGCCGGAACGGTAATGACCGCCTTCTCGACCTTCTCGCCGAGATAGGCTTCCGCCGTTTCCTTCATCTTCTGCAGGATCATGGCCGAGATCTGCGAGGGCGACTGCTTCTTGCCGCCGGCCTCGACCCAGGCATCGCCATTGTCGCCCTTGACGATCTTGTAAGGGACAAGCTTCTTGTCCTTTTCCGTCACCGGATCGTCATAGCGGCGGCCGATCAGGCGCTTGACCGCGAAGATGGTGTTTTCAGGATTGGTGACCGCCTGGCGCTTGGCCGGCTGGCCGACGAGACGTTCGCCGTCGCCCGAGATGGCGACGATGGAAGGCGTCGTGCGCGCGCCTTCCGCATTCTCGATCACCTTCGGCTCCTTGCCATCCATGATGGCGATACAGGAGTTTGTGGTGCCGAGATCGATACCGATTACTTTTGCCATTTTTCTAGTCTCTCCGCTAAGCAGGCTTTCAGGACCCGTGAAGGCGTTCCGACGAAAGCCCCTGTTCACAAGAAATCCCGTTCGGCAACCGGTGTTCCGGTGCCGGACGGCTTGGCGCGTATATAAGAACAGGCGGCATCGGGCGCAAGCATTCTGCGCAAGGCTTCCATGAACCTTTCCACCTCCGCCCGCGACTGACGTCCAGGTGCCGCATGGTGCGGCCCGGAAAGGAAGCCCCCATGACCAGCAACCCAGAGGCTCTGCGGTCTCCGGGAACAACAGGAGTTCGGCGCGACCACCGCCTTCGGGACGGGGTCGATGCGCTGGGCTTCCCGCTGATTCCGTTGACCCTGCGTAAGAGCAGGCGTATCGTGATTTCGAGGAAAGCAGACAATTCGATCAGGGAAGAACGAGCCGGACCGCCGCGCCTTGCCCTGGTTCGTGCGGCTCAGCCGGAGGTTCCGCCCATAGACTTCGGGGGGAGTTCTATGTCTTGCGACCACGGCCCGCTCGTGCCTTCTTTCGCCAACCGTTTGCGCCGCCTGATCAAGGCAACCGGCGGACTTCTTGTGTTTGCCCTGACCGCCAGCCTTTGGCTTGGCGGCGCCGCCAAGGCGCAGGACAGCCAGATCATCTATCCCGGCTCGATGGCGGTCACCGGATTTTCCGGCACCATCATCCCCAATTTCGACCAGGGCCTGCCGCCTGGGGTCGATCCGGTCGACGAAACCTTCATCGACACCACGCGCGCCACCTTGCGCGTTTTTGATGTTTCGCATCTCGGCGGCCCGGCTTCGGGCCAGCTCGTCTTCACACCGCCGCCTTTCGAGGTGACGGCCGGCCAGATCGGCCAGGTTTTCGGCGTCACCTATGATGACGGCGTGCGCGATGGTGTTCCATCGGGCATTCCCAACCTTTACGCCGCCGCCACCTCGCTGCACGGCATCCGCATCGTAACGCCGGACGCCGACAATGACGGCAGGCCGGAGCGGCAGCGCCGCGGCACGGCAGGCGCCACCTTCATGGAAGGCCAGTTCGGCACCGAAAACGGCGGCGGACCAGGCACCATCTGGAAGATCGACGGCATCACCGGCCAGGTGGCCAAATTCGCCGACATCGACACCAACAGCGGCCCCGGCATCGGCAACCTCACCTTCGATCCCAACCACCGCCAGTTCTTCGCCTCGGACCTCGACACCGGCCTCATCCACCGCATCGACGCCAACGGCAGACTGATCGACACCTTCGACCATGGTGTCGCCGGGCGCCCGGCGCATGGCCTGGCTCCCGTCGCCGACGATGGCGCGGTGATGGACATTCAGGGTGCCGCCTTCGACACGGAGGATCCCGAGACCTGGGGCTACACCCAGGACGAGCGTCGCGTCTGGGCCGTCTCCTATCATGGCGGCCGGCTCTACTATTCGGTCGGCGAAAAGTCGGAAATCTGGTCGGTGGGCATTGCCCGCGACGGCACTTTTGCCGGCGACCCGCGCTGGGAACTGACGGTCAAGGCCGACAAGGATTACGCCGTCACCGACATTGCCTTCGACAACAGCGGCTTCATGTACCTCGCCCAGCGCGGCCCGGTCGAAAATCGCTATGATTACAGCCGCTTCGCCGATTCCGGCAAGGGCGAGGTCATCCGCTACTTCAGAGAAAATCCGGACGATCCGGCAACGGAATCGGTCTGGGTGGAAGTGCCGCAGGAATATGCGGTCGGCTTCCCGCAAGGCAGCCGGCAGTCGGCCGGCGGTCTCGACCTGCAATATGGCTATGATGCCGACGGCAATCTCGACACCTCGGTCTGCACCCAGACGCTGGTCAACACCGGTGACAAATTGCGCGACAATCCAACGCTCGCCGAGCAGCTCGCCGCTGGCGGGCCGCTCGCCGTGCATGGCGTGCAGATCACGCCCAAGGACCTGGTCAAGCCGGCCAACGTGCCGCCCTTCGGTTCCTGGTTCGTCGATTTCGACGGCTATTTCGAGGATCCCGAGGTGGAAGGCCATGTCGGCGATGTCGCCGTCTGGCACCCTTGCGAGGGTCGTGCCGGCTATTATGAAGAAATCCCGGGCGGCTATCTGCCACCCTTCTACCCGCCGGACTTCCCACCGCCCGGCAATCTGCCTCCCTGTCTCGATGTCGAGGATGTCCAGTACTACTGCACGCCTTCGGGCCTCGAGGCCGATCTCTATCTCCATGACCATGCCGGCTTCGGCGGCGATTCGATCAAGGCCCAGTCCAGGACGCCAGGCGTCGGGGTGACTTCACCCATGTCGCATGCGCCAGGCAAGCCTTACACGATCAACATCACCGGCCACGATCCGGGCGACAGAGTGGATGTTGGACTTTGCTTCTACAGGAAGTCCGACAAGGACAAGGGCGGCTACTACCCTTGCTGCAAGATGACCTTGCCGCTCCGCACCCCAGCCGTCAGCTGCGAACGTTGAGGAGGGGAAGATGAAAAATCTCGCACTCTCCCCGCTCGCGCAAAACAACTCAACCGTCATGGAGACGATCATGAAACCCCTGTCATACGCCAGGCGCGGCGCGCGCTGGCTGATGGCGGCCGGTATCGCGGTCGCCACCCTGACCCCGGTGCAAAGCTTCGCCTATGATGTCTACACCGCTGTCACCCAACCCAAGCTCGATTTCGACAACCCACGCGTCGTCAATCCGGAGCCGGGACGGCTCGTACCCTTCTTCACCAAGAAAGGCGGACAACGAAGCTGCGACTATGTCGAATATTTCCTGAGCTTCGGCGTGCGCGGCGATCCGCAGAACTTTGCCAACCCGAGCCTGGCGGCCTTGTTGAAAAAAGCCCAGCTCGACTTCAAGGACGTGCTTCCGCACGGCCTGCAGATCGTCAGCGTGCATGTAGGCGGCGACGGCACGGATTCATCCGGTGGGCCGCTGCCCGGCGCTTCGATCAGCACGTCGACAAATCCGAACGATACGGCGACGGTTTCCGATTTCCGGCTTTCCGCCGACGATCTCGATGGCGTCGGCGCAGCGAACGAACGCGTCATCACCTTCCAGATCACGGCCAAGATCGACCACGCGGCGTTTCCCGCGCCAACGATGGTCGACAACCAGGGCCTGATCAAGGTGACAAACGGAACCGGGACGGGCTCCATCATCCCGTCGCAGGATCCGAGCAAGCCCGACGATGGCGACTACAAGACCGGCGTGAAAACCTCGATCAAGATCGACGTCACCAAGTGCGAACCCCCGCCACCGCCTCCCGGCAAGGAATGCTTCAAGGTGGAACGCGGCACGGTCGATTGCGTGCCCGGCGGCGGCGCCTTCATCTACCACATGCCGGTCGGCCCGGAGATGGCCGGCAAGTGGGTGCAGGTGTCGACCACCACGCCCGGCATCACCATCATCCCCGACACCCAGCTGGTGCCTCCGGGCGGCGGTGTGCTCAACTGGAAGATCGTCGGCGCATCGCCCGGCGACGTCATCCACCTCATCGTCACCGGCATCGAGACCTATCCCGGCCCGAAGGAAGGCTGGGGCCTATGCTGCACGCAGACCATCGATATCGTCATCCCGCGTGACCAGAGATGCCCGCCCAAGGACAAGGAGCCGGACCTCAAGGTCGAGAAACGCGCCGATGTCCCGCGCTGCACCATGGCCGGCGGCTGCGACTTCACCATCCGGGTCACCAATGTCGGCACCGCGCCCTATAACGGCAAGATCGTGCTTGACGAAGTGACGCTGCCGGCCGGTTCGACGCTGAGTTCAGGGCCCAATCCGCCTTGGGTCTGCGTGCCCGGCACCACCCCGATGACATGCACCTATCCGGTGACCACGCTCAATCCGGGGGCTTTTGTCGACCTCAAGCTCGGCTTCAAGCCGGCCGGGGGCTGGCAAGGCAAGGTGCTGCGCAACTGCGCCACCTATAATTATCCGGCCAGCGGCAAGCCGCTGTTCGGCAGCCAGCAAAACGACAGGGGCTGCGCCTCGATCCCGATCTGCCGCCGTGGCGATCGCGACCGCGACTGCCAGCCGCCGGTCGAGAAGAAGGTCGACCTGATCCTGAAGAAGCGTGCCCGCACCGAAATCTGCACGGCCGACGGCGTCTGCTTCTTCGTGATCGACATCATCAACAACGGCACAGCAACCTATAATGGGCCGCTGACGGTGATCGACAACTACCCTGGCGGCGCGCCGGCCTCCTCGACCTTCGGGCCGAGCCCGCCCTGGACATGCGGACCGAACGGCCCCGGCCAGTTCCGCTGCGACAATGCAGGGATTTCGCTGCCCGCGGGCGCCTCGACGCCGATCTTCGTCAAGGCGGTCATGCCGGCCGGCTACCAGTCGGATACGGTCGAGAACTGCGCCGAGGTGAAGGCCATTCCCGGTGAGGTCGACCTCACCAACAACAAGGCTTGCGCCAAGGAACGCATCCGTCGTCCCAATGGCGGCCAGCCTGGCCTGCGCATCACCAAGGTCTGCAATGGCTCACTGGCCGGTGCCGCGGTCGTCTCTTGCCGCATCACCGTCTCCAACGCCGGCACGGCTGCCCCCACCGGTCCGGTGCGGGTCAACGATGCCGCCACGCTGGTGTCGGGCGGCGCGCCTGTCCAGATCCAGACCGTCACACCAGACGGCGCGGAATGGGCGTGCGGACCGGTTCCGGCCAACACGCTGTCGTGCCAGATTCCCGGCGCCGTCATGACACCCGGAACCAGCAGGCACTTCGACGTGACGGTCTCGGCCAATGGCGAGTTCGAGAACTGCGCGCGCGGCTCCTATGGTCCGGCGCCAGGCGACGACGTCGTCAATCCGATCGGCCAGGCCTGCGCCAAGGGCGGCGGCTCTTCGACCATCCGTGTCGAAAAGACCGGCGACCGCGAATGCCGGCTCGGCCAGCCCTGCTCGTTCGACATCGCCATCACAAATGATGGGACGAGCCCCTTCTCTGGCCCGGTTCGCATCGGTGATGCGATCGGCGTGGAAGGTCTCGGCCGGCTGGATGGCGTTGCGATCACCTCGATCGACCCGCCCTTCGGCTGTTCGCCGGAGCCGATGACACTGCCGGCCTCCTGCATCGCCAACCTGACGCTCGGTGCCGGCGAAAGCCAGTCGCATCACGTCACCGTGGTCATTCCCGACGACGGGCGTCTCGCCAATCTGCAGGGCAACGTCAATGGCCAGAACTGCGTTGGTGTCCTGTCTCCCGACACGCGGGTGCAGGGCGGCGGCGACGTGCTGGGCGGCGACCAGACCAACCTGCAGGGCGATCGCGGCAAGGCCTATGCGTGCCACCCCTTCATCATCACGCATGAGGTGAAGAACCAGTGCTCGCCGGGCTTCGTCATGAACGACGCTGGCCGCTGCGTCTGCCCGGAAGGCACCACCTTCCGCAACGGCCAGTGCACCGGCGGCGGCACCAACCTTCTGCCGCTTCCCGTGCCGCCGCCGAAGCGCTGCGTGCTGCTCGAAGGCCAGATCCGGACCGAGGACGGGCGCTGCATCTGCCCACGCGGCACGGAGCTTGAGAACGGTGCCTGCGTCAAGACCTCCAAGCCAGGCTGCACCATACCCGGTTCGGTCCCGACTTCGGACGGCAATGGCTGCTACTGCCCCGACGGAACGCATCTCGACAGGCAAGCCAACGCGTGTGTGAGGGACAGGCCGAAGCCTGAGCAGTGCACCATCCGTGGCCAGATCCACAACGCCGATGGCGACTGCGTCTGCCCGCAAGGGACCGAAGTGCGCAACGGCGCTTGCCGTCCGGTCCGGCCGAAGCCCCAGCAGTGCCGCATCCCCGGCCAGATCCGCAATGCCGATGGCGATTGCGTCTGTCCGCAAGGAACCGAGGTGCGCAACGGGGCCTGCCGTCCGGTCCGGCCGAAGCCTGACCAGTGCACCATCCGTGGCCAGGTCCACGACGCCGACGGCAATTGCGTCTGCCCGCGGGGTACCGAGGTGCAAGGCAATGCCTGCCGGCGCAAGCAGCCGCAACTGGAGCAGTGCGACATACGCGGCCAGGTCCACAACAAGCGCGGCGAGTGTGTCTGCCCGCGTGGGACCGAGGTGATCGACGGCGCGTGCCGCAAACCCAGGCAACAGACGGAATGCGCACCGGGCTCGCAGATGATCAATGGCCAGTGTCAGCCGATCTTCAGGCGGCGCTGCCCGGAAGGCACGGTTGGGCGGTATCCCAACTGCCGGCCGATGCGCGGGCAGCCGTCGCTGGAGCTCAACCCGGGCATCCTGCTGCAGCAGGTCCTGCCAAGGCGCCTGCCGCAGTCCGAACAGCAACAGGACCCGGTACCAAACAGGATCCTGAAACTCCAGCAGCAGTAACCGTCTGCGCGACACCAAGACCACGAACCCGCCGGCGCAAGCCGGCGGGTTTTTCTTCATGACCCAAGTGTGGATCGGAGACGCCGCAACGCCACCCAAGCCTGTGGAGCCGCCGTGTCTGCACCCTCGACAAGTCACCCGCCGCGCATTAGGCAGTCGGTCCAGGGTGAGCGGTTATGAAAAGGGCGCCCGGAAAGGCCGCGAGATGAGCAGAAAGACCTTGATCGCACCGTCGGTGCTGGCTTCGGACTTTTCGAAGCTCGGTGACGAGGTCGAAGCGGTGGCGGCGGCCGGTGCGGACTGGATCCATCTCGATGTCATGGATGGCCATTTCGTCCCCAACATCACCTTCGGTCCGCCCGTCATCAAGGCGATCCGCAACCGCACCAAGGCTTTCTTCGACTGCCATCTGATGATTGCGCCGGCCGATCCCTATCTCGCCGCCTTCGCCGAGGCCGGCTGTGACGGCATGACGGTGCATGCGGAGGCCGGCCCGCATCTCGACCGCTCGCTGCAGACCATCAGGAACCTCGGCAAGAAGGCCGGTGTGTCGCTCAATCCGGCGACGCCGGAAACGATGATCGAATATGTGCTCGACCGGCTCGACCTGATCCTGATCATGACCGTCAATCCAGGTTTTGGCGGCCAGGCTTTCATCCCTGCCATGGTCGACAAGGTGAGAAGGGTCAAGGCGCTGATCGGCGACCGGCCGATCCGCATCGAAATCGACGGCGGCGTTTCGCCCGAAACAGCCCCCTTGGTCACATCAGCCGGCGCCGATGTGCTGGTGGCAGGTGCCGCCATCTTCAAGGGCGGCAGCGTCGAAGCTTACCGCGCCAACATCGAGGCAATCAGGACAGCGGCCGACAAAGCCGCCGGCTAACTCGCCAAGATCCCCCGTTTCAGTCCAATAGGCCGGCCAAAGCCGGGTGCAGACGCGGTTCCTTCAGGGCCCGCCATGCCCGAATCAGACCGGCACAGAAGGCTGATTCGGGCGAACCATCCGCTGTCTTTGCGCGCGCCAGAAAAGATGCTCGCATGGCCACACGAGAAACAGATGATCTTGCGTGCATACAAAACACGTTAAGCTTCTACTGGTTGTAGAGACGCGCAAATTTCCACGATCAGATGCAGATCGGGATATATTCCTTTGTGCTTAAGTACAATAGAGCCATCTTCTGCTTGAGCCTCTGGGCGCAAACACTGTATGATACATGTACGGAAGGATTCTTTTCGGACTCGATTGCCCGGAGAAAAATGGGGACAAGGAGTCAACTTTGACATATGGAGCTGCCAACCTGAACGACGACGGCACAGGATCCAAGAGCACACTTGCCAGTACGGTCTATCACCAATTGCGGGATGATCTTCTCGGCGGTGCTCTTGAAACCGAAAGCAAGCTGCGGGTCGAGTGGGTTGTTTCCAAGTATGGCGCCGGTGCTTCCCCGGTTCGTGAAGCCCTGAATCGCCTTGCCTCCGAAGGACTTCTTGGTCGTCACGACCAGCGTGGCTTTTTCATCATGCCGGTCAGTGCGACGGAGCTCGAGGAGTTGACGCGCACCCGCTGCTGGCTCGAGGAGCGGGCGCTTCGCGAATCCATTGCTCACCGCACCGCCGAATGGGAAGAACAGCTGGTGCTGGCACTGCATCGCCTGGGCCGCGCCTCACGCCTTTCGCCGCAAAGTCTCTCGTCGCTCGATCCGGATTGGGAGAAATTGCACCGCACCTTCCATCGGGTGCTGATCTCGGCCTGCCGGTCGCACTGGCTGGTGGGTTTCTGCGATCAGCTTTCCGATCACGCCTATCGCTACCGGCAAATGGCCAGTGACGGCGAAGGCATCCAGCGCGACGATTTCGGCGAACACCGGCTGATCGCCGAATGCGCGCTGGACGGCAATGCCGACGGCGCCGTCCAGGCCTTGATCGATCACTATCAGCTGACCGCTTCCATGTGCATGGAACGCTTCAAGCAAGGCGAAATCTCAAAAGCCGCCGCCTCGGTCGAACGCGCCCGGCGGTAACGATCGTTTCCTTTCGCGGATTTTGCCGGCATCGTTCACGACCTTTTCGGCAAACGGGACGCGCTTGACCGCTGTTGGCGGTCTTGACGGCGTGGCTGGGAAACGCGAACTCTTCGCCGCCGATGCATGCCGCCTGAAGAGCGTGTCCGGCGCCGCCATTGCCGCCACCCCAGGGAAAACTTCATGAGCAATCATCTGTTCGATGCGTTCCGGTCCCGGATGCCGGCGCCCGGGCGTCTGTTGATGGAAACCGACGATGGGCGCTGGCTCAGCTATGGCGACATGCTGGCGCGGTCGGCGCAGCTCGCGCATGCGCTTTTGCAGTTGGACGTCGAGCCGGGTGATCGTGTCGCGGTGCAGGTCGAGAAGAGCCCGGAGGCGCTGTTGCTCTACCTCGCCTGTGTGCGCGCCGGTGCCGTCTTTCTGCCGCTCAACACCGCCTACACGCTGACCGAGCTCGCATATTTCTTCGGCGATGCAGCACCTCGCGTCATTATCTGCGATCCGGCGAAGTCGGCCGATATCGCGCGCATGGTCGAGCCATCCGGCGCGGTCGTGGTCACGCTCGACCGCCATGGCCAGGGATCGCTGGCGGACCAGGCATCGCGGCAGGCGTCCGATTTTCACGATGTCGAGCGGGGCGCGGATGATCTCGCGGCAATTCTCTACACGTCGGGAACCACCGGCCGATCGAAAGGCGCCATGCTCAGCCACGAGAACCTCGCCTCGAATGCGCGGGTGCTGGTCGAGCAATGGCGCTTCACCTCAGGCGATGTGCTGATCCACGCGCTGCCGATCTTCCATACGCACGGCCTGTTTGTCGCCACCAACGTCATCCTGATGGCCGGCGCCTCGATGCGGTTCGAACAGAAATTCGATCCGGCCCGCATCATCGCACTGCTGCCGCGTGCCACAGTGCTGATGGGCGTGCCGACCTTTTATGTGCGCCTGCTCCAGCAGGATGGCCTGGACCGCGAGGCGGCGAAGAATATCCGCCTGTTCGTGTCCGGCTCGGCGCCGCTGCTGGCCGAGACGCACAAGGCCTGGCGCGAGCGCACCGGCCACGCCATCCTCGAACGCTACGGCATGACCGAGACCAACATGAACACCTCCAATCCCTATGACGGCGAACGGCGCGCCGGCACGGTCGGCTTCCCCTTGCCCGGTGTTGCGCTGCGCATCGCCGATCCCGACACGGGCAAGCCGTTGGCCCAGGGCGAGGTCGGCATGATCGAGGTCAAGGGTCCGAACGTGTTTGGTGGCTACTGGCGCATGCCGGAAAAGACCAAGGCGGAATTCCGCGCCGACGGCTTCTTCATCACCGGCGATCT
This sequence comes from Mesorhizobium sp. AR02, assembly GCF_024746835.1. Lineage (NCBI taxonomy): Bacteria > Pseudomonadati > Pseudomonadota > Alphaproteobacteria > Hyphomicrobiales > Phyllobacteriaceae > Mesorhizobium > Mesorhizobium sp. AR02. Next base: position 2,604,966 of record NZ_CP080531.1, on the reverse strand, counting down.
CGGCATCGTCGATGCCGATGGTTATGTCCACATCGTCGGCCGCGGCAAGGACCTGATCATATCGGGCGGCTACAACATCTATCCGAAGGAGCTCGAAAGCGAGATCGACGCGCTTGCCGGGGTCTTGGAAAGCGCCGTCATCGGTGTTGCCCATCCGGATTTCGGCGAAGGTGTCACCGCGGTCGTCGTGCGGGCGCCGGGGGCACAGATCACCGGAGCTGAAATCCTTGGCGCCATCGCCGGGCGCTTGGCGAAATACAAGCATCCGAAGCAGGTGATCTTCGTCGACGAATTGCCGCGCAACACGATGGGCAAGGTGCAGAAGAATCTTTTGCGCGACACCTACAAGGATCTCTACGCGTCCTAATTAGCGGCTCGCCGTCTTGCGCGGCTTTTCAAGCCTCGTCCCGGAGCCCCACAAGGCACGCTGAAGCAGGCTGCGTTTGCGCTTGCGCGGCACAAGGTTGATATCCCCGACCAGTTTTGCGCCGCCCTTGCGCCGCTCCAGCGTGATCTTGCGGGTGTGGAAGGCTTCCAGTTCGGCGCGGTGCGCCACGCTGACGATGGTAACCTCGGGCAATTCGCGGATCACCGTTTCCATCATCTGGTCCTGGCTCTTCTCATCCAGCGCCGAGGTCGCCTCGTCCAGCACGACGATGTCTGGGCGATGCAGCAAAAGGCGCGCGAAGGCGACCCGCTGTTTTTCGCCGCCCGACAGGGTCTGGTCCCAGGGCGCTTCCTCTTTGATCCGGCCGGTGAGGTAGCCGAGGCCGACCTTGTCGAGGGCGGCCTTGATCTGTTCGATCTTCCAGCGGTTGGCCGCCGCGGGATAGGCGACCACCCGGCGCAGCGTGCCGGAAGGGATGTAGGGCCGCTGCGGCAGCATGAACAATCGTTTGTCGGGATGGAAATTGACGCTGCCGCTTCCCCATGGCCACAGGCCGGCGATCGCCCGCACCAGCGTCGACTTGCCCGAGCCGGATTCGCCGGACACCAGCACCCGCTCGCCCGCTTCAACTCCGACTTCCGTTTCCTTCACCACGGAAGTGCCGTCGTCGAGCGTCACGGAGAGATTGTCGAGGGAGAGCATCGTATCGCCCTTGGTCTCGCCATGCTTGATGCGCCCCAGCTCGTCGCTCTGTTCGGCACGCTCCAGCCCGTCGAGCGACATCATCAGCGAGGCGATGCGGCGTGCGGAGGCGTTCCAGTCGGCAAGACGTGGATAATTGTCGACCAGCCAGCCGAACGCGCCCTGCACGATGGCGAAGGCGGAGGCCGCCTGCATGACCTGGCCGAGCGACATCGAGCCTTCGAGGAATTTTGGCGCGCACAGCAGCACCGGCACGACCGGCGCGAACAGGCTCGAGCCCTGCGACACCACCGCCGTGCGCATGTGCTGGCCGGTCAGTTGCGCCCATCGCTTCAGCACGCCTGCAAAGGTCCTGTCGATGCCGCTCCGTTCCTCCGCCTCGCCGCCGAGCAAGGCGATGCTCTCGCCGTTTTCGCGCACGCGCGTCAGCACGTAGCGGAATTCGGCTTCCGTCTGGTTCTTCTCCTCGGACAAACGCACGAAATCGCGGCCGATAACGAACATCGAGGTGGAGGTGATCGCGGCATAGATCACCGCCGTGATGACGAGGAAGCCGGGCACGGTGAAGGTCGAGCCTCCCAGCGTGACGCTCAAGGCTCCGCCGATCGTCCACAGCACCACGATGAAGGTCGAGGCCGACAGGGTGGCGACAATTACGCCGGCGACGAAGTCGACCGGCGCCTCGGTGGCGACGCGCAGATCTTCCGAGAGGCGGGCCTCGGGGTTCTGGTGGTCACCCTTCACGAGGTTCAGCTGGTAGTAGCGGCCATTGGCCAACCAGCGCGCTATCACCGAGGTGGTCAGCCAGGAGCGCCAGCGGCGCTGCATGGTCATGCGCAGATAGACCTGCACGACGACAAGGCTGATGCTGCCAAGCACGAGCGGCACGAACACCGCGCTGAGGAAATAGACGGTATGGGCGTCGCGCCTTTCGATGGCGTCGAAGATGGCGCGGTTCCAGAGATTGATGCCGTACTGAAAGCCGACATTGACGATGATCAGGATCAGCAGCCCGACCGTCAATGGCCAGCCGAGTCTGTCGCCGTGCCGCCCCCAGTAACCGCGTCCGCTGATCCAGAACCGCTTCAGCAGGTACTTCTTGCGCGCCTGCTCGGCCTCCTCGGCCGTCAACTCCGGATCGGGTTCGACGGCTTCCGGTGGCAGTGGAGTCTCGCCGACAACCTCGGAAGCTGCCGCTTCGACGATCGATGCCTTGTTCTTGCGCGGCTTCTTCTCGCGCGGCTCATTATCGCGCGGAATCTCGTCACGCGGCCTCTGGCGTCGCGGCTTTCCTCGACGTGGCTTCGGAGTGCCGTCCGGTTTGATGCCGTCGGCCGGTTTCGATCTGGGCTTCGCGTCGGACATACGCCCTGACAACGGCTTCAAAATCAAAAGGTTTCATGACGTTCGCTTGAGACGACAATGCCCGACGGCCCTGTCATTTCCCGTCCAGCAGTTCGACGACATGGTCGGCGATCGCCAGGCTTGCCGTCAGGCCGGGGCTCTCTATGCCGAACAGATTGACGATCCGCCCAGTGCCATGATCGGCCGGACCCTGGATCATGAAATCGGCCGCCGCCTGACCCGGGCCGGACAGTTTCGGCCTGATGCCGGCATAGGCCGGTTGCAGGGCGCCGTCGGCAAGATCGGGCCAATAGTGCCGGATCGCTTCATAGAAGACGGCGCTTCGGTCGGGATCGACGGTATAATCCACGCGGTCGACCCATTCGACATCAGGCCCGAAGCGCGCACTGCCGCCGAGGTCAAGCGTCAGATGGACGCCAAGGCCGCCTTCGACTGGGACCGGATAGATCAGCCGCGAAAACGGCGACCGGCCCGGAAGCGCGAAATAGTTTCCGCGCGCCAGCCACTGCCGGGGGATGAGATCCCTTGGGAAGCCATCGATGCGGCAGGCCACCGCTTGCGCATCAAGACCCGCCGCATTGACGAAGGCGCGAGCCTCCAGGGCGAAGGTCTCGCCATAGGCATCGCGCGTGTCGATCCGGATCCCGTCGGCGTCGATCGTCGCCCCGGCGACCGAGGTGAGGAAAGCGAAAGATGCGCCGGCGGCTTCGGCGTCGCCGCGCAGCGAGAGCATCAGTGCATGGCTGTCGACAATGCCGGTCGATGGCGACAAGAGCGCGCCGGCACATGTCAGCGCCGGTTCCAGGCTTTCGGCCTCGCCCCGCGTCAAGAACTGGAGATCGTCGACCCCACAGCGTCGCGCATTTTCCTGGATCTTCCGCAACCCGTCCGTCTGGCCTGGCTCGCTGGCAACGATCAGCTTGCCGGTGCGAGCATGGGCGACGTTGTGCTCCGCGCAGTAGGCGTAGAGTTGCCGACGCCCTTCGACGCAGAGCCGGGCCTTCAGGCTTCCCGGCGCATAGTAGAGCCCGGCATGGATGACTTCGGAATTGCGCGAACTGGTGATGGTGCCGATCGCATCGGCCTGCTCGACCACCACCACCTCACGGCCCGACACGGCAAGCGCCCTGGCAATGGCAAGCCCGACGACGCCTGCTCCGGCGACGACACAATCGATTGTCTGCATGGCCTCGCTTTCAGCGTGAAGCGCCGGCCTCGAACACCTTGTCGCCGCCGATCCAGACGCTTCCTATGCCAAGATCGTCCGACAGCGCAACGATATCCGCCGCCGTGCCATTGGCCAGGCGGCCAAGCCGGTGCGACTGGCCGATCGCCTGCGCCGGGTAGAGCGAGGCCATGCGCAAGGCCTCGGACAGATCGATACCAACGACATTGTGCATGAAGCGCACGGCCGAGATCATGTCGAGATCGGCGCCAGCCAGCGTGCCGTCGGCAAGCCTGAGACTCCCATCCCGGCGGTAGATGGTGCGGCCGTTCAGCGTGAACGAGGTCATGTCGGTGCCGATCGTCGCCATCGCGTCGCTGACCAGCACGATCTTGCCCGGGCCCTGCTTGGCATCGAGCGCGATCCTGATGGTCGTGGGATGAACATGAATGCCGTCGGCGATCAGCCCGGCGGACAAGGTACCAATGTCGATGGCCGCACCGACAAGGCCAGGTTCCCGGTTGCCGATCTGGCTCATCGCGTTGAACAGATGGGTGACCACGCTGGCACCCGCTTCGGCGAAGGCTTTTGCCGTGGCGTAACCCGTGTCGGAATGGCCGAGGCTGACGACGACGCCGGCCTTGACCAATGCCGCAACGCGCGCCGGTTCGACGGATTCCGGCGCGATCGTGGTGAGCAACACAGGCAGCTTCTGCCGGGCCGCGATCAGCATCGCCTGGTCGGCATCCGTCATCGGCCGGATCAGCGCCGGATCATGCGCGCCCTTGCGGGCGATCGACAGATGCGGGCCTTCGAGATGCAAGCCGAGGAATCCCGGAACCTTTTGCTGCGCGGCTGCCTCGCCGGCGGCGATGGCAGCAGCGGTGATGGCAGGCGTATCGGTGATCAGCGTCGCCAGCAGCGCCGTCGTGCCGAACGGCGCGTGCGCCCGGCATATGGTTTCGATCGAGGCGACATCGGGGTGGTCGTTGAGCATGACGCCGCCGCCGCCATTGACCTGGATGTCGACGAAGCCCGGCACCAGCATGCGGCCGCCAGTGTCGACAGCACGGATATCCGCGGGGATGGCACCGGTGGGCAAAATAGCCTCGACCAGGCCGTCACGCACGACAAGTGCCGCGTCTTCATGCCAGTCGTCGCCGTCGAAAATGCGGGCGCCGGTCAGGGCAAAACGATCGCTCATACCGTCTCCGTCACCTTGCGAAGATTGCGCGGCGTGTCCGGATCGAGGCCGCGGTGGCGCGCGAAGGCCTCGACGAACACGTAGAAGGAGACGATCAGCGTCAGCGGATCGGTCAGCGGGTGACCGGTGGCGACATGCGGCAGGCGCGTGGCGCGGTTGGCAAGCGCTGATGTAACGAACACCGGCGCCCCCTTGGCCGCCAGGCCGTCTGCCGCTTCGGCGATGGACGGCTCGGACGCATCGCGCGCGGCCAGCGCCAGCACGGGAAAGTCGGGGCCGATCAGCGCCAGCGGGCCATGCATCACTTCGGCCGCACTATAGGCCTCGGCATGCATGCCGCAGGTTTCCTTGAACTTCAGTGCCGCCTCGTTGGCCATCGCCGCCGACGGGCCGCGGCCAAGGATGAACAGCGACTTCTGCTTCTCGATGGTTTCGGAGAGCACGCTCATCCAGTCGCAGGCGATCGCCTTGCCGAAATGCTCGGGCAAGCGGGCAAGTGCCGCCAGAAGCGCCTCGTCGCCGGTGGAATGCGCCATCAAAGCAAGACCGGCGACGGCGGAATTGACGAAGGTCTTGGTTGCCGCGACGCTGCGCTCGGGCCCGGCCAATATGTCGATCGCATAGTCCGAGGCGCGCGCCAGCGGCGAATCGGCGGTGTTGGTGATTGCGATGGTCAGCGCGCCGCCGGCGCGTGCGGTTTCGGCCATGGCGACGATGTCAGGGCTCTTGCCCGACTGCGAGATCGCCAGGCAGGCCGAGCCGCCAAGGCGGAGCTTGCGGCCATAGATCGAAGCGATGGAAGGGCCGACCGAAGCGACGGCAAGGCCCGCGGTCAGTTCGACGGCATATTTCATGAAGGTCGCGGCATGGTCGGACGAGCCGCGCGCCACAGTGACGACGAAATGGGGGTCGCGTTCCCTGATGCCGCGCCCGGCTTCGGCGAGCACGGCGCCGGAGCCATCGAGCAGGCGGGCGACGGCTTGCGGGATCTCCTCGATCTCGCGCTGCATATGGGTGGTGTTGGAGATCATGGTCGGCCCTCTTCGCTCGGCCCTGTCAGCCGCAGTTCGGCGACGAAATCATAAGCGTCGCCCCGATAGATGGAGCGGGTGAATTCGATCACCTTGCCGCTCGCGAGATAGGAAATGCGCTCGATGTGCAGGCCGGCAATGCCCGGCGGCACTTCGAGCAGGCGCGCATCGCTGTCGCCAAGATTGGCGGCCGATATGCGCTGCACCGCCCGCACCGGCCGGTTGCCGGTCAATTCCAGCGCCGCATAGAGCGAGGAGCCGATGCCCGCAGGGTCGGGCAGCACGCTGGCCGACAACGAGGCGCGTTCGATCGCCAGCGGCGTGTCATTGGCGATGCGCAGGCGGGCCACACGCGCCACCAGTTCGCTCGACGACAGGCCGAGCACCATCATCTCGTCGGGCGAGGGCGCGTAGAGGCCACGGTCGAGCCAGGCCGAACGCACCGCCATGCCGCGCCGCGCCATGTCTTCGGTAAACGAGGTCAGCCGCGACAGCGATTGCTCGACGCGCTCCATGCGTGGCGCCACGAAAGTGCCGGAGCCATGACGCTGCACCAGTATGCCGCCCTTGACCAGGTCCTGCACCGCCTTGCGCACGGTGACGCGGGAAATGTCGGCCTTGGTGGCGATGTCGCGCTCGGACGGCAGCGCGTCACCCGGCCCGATCAGGCCGCGGTTGACCGCGTCCTCGATGCTTTTGCGCAGCTGCAGATAGAGCGGGGCGCCGCTTTGCGAGGATTGCTTCAGCGTGGCGAAGATCTGGTCGGCGGCGTCGCTCATCGAGCCGCCTCCGCTGGTTTGGCGAACAGACGCGCCGCCATCTGCACCGCCCCGCCCAGCGCGTCGTCGAGCGGCGGCGTCAGCAGCGCCTGGTAGCGTGCCGACAGGCGCGGCGCATAAAGCGGTGCCAGTCCGCCGAGCAGGCAAAGCGGCGCATCATCCGGAAGGCCGAGCGCGCCGAGCGAAGCTTCGACATCGCTGACCGCCTTGTCGACGATCCAGTTGGCGACGGCATCGCCCTTTTCGGCATGCTCGAACACTTTGGGCGCGAAGCCGCCGAAATCGCCGGGCTTGGCATTGGTGGTGAACTCGACCACGTCCTCGGGATTGTTGCGGAAGGTGGCCATCATGGCGTCGGTCAGCGGTGAGCGCGCGCGCACGCCGTCATGGGCCAGCAGTGTCTGTTCCAGGAGATCGCGGCCGATGCGGGCGCCGCTGCCCTGGTCGCCGACCTGGAAACCCCAACCGCCGATGGCGCGCGACGTGCCGTTCCTGCGCGCCATATAGGCGGTGCCGGTGCCGAGGATCGCCATCGCGCCGTCACCGGAGCCGACGGCGCCTTCCAGCGCGATCTCGGCGTCGGTCTCGACGCGGCTGATGCTGAACGGCAGGATTGCTTCGAGCTGTTGCCGGTAGGTACCGACATTAGCGCCGGCGAGGCCGAGAATGGCGGGGGTTTGCGGGATCAGTTCGGGATCCTGTCCGGCGGCGATGAAAGCCTGCCGCGCGGCGTCGACAATGTTCGAGCGCGCCCCGGTGAGGTCGGTGCGGATGTTGGCGGCGCCGCTTTTGGCGCGGCCGACGACAGCGCCGTCCACCGTTGCCAAGGCGGCCCTGCAGCTGGTGCCGCCGCCATCGATACCGAGCACGAATTTCACGCGATTTCTCCTCCGGGCGAATAATACCAATAAAATACCAATAGCCAAGGATTAATTTCCGTTTCAAAAAGATTAAGCCGTATTTTATTGAAAAATCTGCATATTTCGTCGGCTCAGCGATTTCCTGTCCGCGAATTCGTTAATGCATGTGGACAAGTGGTATTTTTTTGGTATTGTTCTGGTATTGGAGGAACACGGATGGCTGAAACGCGCACCGAAGCGCTTCACAGGAATGCCGAGGGGCTGGATATCCAGGCTCCGGAAGCTATCCTTGTTTCGCTGGCCGATGCGCAGATCGAAGCTGCCAAGGCCGTCCGCAATGCCATCCCCGCCATCGCCAAAGCCGCCGAGATCATCGCCGGGCGGTTGAACAGCGGCGGCAAGCTTGCCTATGCCGCGGCCGGCAGTTCCGGCCTGATGGCGCTGGCCGACGCTTTGGAGCTGCCCGGCACCTTCGGCATCCAGCGCGACCGCATCGCCATCCTGGTCGCCGGCGGCGACGAGGCGTTCAGGACGCTGGCCGGCGGGCCGGAGGATGACACCGAGGAAGCCGCGACGGCCGTGGCCAATGCCGGCATCGGCGCGGGCGATTGCCTGATCGCCCTTTCCGCCAGCGGCAGCACGCCCTATGCGGTACGCGCCATCGAGGAAGCCGCCCGCCGGGGTGCGGCCACCATCGGCATCGCCAACAACCGCGACTCCGCTCTGCTTCGTCAGGCCGAAACCGCCATCCTGCTCGAAACGCCGCCGGAAGTGATCGCCGGCTCGACGCGCATGGGCGCCGGCACCGCCCAGAAGATCGCGCTCAACATGCTGTCGACCTTGACCGCCGTCCATCTCGGCCATGTCCATGACGGCTACATGGTCAATCTCATGGCCGACAACATCAAGCTGCGCGACCGCGCCGCGCGCATCGTCGCCGCCATCAGCGGGCGCGGCAAGGACGAAGCGGCCGGGCTGCTCGAGAAGAGCGGTGGCGCGGTCAAGACCGCCATTCTGCTCGCCGCCGGCGCCGACAGCGCCGCTGCGGCACAGAAGATACTGGAAGAGGCCGGCCAGAAGCTGCGGCCGGCCCTTTCCGCGCTGGGGCATGATCCCGAAAAAGATCATGCTCGAACAAAGAAATAGAGCCTGTTTCATCCCGATTTCCATCGGGGTGAAACGGGCTTGCGAGGGGAGCAAGGGGCCAAAAGCCTCTGTTCTCATCAAAACCGAACCTGAAAAAGGTCAACAGGGAGACTGAGCATGACAACGAAACTACTGACGGCACTGCTTCTGGGCACCAGCATTCTCGGCTCGGCCGGGGTGGCTTCTGCCGCGGACGTAACGCTCAACATCGAAAGCTGGCGCGGTGACGACCTTGCCATCTGGAAGGACAAACTGATCCCGGCTTTCGAAGCCAAGAACCCCGGCATCAAGGTGGTGTTCGCACCATCGGCTCCGACCGAATATGACGCGGCCCTCGGTGCCAAGCTCGCCGCCGGCTCGGCGGGCGACCTGATCACCTGCCGCCCGTTCGACAAGTCGCTTGAACTCTACAAGAAGGGCAACCTCGCCGACCTCTCGGCGCTGCCCGGCATGGAGAACTTCTCGCCGGTGGCCAAGTCCGCCTGGCAGACCGACGACGGCAAGGCAAGCTTCTGCGTGCCGATGGCCTCCGTCATCCATGGCTTCATCTACAACAAGGACGCCTTCGACAAGCTCGGCATCAAGGTGCCGACGACCCGTGACGAGTTCTTCGCCGCGCTCGACAAGATCAAGGCCGACGGCACCTACATCCCGATGGCGATGGGCACCAAGGATCTCTGGGAAGCTGCGACCATGGGCTACCAGAACATCGGCCCCAACTACTGGAAGGGCGAGGACGGCCGTGCAGCGCTGATCAAGGGCGACCAGAAGCTGACCGACAAGGACTGGGTCGCTCCGTATGAGGAACTGGCCAAGTGGAAGCCGTATCTCGGCGACGGCTTTGAAGCGCAGACCTATCCGGACAGCCAGAACCTGTTCACGCTTGGCCGCGCCGCCATCTACCCGGCCGGCTCGTGGGAAATCGGCCTGTTCAACACCCAGGCCCAGTTCAAGATGGGCGCCTTCCCGCCCCCGGTCGAGAAGGCCGGTGACACCTGCTACATATCCGACCATACCGATATCGGCATGGGCCTGAATGCAGCTTCGAAGAACGCCGACGCCGCCAAGACCTTCCTGTCGTGGGTGGCCTCGCCGGATTTCGCCACCATCTACGCCAACGCGCTGCCGGGCTTCTTCAGCCTGAACTCCTCGCCGGTGAAGATGGCAGACCCGCTGGCGCAGGAATTCGTCTCCTGGCGCGGCAAGTGCAAGTCGACGATCCGCTCGACCTACCAGATCCTGTCGCGCGGCACGCCGAACCTCGAAAACGAGACCTGGGTTGAATCGGCCAACGTCATCAACGGCACCGACACCCCGGAAGCCGCGGCCAAGAAGCTGCAGACCGGTCTCGACAGCTGGTACAAGCCGGCGAAGTAAGAGCTCAGGCAACGGAGCCGGCCGGGCGCATGCCTGGCCGGTTCCGGACACTCCTGGTTTTTCAGAGTGCATCTGTTCAGATAGCGATTGTCGGCACCGCCTCGCGGCCTTACCCTTGATCCACTGGGGAAAGGCTAGCTGATCAGTCGCAGGCCTTTGTTCTTGCCGAAACCGGCAAGGATGTCAGGGCCGTGCATCGAGGCGTCATCTAGAGCAATTCCAGGAAAAGTGTGAAGCGGTTTTCCGTCCGGAATTGCGTGCAAAAAAGATAGAGCGGCTCGGCGTTTCCGTGAAACGGTGAACCGCTCTAGCATCAACATCGTCTGGAACCGAGAGACGGCGGGGACCGAACTCATGGCCGCAGAAACACGACCGAAAAGACCGACCCGCTGGCACATCGGCGTCTTCCTGGCGCCGGCGCTGCTCGTCTACACGGCGATCATGATCCTGCCGCTGGCCGGCACGCTGCAGCTGTCGCTGTTCCGCAACATCGAGCAGCACCAGATCTTCGTCGGGTTGGACAATTTCCGCGCCCTGTTCGGCGATCCCAACTGGTCCGTCGGGTTCTGGAACGCGCTCAGGAACAACACCTGGTTCTTCATGATCCACATGCTGGTGCAGAATCCGATCGGCGTCATGCTGGCGGCGCTTCTGTCCAGCCCGAGGCTCCGGTTCGCGGCCTTCTACCGCACGGCGATCTTCGTGCCGACCATCCTGTCCTTCGTCATCGTCGGCTTCGCCTGGAAGCTGATCCTGTCGCCGCTATGGGGCGTGGCGCCGCATATGATGGACCTGGTCGGGCTGAAAAGCCTATTCACACCATGGCTCGGCAAGGAACAATACGCGCTGACCGCGCTCAGCCTGATCTCGGTCTGGCAGTTCGTCGGCATTCCGATGATGCTGATCTACGCCGCCCTGCTGTCGATCCCCGAAGAGGTGATCGAAGCGGCCGAATGCGACGGCATCACCGGCCTGTCGCAGTTCTGGAAGATCAAGCTGCCGCTGATCCTGCCGTCGATCGGCATCATCTCGATCCTCACCTTCGTCGGCAATTTCAACGCCTTCGACCTGATCTACACGGCACAAGGCGCGCTCGCCGGGCCGAATTATTCGACCGACATTCTCGGCACCTTCCTTTACCGCGCCTTCTTCGGCTTCCAGCTGCAGGTCGGCGATCCCAACATGGGTGCGGCGATCGCCACGATGATGTTCCTGATCATCCTCGGCGGCGTCTGCGTCTACCTCTTCCTCGTCCAGACGCGCCTGCGTCGTTACCAGTTCTGAGGGGTGGATATGTTACGGCTAAACACCCCCCTCTGGCCTGCCGGCCATCTCCCCCGCAAGGGGGGAGATCGGATGTCATTTCGGCCTTCGCCAATCTCCAACGTTGCAAGACGTGCGGCAACGCCAAAACTGCCAATCTCCCCCCTTGCGGGGGAGATGCCCGGCAGGGCAGAGGGGGGTGCCTGGGCGCCGACCTCACGGATCGCGATTGTCCAGGAGACCTCCCAATGAGCACCGCCACCCGTTCGCTCCCACGCACCATCGGCGCACACGCGATCCTGCTGACCTATACGGCGATCGCGCTGTTTCCGGTGATCCTGGTGATCATGAATTCGTTTAAATCCCGCGCCGGCATCTTCGGCGCGCCGCTGACGCCGCCGACGCCCGGGACTTTCGACCTGATCGGCTACACCACGGTCATCGGCCAGGGCGACTTCATCCATTATTTCCAGAACAGCCTCGTCGTCACCGTCGCTTCGCTGTTCTTCGTGCTTTTGTTCGGTGCGATGGCGGCGTTTTCGCTGTCGGAATACCGCTTTCGCGGCAACACGCTGATGGGACTTTATCTGGCGCTCGGCATCATGATCCCGATCCGGCTCGGCACCGTCGCCATCCTGCAATTGATGGTGGCGAGCGGGCTGGTCAACACGCTGACGGCGCTGATCCTGGTCTACACCGCGCAAGGCCTGCCGCTCGCCGTCTTCATCCTGTCGGAGTTCATGAAGCAGGTGTCCGACGATCTGAAGAACGCCGGCCGCATCGATGGTCTGTCCGAATACACCATCTTCTTCCGCCTGGTGCTGCCGCTGGTCAGGCCGTCCATGGCGACGGTCGCCGTCTTCACCATGATCCCGATCTGGAACGATCTGTGGTTCCCGCTGATCCTGGCGCCGTCGGAAGAAACCAAGACGGTGACGCTCGGCGCGCAATTGTTCCTCGGCCAGTTCGTCACCAACTGGAACGCCATCCTGGCTGCACTCTCGCTGGCGATCATGCCGGTGCTGATCCTCTACGTCATCTTCTCGCGGCAGCTGATCCGCGGCATTACCTCCGGAGCCGTCAAGTGAGCGGAGCCCTACAGATCTCTGCTGGAGCCTTCACCCCACCCGGCGCTGCGCGCCGACCTCCCCATCAAGGGGAGGTAGAAGGTCGCGGCTTCATTCACGACCGCCAAGGGGCACCTTTCGGAGAAGCTTCTTTGGCAGTGGGGGTGTTCGCGCCAACGTCCTACCTCCCCTCGATGGGGAGGTCGGCGCGCAGCGCCGGGCGGGGTGACACCCTCTCAAGAAGAAACTCGAATATCTGGAGTAGCTAGGTGAGCTCTAAATCGCCTCTTCGTGCCGTCGTCGCCGGGCTCGGCAATATGGGCCGCAGCCATGCGCTGGCGTACCACACCAACCCGGGCTTCGAGATCGCCGCGCTCATCAACCGCTCCGACGTGCCGCTGCCGGACGGGCTGTCGGGCTATGGCATCCGTCGTTCCTTCGACGAGGCCTTGCGCAACGAAAAGCCCGATGTCGCCTGCATAGCCACCTATTCCGACAGCCATGCCGACTATGCGGTTAAGGCGTTCGAAGCCGGCTGCCACGTCTTCGTCGAAAAGCCGCTGGCAACGACGGTCGCCGACGCCAAGCGCGTCGTCGCGGCCGCCAAGGCCAATGGCAAAAAACTGGTGATCGGCTACATCCTGCGCCATCACCCGTCCTGGATCAGGCTGATCGCCGAGGCGCGCAAGCTCGGCGGCCCCTACGTCTTCCGCATGAACCTCAACCAGCAATCCTCAGGCCATACCTGGGAGACGCACAAGCAGCTGATGCAGACGACGTCGCCGATCGTCGACTGCGGCGTCCACTATCTCGACGTCATGCTGCAGATCACCGACGCCAGGCCGGTCGAGGTGCGTGGCATGGGCGTGCGGCTGACCGAGGAGGTCGCGCCCACCATGTACAATTACGGCCACCTGCAGGTGCTGTTCGATGACGGTTCGGTCGGCTGGTACGAGGCCGGCTGGGGCCCGATGATTTCCGAAACAGCCTTCTTCGTGAAGGATGTCATCTCGCCGAAGGGCTGCGTGTCGATTGTCATGAAGGAGGGCGTGAAGTCCGACGACATCGACACCCACACCAAGACCTCGACCATCCGCCTGCACAGCGCCGCGACTGGGCCGGACGGCAAATTCGTCAAGGAGGACCAGATGCTGTCGATGGCAGCCGAACCGGGCCACCAAGACCTCTGCGACCTCGAACAGGCCTTCGTGCTGAAGGCCATCCGCGAGGATCTGGATCTCACCAAACACATGGACGACGCGGTGAAATCGCTCGCCGTCTGCCTCGCAGCCGACGAGAGCGTGCGCAGCGGCGCAGCCGTCAAACTCTAGAGCTAGGAACAAATATTGTGGGCTCGCTGAAGATTGAGAATGTAAAGAAGGCCTTCGGGCCGGTCGAGGTGCTGAAGGGCATCAACCTCGAAGTGAATGACGGCGAATTCGTCGTCTTCGTCGGCCCGTCGGGCTGCGGCAAGTCGACCTTGCTCAGGGTCATTGCCGGGCTCGAGGATTCGACCTCGGGCCGGGTGGTCATCGACGGCGCGGATGTCTCCGCCACGCCGCCGGCCAAGCGCGGCATCGCCATGGTGTTCCAGACCTATGCGCTCTACCCGCATCTGACGGTGAAGAACAATATGGGCCTCGGCCTGAAACAGGCGGGCACCCCGGCGGCCGAGATCGATCGCCGCATCGGCATTGCCTCGTCGATGCTGTCGCTGGAGCCCTATCTGGAACGGCGGCCGGCCGAGCTCTCCGGCGGCCAGCGCCAGCGCGTCGCCATCGGCCGCGCCGTTGTGCGCGAGCCGAAGCTGTTTCTTTTCGACGAGCCCTTGTCGAACCTCGATGCCGCACTTCGCGTCAACACGCGGCTGGAGATCGCGCAGCTGCACCGCAGGCTGAAGGCAACGATGATCTACGTCACCCACGACCAGGTCGAGGCGATGACGCTGGCCGACAAGATCGTCGTGCTCAATGCCGGCCGGATCGAGCAGATCGGTGGCCCTATGGAGCTCTACAATTCGCCGGCAAACGAGTTCGTCGCCGGCTTCATCGGCTCCCCGAAGATGAATTTCGTCGACGGTGCCAGGCTCGGCGAAACGGCCAAGACCATTGGCGTGCGGCCGGAGCATCTGACGGTCGACACGAAGTCGGGCAGCTGGAAGGGCACCGTCGTGCACGCCGAGCATCTTGGTGCCGACACCAACCTTTATCTCGACTGCGAAAAGGCCGGGCTGATTACGGTGCGCATCTTTGGCGTTTATGACGCCGAGCCGGGTGCCACGCTCTATGCGACGCCGGATCCGGCGAAGACCTATCGGTTTGGCGCGGATGGGAAGGTGCTGAAGTAGCGCGGCGCAGCTCCCCCTCACCCAGCCTCCGCTTCGCTCGGCTGACCTCTCCTCGAGGGGAGAGGAGACTACGAGCGCTGGCGCCAGTCTCTTCTCCCCTCGGGGAGAAGGTGGCCGCGAAGCGGCCGGATGAGGGGGACCTCATAGGGCTGCAGCGGTGGAATTCGGCAGATTTACACGTCCGCCTTGAACGTCTGCTTCTGCTGACCCAGGCCCTCGATGCCCAGCTCTACCACATCGCCGGCCTTCAAGAACACCGGCGGCTTCATGCCGAGCCCAACGCCGGGCGGCGTGCCTGTCGAAATGATGTCGCCGGGGTGCAGCGACATGAACTGACTGAGATAAGACACCAGGTAAGCGACGCCGTAGACCATGGTCTTGGTCGAGCCGTTCTGCATGGTCTTACCGTTGACGGTCAGCCACATCTTGAGGTTCTGCGGGTCGGCCACTTCGTCCTTGGTCACCAGCCAGGGGCCGGTCGGGCCGAACGTGTCGCAGCTCTTGCCCTTGGTCCACTGGCCCTGACGCTCGGCCTGGAAGGCGCGCTCGGAGACGTCGTGGGCAACGGCATAGCCGGCGACATAATCGAGCGCATCGGCTTCGCTGACATATTTCGCCGTCTTGCCGATGACCACGGCGAGCTCGACTTCCCAGTCGGTCTTTTCAGAGCCGCGCGGGATCAGCACGTCGTCGTCCGGGCCGACAATGGCCGAGCTTGCCTTCATGAAGATGATCGGCTCCGGCGGCACGGTGGCGCCGGTTTCGGCGGCGTGGTCGGAATAGTTGAGGCCGATGCATATGAACTTGCCGGTGCCGGCGACACAGGCGCCGAGCCGAGGCTTGCCGGAAACCGCCGGCAGCGACTTCGCATCGAGCTTCGACAGCATCTCCAGCGAGGCCGGATGAAGCACCGTGCCGGCAATGTCGGCGACATGGGCGGAGAGATCGCGGATCGTTCCATCCGCATCGAGCAGGCCGGGACGTTCGCTCCCCACCTCGCCATAGCGCAGCAGTTTCATAGAATGCTCTCCTCAGTCAGATTGGTTCAGATCGACCAGCCGCCGTCGATATTATAGGCCTGTCCGGACGTATAGGTGGCGCCGGCCAGATAGACGGCGAGATCGGCGATTTCCTCCGGCGTGCCGAGCCGTCCCATCGGCTGGCGGGCGATGAAGGCGGCGCGGGCAGCTTCGTAGTCACCTTGCGCATGCATGCGGTCCTGCAGCGACGGGCTCTCGACCGTGCCGGGGCAGATGGCGTTACAGCGTATGCCCTTGCCGACATAGTCGGCGGCGACCGCCTTGGTCAGGCCGATCACCGCGGCCTTGCTCAGGCCATAGACGAAGCGGTTCGGCACGCCCTTGGTCGAGCTCGCCAGCGAGGACATGTTGATGATGGCGCCATCGCCGCGCTCCAGCATGCCGGGCAGTACGGCCTTGATGGTGCGAACCATGGCGCGCACATTGAGGTTCAGGGCGAAATCGAGATCGCCATCCTTCATCTCGAGGATCGAGCCGGAATGGACGAAGCCGGCGCAGTTGAACAGCACGTCGACGCGGCCGATCTCGGCAAACGCGGCATTGACCGCCTCGTCGTTCAGCACATCCAGCTTGCGGGTCTTGATCCCGGAGGTCTTGGCGAGTTCGGCGAGAAGCGTCTCGTTGATGTCGGTGGCGTAGACCGTGGCTCCAGCCTTGGCGAAGGCCAGAGCGCTTGCCTTGCCGATGCCTTGCGCCGCTGCCGTGATGACAACGACCTTGCCTGCCAGATCCGCCATGCCTTTTTTCCTCGCCTGCTTGGGTCAACTGCCTTTATCGGCGACCGGCGAAGGCGTCATGTGCCAGTCAGGCTCGATTGTGCGGCCTGTGTCGCAGCCAGTTCACAGATAAAGATGTTTTTTCTCGTTAAAGAACATGTGTCCGGGCGTCAAGCCCGAACACGATCACCATTGCGACAGCATGGAAATGTCAGTCGCCGTAGGGCACCCAGACGTTCTTCACCTCGACGGCGCGGCGCAGGAACGCGTCACCAGCCGCCTCGTCGGACGCCCAGTCGAGGCCGCGGCCATTGCCGCTCCAGACGCGCTTGAGGTTGCCGATGGACTCGGCTTCCGCCTTGGCGCAGGTCTCGGCATCGGCGAATATCCACAGCCCGTCGACATCGTCATGCTTGGCCAGCACGCCGGCTAGTTCCGCCGTGCGGCCGGTGACGATGTTGATGGCGCCGGCCGGAACGTCGGAATACTCGATCACCTGGTAGAGATCGGTGGCCAGCAACGGATAGCGCTCGGACGGCACCGCGACGACGGTGTTGCCCATGGCCAGCGCCGGCGCGATGAGCGAGATCAGCCCGAGCAGCGGCGATGCGTCGGGCGCGACGATGCCGACGACCCCGACCGGCTCGTGCAGCGCCAGGGTCACGGCGCGGGCCGGTGGCTGGTGCACGCGGCCCTCGAACTTGTCGGCAAGGCCGGCATAGAGGAACAGCCGTTCGATAGTTTGGTCTACTTCTTCCCGCGCGACCTTGGGCGTAGCGCCGGTCAGTTCGGTCAGGCGGGCGGCAAACTCGCCGGCGCGGCCGGAAAGGTTCTCGGCCAGATAGTAAAGCACCTGGGAGCGGTTGTAGGCGGTGGCCTCCGGCCAGCTTTTGCAGGCGCGGGCGGCAGAGACGGCGTCACGAATGTCCTTGCGGCTGCCAAGCCCGACCTCGCCGGCCAACTTGCCCTTGGCGGTGGCGACGGCCAGCGAATAATTGCCGTCCGGGCGCACCTGCTTGCCGCCGATGAACAGTTTTGCCGTGCGATCGATCGCCGCGTCATCGGCCTGCTCGACGGGCTGCGCCGAGAGCGTCGCCGGCTTGATGACCGGGCCGAGCGCCAGTTTTGCCGTGAGATATTCGAACATGCCTTCGCGCCCACCCTCGCGGCCGAAGCCGCTTTCGCGGTAGCCGCCAAAGCCGCAGGCGGCGTCGAACATGTTGGTGCCGTTGACCCAGACGACGCCGGCCTTCAGCTGCGGCGCGACATGGAGCGCGAGGTTGACATTCTCGCTCCACACGGACGCCGCGAGGCCGTAGCGGGTGTTGTTGGCGAGCTCGATCGCTTCCTCGGTGTTGCGGAAGGTCATCGTCGCCAGAACCGGTCCGAATACTTCCTCTTGCGCCAGGATATTAGCCGGCGAAACACCAGTGGCGAGCGTCGGCAGATGGTAGTAGCCGGAGGACGGCAGCACCGCATCCGGCTGCCAGCAGACGGCGCCCTGTTTCGCGCCCTCGGCGACCAGACCCTTGACGCGGTCGAGCTGTGTGGCGTCGACCAGCGGGCCGATATCGGTGTTCTTGTCGAGCGGGCTGCCGACGCGCAGCCGGCTCATCCGCGTCTTGACCTTGGCGATCAAAGCATCGGCGATGCCTTCTTGCACCAAGAGCCGCGAACCGGCACAGCAGACCTGGCCCTGGTTGAACCAGATGCCGTCGACCAGGCCTTCGACGGCGCTGTCGAGATCGGCGTCCTCGAAAACGATGAAGGCCGACTTGCCGCCAAGCTCCAGCGACAGTTTCTTGCCTGAGCCGGCAGTCGCCTTGCGGATAATCTTGCCGACCTCGGAAGAACCGGTGAAGGCGATCTTCTGGATGCCGGGATGGTTGACGATGGCCGCTCCCGCTTCTGGTCCGCCCTGCACGATGTTGACGACGCCTTTCGGCACGCCGGCGCGTTCGCAGATTTCGGCAAACAGGATGGCTGTCAGCGGCGTGAACTCGGCCGGCTTCAGCACCACCGTGCAGCCGGCGGCAAGTGCGGGCGCGATCTTCCAGGCCAGCATCAACAGCGGGAAATTCCACGGAATGATCTGGCCGACGACGCCGACGCCCTTTTGGCCGGGGAAATCCCGATCCAGCGCCTGCGCCCAGCCGGCATGGTGGATGAAATGGCGGATTGCCAGCGGCACGTCGATGTCGCGGCTTTCGCGGATCGGCTTGCCATTGTCGATCGACTCCAGCACCGCGAACAGGCGCTGATGCCGCTGCATGGCGCGGCCGATGGCATAGAGCACCTTTGCCCTGGTGTAACCGGAACTGACACTCCATTTCGGCAGCGCCTTCGTGGCCGCCGCAACCGCTGCGTCGATATCGGGGGCACTGGCGTCAGAGACTTTGGCCAGCAGTTTGCCGGAGGACGGCTCGCTGGTGTCGAAAGTCTTGCCGCCGGTCGCGGCTTCCCAGCCGCCGTCGATGAACAGCGCCTTGCCGAAATCGCGCGCGGCAAGCCACGCATCGGCCTCGTTGCGGGCTTCCGGCGCCGGGCCGTATTCCATGGCGTGATAGCGGTCGAGAATGTTCATGGGGTGCCTCCTTCACCCTCCCTCTTAGCGGGAAGGGTCGATCGGCCAAGCCGATCGGGGTGGGTGCTCAAGCCATTGCGTGGCGGTGATTGGCCGAATAGTGACCGGTCAGGTGGTGCTCGAGCTGCCGCTCTATGTCGGTCAGCAGGCTCGACGCGCCGAAGCGGAACAACTCCGGCTCCAGCCATGGCCGGCCGAGTTCTTCCTTCATCAGCACCAACCAGTCGAGCGAGGCTTTCGCGGTGGAAATACCGCCGGCCGGCTTGAAGCCGATGAGATAGCCGGTTTCCTCGAAATAGGCCCTGATGGCACGCACCATGGCGAGGCCAACGGGCAGTGTCGCATTGACGCTTTCCTTGCCGGTCGAGGTCTTGATGAAATCGGCGCCGGCCATCATCGCCACCATCGAGGCCAGCATGACGTTGCGCAAAGTGGCAAGGTCGCCGGTGCCCAAAATGACCTTCAGATGCGCGTCACCGCAGGCGGCGCGCATCGAAACGATCTCGTTGTAAAGCTCCCGCCACTTGGCGCCGAATACCAGCCCGCGCGGAATGACGACGTCGATCTCGTCGGCGCCGTCGCGCACCGAAGCCTCGATCTCCTGCAGGCGGGTCGACAGCGGCGCAAGACCGTGCGGAAAGGCGGTGGAGACGGCGGCGACATGAATGCCGGTGCCGCGCACGGCGTCCACCGCGGTGGCGACGAAGGGATGATAGACGCAGACGGCCGCCGGCCGGATGGTTTCGCCCGCAATGCCGAGGCCCTCGACGATGTCGCGGCGGAAAGGGTTGATCGCCTTGGCGCAAAGCCGGCGCACGCGCTCTTCGGTGTCATTGGAATTCAGCGTCGTCAGATCCATGCAGGCGACGGCGCGCAGCAGCCAGGCCGCCTGGTTGTCGGCTTTGATCGAGCGCCGCTTGGTCAGGCTGGCGACGCGGCGTTCCAGCGCCGAGCGGTTGACGCTGCGCACCGATTCCATGAAGCCGAGGTCGAGCTTCATGCCGGGATTGCGCGCGATGCGATGGTCCAGCGGGACGGGTGTGTTGGCGGCGGCGCGGGCCGGCAGCGGCGTCACCTTGGACGCGCTGGTGCCAGGCTCGGCTTCGCGGATCGTGTTGCTCATTTCCTGCCCTTTCTCGTTTAGGGCGATACTTACACGATCGTTCGGGTCGAGGCCACAAGCCTGTCCTGTCTGATGCCGGCCCGCGCGTCGAGGCAGCTATTCGGCCGCCAGCTTACGCCCAGGCGGGCCGATTTCAGCCTCGATGTGTTCGGGTTCGCCGTCATCCTGCTCATGCTTGCGGAATGAGGTGAGCCAATGAGAGAGGTCGTCGAGATAGAGATAGATCACCGGCGTGGTGAACAGCGTCAGCGCCTGGCTGACAAGCAGACCGCCGAACATGGTGTAGCCGAGCGGCTGACGGATTTCCGCTCCCGTGCCGTTCTCCAGCATCAGCGGCAGCGCGCCCAGCATGGAAACCATGGCGGTCATCATGATCGGCCGGAACCGCAGCAGGCAGGCCTGGCGGATTGATTCCAGCGAACTGAGATGCTGGTCCCGCTCGGCCGCGATGGCGAAGTCCACCATCATGATCCCGTTCTTCTTGACGATGCCGATGAGCAGGATGACGCCGATCAGGCCGATCAGGTTGAACTCCATATGGAAGACGAGCAGCGTGCCCAGCGCGCCAAGCCCGGCGGAGGGCAGCGTGGAGAGAATGGTCAGCGGGTGGACGTAGCTTTCGTAGAGGATGCCGAGGATCAAATAGACCACGACCAGGGCGCCGAGGATAAGCACCGGCACTGAAGACAGCGACTGCTGAAAGGCCTGCGCCGTTCCCGTGTAATTGGTCTGGATGGTCGCCGGCAGCCGCATCTCGGCGGCGGCCCTGTCGATCGCGGCGGTGGCCTGGCCAAGCGCGACGTTGGGCGCCAGGTTGAAGCTGATCGTGACCGACGGGAACTGGCCTTCATGGTTGATGACCAGCGGCTGCACCGGCTTCGTCGTCCATTTGGCGATGGCCGAGAGCGGCACCTGCGAACCGCTCGATGTCGTCAGATAGATCTGGTCGAGCGCCTTGAGGTTGCCGCGCAGCGAAGGCAGCACCTCCAGGATCACGTCATAGGTCGAAAGCTGCGTGAAGTACTGGGCGACCTGGCGCTGGCCGAAGGCGTCGTTGAGCGTGTTGTCGACATCGTTCGCCGTCAGGCCGTAGCGGGCGGCCTGGTTGCGATCGACCTGCAGTGTCAGAGTCGTGCCGGAGCTCATCTGGTCGGTCGAGACGTCCCGCAATTCGGGCAGGCGCTGCAAGGCCGTCAACAGCTTGGGCGCCCAGTCGTCGAGCGTGTCGAGGTCGCTGCTTTCCAGCACGTACTGGTATTGCGACGCCGACAGCCTGGCGCCGACGCGCACGTCCTGCGAGGCCTGCATGAACAGGCGCGCGCCCTGGACGGCCGCAAGCTTCGGCTGCAGCCGCCGGATGATCTGGTCGGCCGAAACGTCGCGCTCGTCGCGCGGCTTCAATTGGATGAACATGCGGCCGGTGTTCTGCGTATTGCCATTGCCGCCCGTCGATGCCGCGAAATGCGCCACCGCTGGATCCTTGGAGACGATCCCGGCAAATTGCGCCATGTAGGACTGCATCTGTCCGGTGGAGACATCCTGCCCGGCGATCACCTGGCCGAAAATCAGGCCGGTGTCCTGCTGCGGGAAGAAGCCGCTGGGAACCAGCGTGAAGAAATAGCCGGTAAGCCCCACGCAGGTCAGGAACACCAGCAGCGTGATGAAACGATGCCCAAGCGCCCGGTCGAGGCCGCGTTCGTAGGCGCGCAGCATGCCGTCGAAAACACTTTCGCTCCACCGGTAGAGCCTGCCGTGATGCTCCTCGTTCGTCGGCTTGATGAAACGCGAGGCCAGCATCGGCGTCAGCGTCAGCGAAACACAGGCCGAAACCAGAATGGTCATGGCCAGCGTCACCGCGAATTCCTTGAACAGGCGGCCGATGATGCCGCTCATCAAGAGCAGCGGGATCAGCACCGCCACCAGCGAAATCGAGATCGACATGATGGTGAAGCCGATCTCGCTGGCGCCGCGGATAGCGGCATCCATCGGTTTCTCGCCGTGCTCGATGTAACGAACGATGTTCTCCAGCATGACGATGGCGTCGTCGACGACAAAGCCGATCGAGATCGTCAACGCCATCAGCGACAGATTGTCGATGCTGTAGCCGGCGGACCACATCAGGGCGCATGCGCCAAGCAGCGCCAGCGGCACGGTGAAGGCCGGGATCGCCGTCGCCCAGACATTGCGCAGGAACAGGAAGATCACCATCACCACCATCCCGATGGTGAGCATCAGCGTGAACTGCACGTCCGCCACCGAGGCGCGGATGGTCTGCGTCCGGTCGGAAAGCACCTGCAGCTTCAGCGAAGCCGGCATCGAGGCGGTCAGCATAGGCAGCTCCGCCTTGATCTTGTCGACCGTGTCGATGATGTTGGCGCCGGGCTCCTTGAAAATGACGAGGACGACGCCGCGCGTCGTGTCGGTCCAGCCGGCCTGGGTGTAGTCCTGCGCGTCGAGCACGGCCCGGCCGACATCCTTGACCCGCACCGGCGCTCCATCGCGATAGGCGATGATGGCGTTGTTCCAGTCATCGGCCGCGGTCATCTGGTCGTTGGAGAAGATGGTGAAGGAGCGCACTTCGCCCTGGATGTTGCCCTTGGGCAGGTCCACCGTACCGATCGACAGCGGAGTGCGCACCGCTTCCAGCGACAGCCCCCTTGCCGCGAGCTTGGCCGGATCGAGCTGGACGCGGATCGAGGGCGTCTGCTGGCCGCCGACCAGCACCTGGCCGACGCCGTCGACATGGCTGATCACCTGCGCGAGCTTGGTGTAGACGTCGTCGCTCAACGTCGTCAGCGGCAAGTCGGTCGAACTCGCGCCAATCAGCATGATCGGCGAATCCGTTGGGTTGACCTCCCTGTAGGTGGGCGGATTGGGAAGGTTCTTCGGCAGCTGTCCACCGGCGGCATTGATGGCCGACTGCACCAGTCCGGCGGCCGATGCGATGTCGACGTCGAGAGCGAATTGCAAGGTGATCTGGCTGGAGCCGGACAGGCTGCTCGAAGTCATTTCGGCGATGCCGGGAATCTGCGCGAACTGCGTCTCGAGTGGCTGGGTCACCGACGACGCGATTGTGATCGGGTCGGCGCCTGGCAGGCTGGTCGACACCTGGATCGTCGGAAAGTCGACGTTCGGCATCGCCGCGACCGGCAGGTTGAGATAAGCGACCACGCCGACGAACAGCACGCCGATCATCAGCAGCGACGTGGCGACGGGATAGCGGATGAAAGGCGTGGAAACACCGATGGCTGCCATCAGCTTGCACCTCCGGCAGCGCCGTTCTGCGCCTGTCCGGCGCCGGAAGCCGGCGTCGGATCGACGCTTGCGCCGTCAACCACCCGGTATTGACCACCAACGACGACACGTTGCCCCTGGCTGAGGCCGTCGGTGACGACCGTTTCGCCGCCGTCCGAAGGACCCGTCTTGACGGTCTGACGACGGACCTTGCCGTCGTCGCCGACGACATAGGCGAAGAGCCCGTCAGGGCCATGCTGGACGGCTTCGTCCGGCACCACGATCGCGCCTTCCATCGTGCCGATATGTATGCGTGTGTTGACGGACAAGCCCGGCCATAACGCATCGTCCTGGTTTGCGAATGTCGCCCTGAACGAAATCGTGCCGGAAGCCTGGTCGACTGCGTTCTGCACTGCCTCCAGCTTGCCGCTCGCCAGCACGGTCTTCATATCCGCGCCCAGCGTGTCGATCGAAACCGGGCCAGTCGCGAAAACCTTGTTGATGGTCGGAACGTTGTCCTGCGGTTCCGTGAACGACACATAGATAGGCTGAAGCTGCACGACGGTGAAAAGCCCGGGGCTTTGACCAATCTGCACGATGTTGCCGGGGTCGATGGTGCGGAAGCTCGTCTTGCCGCTCAGCGGCGCGGTGATGCTGGTGAAATCGAGGTTGAGCTGGGCCGCCTCGATAGCCGCCTTATCGCCCTCGATCGTGGCCGCGGTGGAGTTGACCACAGCCTGCTGGTTATCGACATCCTGCTGCGTTTCGAAGGTCTTTTGCAGGAGCGTGGAAAGGCGTTTGAGGACGACTTGCGCATTCTTGAGCGTCGCTTCGTCCTCCGCCTCCTTGGCTTTCGCCTGGTCGAGCACCGCCTGATAGGGGCGGGGGTCGATCACGGCGAGCAGGTCGCCCTGCTTGACCATCTGCCCCTCCTCGACCGGAACCTGCGTGGACGACACCGGCGACGCGGCTTGAGATGCTGACATTGTTCAGCGGCGTCACCGTTCCGAGCCCGTAGAGGTAAAGCGGGAAATCGGCCTTTTGCACGGTGGCCACGGTGACCGGGACCTTGGGTGCGGGCTGCGACGACTGAGTGGCAGCGGCTGCCCTTGCCACGCCGTCGGCGTGGTTGCGCCATATCCCGTAGCCGCCGCTCAAGAGGAGGATTGTGGTCAATAGGACGATACGCCGAGAACGCATGGGTCGGTTTCGCCTGGCTTGCTGTGTTGTGGAAATAGTCATGATTCCGTCCACCTGCGGGCAAGAATATCAAGCCTTTTCAGGATGGTTGGGGGTTAGGAGCGACCGTGTCGATCACCGGGAGAGTAGTCCCGAGGACCCGGTCCTGTCAGGTTACAAGTCGGTCATGTTGCGCCGCAGCATTCAAGGATGCGTGAGGCCGCGTTGAATGCACCATCGCGATAAAGTTACTCCGATGATCCGTTGGAGCCTCGACCGACCGGGGATGCGAGGCGCTTCTCAACCGCCCATCGATACGCCGGCCCAGGCGACGTGGCGGACGTCGTCATTGCCATTCCAGGGCACAGTTTGCCTGGCCTGGAATCAGATATGGCCGGCATGCGGCGACAGGCGCGCGCTTGCCTGGTTCACGATTGGGATGGAGTGGCCCGAACTATGCCAGCAGGCTATCCGGTATCAGACATTCGCCCGGAAAGCTGCACGTCCACAGGGTGGGTAGCAGGCCTCAGCCGACGAAGGCGCGCTCGACGACGAAAGTCGCGGGATGGCTGAGCGAGCCTTCCTGGAAGCCGAGGCTTTCGGCGAGTTCCTTGACGTCCTTCAGCATATGCATCGAGCCGCAGATCATGATGCGGTCGGTCTCGGGATTGAGCTTCTCGATGCCGAGGTCGGCGTAGAATTTGCCCGAGCCGATCAGCGCGGTGATGCGGCCCATGCAGGCCGACTCTTCGCGGGTCGTCGAATTGTAGAGCGTGACGCGCCCAGCAGTCAGTTCGCCGATCAGCGGATCGCTTTCCAGCGCCGCCACCAATTCCTGGCCATAGGTCAGCTCGGCATTGTCGCGGCAGGTGTGGGTCAGGATCAGCTGATCGAATTTCTCATAGGTGTCGGGGTCGCGCAGCAGGCTGGCGAAGGGTGCGATGCCGGTGCCGGTCGAGATCATGAACAGCCGCTTGGCCGGGGTCAGCGCGTCGACCACCAGCGTGCCGGTCGACTTCTGGCGCATGATGACGGTGTCGCCGACCTGGATTTTCTGCAGTTCCGAGGTCAGCGGGCCGTCCGGCACCTTGATCGAGAAGAATTCCAGCTCTTCGTCCCAGGCCGGGCTCGCCACCGAATAGGCGCGGTAAACCGGCTTCTCGGCATTGGGCAGGCCGATCATGACGAACTCGCCGGAGCGGAAACGCAGCGACTGCGGACGGGTGATGCGGAACGAGAACAGCCGGTCGGTGTAGTGCTTCACCGAGACGACGGTTTCGGCATAGACATTGGCCGGAATCGGAAATTGCAGCGGGCGGGCGCTGGCGGTGTTGAGAGCGGATGTGGTGTTCATCAAATCCAACTTTCTGGCCCAACCAAGGACGCGGGCGCCAAACTTTCACCTGCGCGCCCGGACCGTTCAGGTCCCGGCGTGCTGTTCGCACACTCCAAAGCGGTAAGCTCTTGTGTCCTGAATTTATTAGTATACAAACGATATTTGCGTCAAGATGCTACCTTAAAACACCTTTCCAAACTGACGCATATCCGTAGTCCCAGCATTTCGGGTTTCGACGATGAAAGAGAATTTTCCCGCGCAAGCGCGCGATTCCCAGGGAAATGTTGTTGCCGGCATCGATGTCGGCGGGACCTTCACCGACCTGCTTCTGATCGATGGCAAGGGCGGCGGCAAGGTGCACATCGCCAAGACCCCGACCACGGTCGACAACCAGGCCTTCGGCGTGGTTTCAGCACTTGGCGCCACCGGTTTTGCGATCGACGGCATCGACCTCATCGTGCATGGCACGACCACCACCACCAACGCCGTGCTGGAACGCCGGCTAGCCAGGACCGGCATGATCACCACGCGCGGCTTTCGCGACGTGATCGAGCTTGGCCGGCGCACCCGGCCTCAACCCTATGGCATGACCGGCAGCTTCGTCCCGATCATCCCGCGCAATCTCAGGCTCGAAGTGTCGGAGCGCGTCGAGGCCTCGGGTGCGGTGCGCACGCCGCTGGACGAAGCCGAGATGCGCGAGGCGGTTAAGACGCTGATCGCGGCCGGCTGCGAATCCCTCGTCATCCATTTCCTGCATTCCTACGCCAACCCTTTGCATGAGCGACGTGCCGCCGAAATCGCCGCCGAGCTCTGGCCGAATAGCTACATCACCACGGGCCATGCGCTGCTGTCGGAAGCGCGCGAATTCGAGCGCGGCGTCACCGCGTCGGTCAATGCCTCCGTGCAGCCGATCCTCGAACGCTATGTCGAGCGGTTGCGCAAGGAACTGGCCGCAAAAGGCTATGCCCGCGACTTCCTGATCATGAACGGCAATGGCGGCATGATCTCGGCCCGCTTCGTCACACGTGAATCGGCCAAGACCGTCATGTCCGGCCCCGCCTCCGGCGTCATCGCCGCCGCCTATACGGGCAAGCGCGCCGGCTTCGAAAATCTCGTCACCTACGACATGGGCGGCACCTCGACCGACGTGGCGCTGATCCGCAACGCCGAGCCGGCGGTCTCCAACGAGATCGAGATCGAATATGCCATGCCCATCCATGTGCCGATGGTGGCGGTGCACACGGTCGGCGCCGGCGGCGGCTCGATCGCGCGTGTCGATGCGGCCGGCCTGATCCAGATTGGCCCGGAAAGTGCCGGCGCCAATCCCGGCCCGATCTGCTACGGCCGCGGCGGCCTCGAGCCGACCATCACCGACGCCAATCTGGTGCTCGGCCGGCTGGCGCCGAAAAAGCTGCTGGCGGTCGAAAACCCGGTCACATCAGAGCGCGTCACCGGGATTTTCGAAGACAAGATCGGCAAGGCGACCGGCCTGTCCGGCGTCGAGGCGGCGGGTGCCGTGCTCAGGCTCGGCAACATGAAGATGGCCGGCGCCATCCGCATGGTGTCGGTGTCGCGCGGCCATGACCCGCGCGATTTCGCGCTGTTCGCTTTCGGCGGCGCCGGGCCGCTGCATGCGACCGCTTTGGCGCGCGAGCTTGGCCTGCCCCGTGTGCTGGTGCCGGCGCGTCCCGGCATCACCAATGCGCTCGGCTGCGTCGTCGCCGATCTGCGCCATGACTTCGTCAACACCATCAACCAGCCGGTGGCCGTGCTCGATGAATCCCAGCTCCATTCGGTATTGGAACGGCACCGAAACGAAGGCGAAGAGCTGATCGGCAAGGAAGCAGTAAAGCCGGAGACGATCCGTGTCACCCACTCCGCCGACATGCAGTTCGTCGGTCAGACCCACATCATCAACGTGCCGCTGCCGTCGTCGTCGGTGACCCGGCAGGAATTGCAAGCGTTGTTCGAAAAAGCCTATTTCGCCCGCTTCAAGGTCGAGCTGCCGGAAATCCGCGCCAATCTGGTCAACCTCAACACCTCGGTCACCGGTGTGGGCCCGGCGATCGATCTGTCGCGCCTGATCGACCCGGCCGGACGTGCCAAGACGCTCGACGAGGCGCGGCGCGAAATCCGGCCGGTCTGGTATGCGGGCCAGTGGCGCGACACGCCGGTATACGCACGCGAAAAACTGCCGCTCGATGCGGTTATCGAAGGCCCGGCGATCCTCGAACAGATGGACGCCACCACCGTGCTCGAACCCGGCGACCGCGCACGGTCGGACGCCGACGGCAACATCATCATCGACATTGGCGAGGCCTGAGATGCCTGACATTAATATGGCAAAGCTCGACGCCATCACCCTTTCGGTCCTCCAGGCGGCGCTGCAGCAGGTCTGCGACGAGATGGACCTGACCTTTTCGCGCGCCGCCTTCTCGCCGGTGATCGCCGAGGCCAATGACCGCTCCGACGGCATCTATTCGGCTGTCGACGGTTCGCTGATCGCGCAAGGCAGCCAGGGCCTGCCGGTGTTCGTCGGCGTCATGCAGTATTCGACCAGGACGGTGATCGAGATGATCGCCGGCGGCCGTTGCCTGGCCCCGGAACCGGGCGACATCTACATCGTCAACGACCCCTATCTCGGCGGCACCCATCTGATGGATGTGCGCTTCGCCATGCCGGTCTATCGAGGCGGAAAGATCTTCTGCTGGCTGTCGAATACCGGTCATTGGCCCGACATTGGCGGCTCGGTGCCGGGCGGCTTTTCCGCCTCGGCAACCGCTGTCGAACAGGAAGGCCTGCGGCTGCCGCCCGTAAAACTGTTCAAGAAGGGCGTGCTCGATCCCGAGATCTACGCCATCATCTGCTCGAACATTCGCGTCGCCGACCAGCGCATCGGCGACATCCGGGCGCAGGCCGCGGCGTTGCTGATTGGGCAGGACCGGCTCAATGGAATCCTGGATCGTTACGGAGATGAAACGGTTGTCGAGGCAATCGCCGAGCTGCGCCGCCGCGCCGCCGAGCAGATGCGCGCCAACATCGCGGCCATTCCCGATGGCACCTACCATTCGAAGGCGTTTGTCGATTCCGACGGCGTGGTCAACGAGCCGCTAACGATCGCGCTCGCGGTGGAGAAGCAGGGCGATACACTGACCTTCGATTTTACCGGCTCGTCGAAGCCCTGCGCCGGACCGATGAACAGCGTGCTGGCAACGACCTTGTCGTCGGTCTACCTCGCCATGCGCCACATCTTTCCGGATGTGCCGATCAGTGCCGGCGCTTTCGAGCCGCTGATCGTGAAGCGGCCGGAGGGCACGTTCCTCGATGCCAAATATCCGCGTCCGGTGTCGGGCTGCGCCGCCGAAGTCTCACAGCGCATCGCCGAAGCGGTGTTCGCGGCCATGGTGCAGGCGCTGCCCGACAAGGTGACGGCGGCCCCCGCCGGCTCCAGCGGCAATTTCGCGCTCGGCGGCAACGATCCCGCGCGCGGCCGCGACTACGTCATGTACCAGATCTCCGGCGGCGGCTATGGCGGCAATTCGGGCCATGACGGGCTGACCAATGGCTGCTCGACCATCGGCATCTCCAAGTCGCCGCCCGTCGAGATCATGGAGCAGGCGTTTCCGGTGCTCTACCGCCACTATGCGTTGCGCGAAGGCTCGGGCGGCGCCGGCAAGCATCGCGGCGGCTTCGGCCTCGCTTATGAGGTCGAGATTCTGCGCGGCGACGCGCGCGCCTCCTTCGTGATGGATCACGGTCGTTTCGGCCCGCAAGGCGCCCTTGGCGGCAAGGACGGCGCGGTCAACACGGTGACCGTGTTCCGCAACGGCGAGGAACACGTGCCGCCGCATCTGTCCAAGGAGCAGGACATTCCGTTGAAGGCCGGCGATCGCGTGCGCGTCGGCACGCCCGGCGGCGGCGGTTATGGTGATCCGCGCGAGCGCGATGCCGATCTGGTGCTGCGCGATGTGGCGCTGGGATACTACTCCTCAGCGGAAGCCAGCGAAAAGTTTGGCGTTGTCCTGTCGGCAGGCCAGCTTGCAGTTGATCAGACGGCGACGGACAAGAGACGCGCCGGCTGACACAGAAACGGTCGCGACGGCGCGGATCGTTCGATCCGCCGTGATCGGCGCAAGGCATGTCGTTTCCGTCTCCGCCGGCGATGCAAAAGCTCGTATTTTTCCGTCGGCAAGCGATGGAGACCTTCTTGGCTGAGCGGCGTTCCCCCTTTTACAGCAGCATCGTCGGGCTCGGCGCGACCATGGGTCGGGTCGGCGGCGATTTCATCTCGGCCAAGTACTATTCCGGCATCGCCGACGAGCACCTGAACACCCGCAAGAATGTCGGCGTGCAGGACCTCAGCACCATGGGCAAGATGGACATTAAGGGCCCGGACGCCGAGGCGCTGGTCAACCATGTCATCGTCAACGATGCCGCCGCGATGAAGCCGGGCCAGGTCCGCTACTCCACCATTTGCCGCGAGGATGGCGGCATCATGGATGACCTCACCGTGTTCCGCCTGGGATCGGAGCATTTCATGCTGGTGACAGGCTCGGTCAATCGCCTGAAGATGCTGCCCTGGCTGCAGCACCATGCCGGAGGGCGAAAAGCCTATGTCACCGACATCACCGCCGCCGTTGCCTTCCCGACCATCCAGGGTCCGCGCTCGCGCGACCTGCTGAAGGCGATGATCAGGGATGCCGACCTCGATGGTCTGAAGCGCTGGGCGTTCACCTCAGGCCATATCAACGGCACGCGGGTCCTGATTTCGCGCACAGGCGTGACCGGCGAGCTCGGCTTCGAACTCTTCGTGCCGGCCGACGAGGCAGCCTCGGTCTGGGAAGTACTGATGCGGGCCGGCAAGGACTTCGGCCTGAAGCCCTATGGCGTGCTGGCGATGTTCACGCTCGGCCTGGAAAAAGCCTATCCGGCGCATGGCATTGACATGGACGAGACCCGCACGCCGTTCCATGTCGGTCTCGACCGCTGGATCAAGTTCGACAAGGGCGATTTCGTCGGCCGCGAAGCCTTGCTCAAGATCCGCGACAAGGGCATCGATGAACGCTGGACCGGCCTGATCCTCGACGGCGACAAACCAGCGGCAACGGATGCGCGTGTGCTGGCCGATGGCGAGGATGCCGGTATCGTCACTTACAGCGACCACGGCTATTCCCTCGGCAAGGTGCTGGCGACCGCGCATCTGCGGCTGCCGTTCACGGCGATAGGCACAGAACTCAGCATCGAGATAGACGGCAAACCGACCCGCGCCGTGGTGGCACCGATGCCGTTCTTCGATCCGGAGGGGGCGAGGTTGCGGGGCTAGCTTGGCTTTCCGGGAAATCGTTTTGGGTTCCCTTCCAGGTCCATGATATGATTTGCGAATGAAGGCTCCTAATTCAAGAATCGGCCGTTCAGCCAAGACGGGTCATTTTGTGCTGACGAGAGCGCATGGCGAGAAAATTAGTGCCGTCGAAGGTCTGAAGCTATCGCCCCGCATGGCGAAGGTGCTCAACCATAGTGTGCTGCAGGGGCTGTCCGGGGATGAGCGACGCTCGCTCATTAAAGAAGAAATCCGCAGGAAATAGCGTCACTTTGGCCAGCCGCCGGCGCTGCCCCTCACCTGCCTGCCGGCGTCCCTCTCCCCATAGTGACGGGGAGAGGGACGCTCCGTCGCCGACTTCGCCAATCATCAGCGTTCCAAGAAGGGTGCCGGCGTCAGGGGCAGCCTCTCTCTCCCCGTTCTACGGGGAGAGATGTCCGGCAGGACAGTGAGGGGCGGCGCAAACGGTAAGATTGTTTCATGAGAAGATCCCGGCCGACCTGAATATTCAGCCGGCTCACCCCCGCCGATCCAGCCGCGCGACCAGCCGGTCACCCACCCACTGTATGCCACAAACCAGGATGATCAGCACGATGACCACGGCGACCATCACCGACGTCTCAAATCGCTGGTAGCCATAGCGGATGGCGAGGTCGCCGAGGCCGCCGGCACCGATCGCACCGGCCATGGCCGAGGCGCCGATCAGCGTCACCAGTGTCACCGTGAAGCCGGCGACGATGCCGGGCAGGGCTTCCGGCACCAGCACCTCGCGGATGATGGTCCAGCGGTTGCCGCCCATGGCGCGTGCCGCCTCGATCAGGCCATGGTCGACTTCGCGCAGCGACACTTCGGCGATGCGCGCGTAGTAGGGCGTGGCGGCGATCGACAGCGGCACGATGGCCGCCCAGGTGCCGATCGAGGTACCGACGATCAGCCGCGTCAGTGGGATCAGCGCCACCAGCAGGATGATGAACGGCACCGAGCGGAAGCCGTTGATGATGGCGCCGAGCACGCGGTTCACCCACAGGCTTTCCGCGATGCCGCCGCGTTCGGTTGATATCAAGGCCAGCCCAAGCGGCAGGCCGAAGACCAGCGAGATCAGGCCGGAGGCGGCCGTCATCAGCATTGTCTCCCAGATCGAACGCAGCAGAAGCTCAAACAGGATTGGCGACATGGCCAAGCACCTCCACCCGCGCCTGGCGGGCCTTCAGGAATGTGATCACTTCGGCGAGATGACTTGCATCGCTGCCGGGGACGGACAGGAACAGCGTGCCGACGGGCTGCTGCTGGATATGGTCGATGCCGCCATGGACGAGACGGAAGGCGCCCGGAACAGCCGTGGCAAGGTCGGACAGCAGCGGGCCGCTTGCGGCTTCGCCGGCGACATCGATGCGCAGGATCGTCTCGGCGCCGGAAGCCGGCTGCAGCCTTGCTGACAGTTCGGCCGGCAGCTGCGGTCGAATGGCGCCAAGCAGGCTTCTTGTGATCTCCGACCGCGGGTCGGCGAACACCGACCAGACCGGCCCTTGCTCGACGATGCGCCCGGCATCGATCACCGCCACGCGGTCGGCGATCGAGCGGATCACTTCCATCTCATGGGTGATCAGCAAGATGGTCAGGCCAAGCTGCCGGTTGATGTCTTTCAGCAAGGCAAGAATGGAGCGCGTCGTCTCCGGGTCGAGCGCCGATGTCGCTTCGTCCGACAGAAGCAGCGCCGGTCGCGCGGCCAGCGCGCGGGCGATGCCGACGCGCTGCTTCTGGCCGCCCGACAACGATGCCGGATAGGCCTTGGCTTTCTCCGACAGGCCGACGAGGTCGAGCAGTTCAGCCGCCCGCTTCAGCCGCTCGGCCTTCGGACAGCCCTCGATCTTCAGAGGCAGCGCGACATTGTCCTCGACGGTCTTGGCCGACAGCAGGTTGAAATGCTGGAAGATCATGCCGATGCGCCGCCGCAGCGGCTGCAGGTCGCGCTCGCCGAGCCGGCTGATCTCGCGGCCTTCGATGAACACTTCGCCGGAATCCGGTCGCTCCAGCCCGTTCAGGCAGCGGATCAGCGTCGATTTGCCGGCGCCGCTGCGGCCGATAATGCCGAGAATCTCGCCCTTGCGCACCGTCAGCGAGATGCCGTCGATCGCCGGCGTGGCACCAAAGCGGCGTTTCAGCTCGACAAGGCGCACCACATCCTGCGACGCTTCGGGTCGGGCGTGGGTCGGATCGGCGATCTCCCCGGATGCCGTGATATGCTGGTCCATGCGTGTTCCTGTTCTCGCCATCCGAAAACGCAATTGCGGCCCGCGCTCAGGCGCGGACCGCACTTGCTCTCGAACTGGACGTCCGGCGGATCAATAGGCGCTGAGGCCGGTGCCCTTGTAGACCTTGTCGAACTCGGCTTTCACCGCATCGTTCTGGTAGGAAGCCACCAGCGTCTTCACCCAGGCCTCGTTCTCATTGCCGACCTTCACGGCGATGAAGTTGCGGTACGGGTTGTCGGCGATCGGCTCCTGCGCGATGCGGTTGTCCGGCGTCAGGCCGCTTTTCAGCGCCCAGTCGGTGTTGACCACGGCGGCGTCGAGATCCTCGACCGAGCGGCCGACGATGCCGGCGTCAAGCTCCTTGATCTCGACCTTCTTGGGGTTCTCGGCGATGTCGGCGGTGGTGGCCAGAATGCCGGTGCCGTCTTTCAGCTTGATCACGCCCTCATTCTGCAGCACGCGCAGCGCCCGGCCTTCATTGGAGGGGTCGTTCGGCACGCCGATGACCGCGCCCTGGGGCAGGTCGGCGACCGCTTTGTACTTCTTGGAGTAGAGGCCGATCGGCCAGACGCCGGTATAGCCGACGCGCACGATGTGATACCCTTGAGTCTTGATCTGGTTGTCGAGATAGGGCTGATGCTGGAAGGCGTTGGCGTCGATCTCGCCGCGCTCCAGCGCCTCGTTGGGCTGGGTGTAGTCGTTGAACACCACAGTCTCGACAGCCAGGCCCTTTTCGGCGGCTTGAGCGACCACGACACGCCAGACATCCTCGTCCTCGCCGCTGATGATGCCGACCTTGATCGCCTTCTTGTCCTCGGCGAAGGACGCATGCGGCGCCATCAGGCTGCCGACCGCGACGGCCGATGCGAACAGCAGAGCAAGGCCGCCGCGCCGGTTGATGGTTGACCAAAGGGAAGATGGTAAAGTGTTCGACATGATTGATCTCTGCGGTTGTGAAGTCATAGCAGCAAGGCGGATTGCCTAGGCTTGGTCACATCGTCAGAAATTCTATCGATTTTATCAAAGAACGTGTTTCGCCTTTGCTGCCGATGCCAGGAATATTCTCTCAAAAATTTCAAGACATGGAGCACAAGACGGCGTCGGACCCACCAGCGGTGGGCCGCGGTGCGATCCTGTACACCTTGGATGGGAGGATCAGATTCGGCGGGAGCCCGATATCGCCATGGGTCCTCAAAGCGCGATCCAGGCGGTTTTCAGCTCGAGATATTTCTCAAGCGCGTGCAGCGACTTGTCGCGGCCGAAGCCGGACTGCTTGACGCCGCCGAGCGGCACGGTGATGTCGGCGCCGCCATAGGTGTTGACGTGGACGACGCCGGCATTGATGGCGCGCACCATGCGGTGCGCGGTGGAGAGGTTTGATGTCCACACCGCCGAGGCGAGCCCGTAGACGGTCGAATTGGCAAGCCGCACCGCGTCCTCCTCGGTGTCGAAGCGCATGACGCCCAGCACCGGCCCAAACACCTCCTCGCGGGCCAGCTGCATGTCCTGCGTGACATTCTCGAAGATCGTCGGCGCCATGTAGCTGCCGCCGGTCTCGGCCAGGATCCGGTCGCCACCGGTGACCAGCCTTGCGCCTTGTTCGGTGGCCTTGGCGACGAAGCCGAGATTCTTGTCCAGCTGTTCCGCGCTCGATACCGCGCCGACATCGCTGGTGAGATCCAGCGGATCGCCGACCTTGAGCCGCGTGGTCGCCGAGACAAGCTCCTCCATGAAGCGGTCATAGACCGACGTCTGGACGAGCAGGCGCGAGCCGGCGACGCAGACCTGGCCGGAATTGCGGAAGATGCCGTTGGCGGAAACGATCGCGGCCTGCTTCAGGTCCGGCGCATCGGCAAAGACGATGTTGGGCGACTTGCCGCCGAGTTCGAGGAAGACGCGCTTCAGATTGGAGCGGGCGGAATAGTCGAGCAGCCGCCGGCCGACCGGTCCCGAACCGGTGAAGGCGATGGCGTCGACATCCATATGCAGGCCGAGCGCCTCGCCGGTGACGGAGCCGCGGCCCGTGACGACGTTGAGCACGCCGGCGGGCAGGCCGGCCTCAGTGGCCAGCTCCGCCAGCCGCAGCAGCGTCAGCGAGGCGATCTCCGGCGGCTTGACCACCACGCAATTGCCGGCGGCCAGTGCCGGCGCGATTTTCCAGGCGCCGATCATCAGCGGGAAATTCCACGGCACGATGACGCCGACGACGCCGAGCGGCTCCTTGTGGATCAGCCCCAGCACGTTTTCGGCCGTCGGCGCGATCTCGCCATAGACCTTGTCGATCGCCTCGGCGTAGTAGCGGATGGTGCCGGCCGCCGACAGCGGCTCGGCCTTGTAAGCCATGCCGATCTCGGTGCCATTGTCGCGCACGCCGAGCACCGCCAGTTCGTCGACATGCTGTTCGACCAGTTCGGCGAGCTTGGTCAGCACCTTCTTGCGAAAGGCGGGTGCCGCGCGCGACCAGGAACCCTTTTCGAACGCCTTGCGTGCCGATTTCACCGCGTGGTCGACATCGGCGCCATTGCCGTCGGCAATGCTGGCAAAGGCGCGGCCGTCGATCGGCGAAATGACCGGCAGCGTCGCGCCGGTTATTCCCGCTGACTGTTCGCCATCGATGAACAGGCCGCGCGCGCCGATCTCCGCCTTGCGCAGCGTGTCGATGGCATTTTGACTGATCATGGGGAACCGGCTCCGAAACTAACATGCAATGTGGTTGGCGCCCGGAACTCCCAGCCACGGAACACCGGCTCCTTGCCGGGCACCAGGCTGAGATCGGGGAATCGTTCAAGCAAGAGCCTTACCGCGAGGCACATCTGCTCGCGCGCAAAAAAGCGGCCGGAACAGAAGTGATGGCCGAAGCCGAAAGCGGCGTGGTTGCCTTCGTCGCGGTTGATGTCGAAGCGGTCCGGATCGGCAAAGCGGCTCTCATCGCGGCTGGCGGAAGAGACAAGTGCGGCGACCGGCGCGCCGGCGGGGATCGTCGCGCCACCGATCTCGACCGCGCGGGTCGTTTCGCGCGTCTGCGTGCCGATCGGCGCCACCCAGCGCAGGCCTTCATCGACGGCCTTGGGCACGAAGGTCGCGGGATCGTCGAGCACCTGCCGCAACTGGTCGGGATTCCTCAACAGACCGACAAGGATCGAGCCGGCGCCATGGCCCGGCTCCTGCATGCCGCCAAGCAGGATCACCTTGATGGTCGGCATCAGGAAGTCGATGTGACGCGTTTTCCCTTCCGGCATGCCGTCATGCAGCATATGCGACAGCGCGGAATCATCCGGTGCGCGGACGAGCCTTTCCAGCGTCGGCGTCACGGCGGCGCCGACCTCGGCGCCGATGGCGTCGGCGATCTCCTGCCGCTTCGGGTCTTTCTCGAAATTGATGGCGCCCTGGGCGAGCCCATAGAACCAGCGGCGCAGCGTCGGCATGTCGATGTCGGCAAGGCCGAGCGAACGCGCCAGGCTGAGCGTCGACACCGGCTCGAAATAGTCCGCCATCAGCTCGGCCGAACCGCGCTCGGCGATCGCGTCGAGATAGGGTTCGGCGATCGAGCGCACGAGATCGCCGGCATAGGCGGCGACCGTGCGCGGCCGGTATTTCGGGTCGACGCCCTGGCGCAATTGCTTGTGCGTCTCGCCATCGGTGGTCAGGATGGTCGGCTTGCCGAAGGACCGCTCTACGGGCGATACGCCCGCTCTGACGATTGCCGAGAAGGTGTCGGGCGATTTCGCCACCAGTTCGACATCCTTCCAGCGGGTGACGAACCAGAGATTGACCGAGGGCACGAAGGCGACCGGCGCGCTGCGCCTGAGCTCGGCATAGATTGGATAGGGGTCGGCCTCCAGCGCCTCGACGGTGATGTTTTCGGCAAAGCTCAAAGCCGCCACTCCCCTTCACGGTGAGAAGGGCGGCGTGGCACGCCGCCCCTCTCTCAATCCAGTGTTTCGCTCAATCCTTCAGCGGCAGGCCGAGGCTTTCGAAGGCGACAGGGTCGCGGCTCCTCAAGGCGCCGGCCAGCAGCAGGCCGATCACCGCCGCGATCAGCACCATCCCCGGCAGGAACACGCCGAGGAAGCCACCGGCCCCCGACAGGCTGCCGAAATTGATGACGATCAGATAGATGATGACGACGAAGGCGATGAAGGTCAGTCCCGGCAGGATGGTGGTCTTCACCGCATTCTCCTGCGTCGAGGGATTGGCACGGAAGTACATTACCACCGCGAGCGAGGCGACAGCCATCATGACGATGACGCCGAGCGTTGCGACATTGGTCAGCCAGGAGAACAGCGCCAGCACCGGATCGAGGCCGAGCACGGCGAACAGGCCGACGACGACAGCCGCCAGCACGCTCTGGATCACCGAGGCGACATGCGGGCTCTGGTGCGCCGAATGCGTGACCCCGATCGACTGCGGCAATAGCTTCTCGCGGCCCGAGACATAGATGTAGCGGGCAACCGCATTGTGGAACGCCAGCACGCCGGCAAACAGGCTCGACACGAACAGGATGCTCATCGCATGCGTCAGCAGCGTGCCGGCATAACGGTCGGAGAGGCCGAACAGGAAGGTCGTCGGGTCCTGCAGGCCCTGCAGCGCCGGCAGCAATTTGTCGACGCCGGCCCCAACCGCCATCAGCCATGCGGTGACCATGTAGAAGACGCCGATCAAAAGCACGGAGAAATAGGTGGCGCGCGGAATGGTGACTTTGGGGTCACGGGCTTCCTCGGCGTAGATCGTCGTCGCCTCGAAGCCGATGAAGGCGGCGAAACAGAACAGGATGGCGATCGCCGGCGCGCCCGACGTAATCTGGCTCCAGCTGAACGGTGCCGCCGACAGGCCGCTGTCGCCGCCGGTCTTGAGGATCGTCAAATCGAGGATCAGCACCACGGCGTATTCGCAGAGCACCAGCACCGTCAGGATTTTGGCTGACAGGTCGACCTGGCGGTAACCGAGCACGGCGACGATGGCGATGGCGATGAAGCTCCACACCCACCAGGGCAGGTTGATGCCCCAGCCGGCAAACAGCCCGGAGGTGGCGGCACCGAGCAGACCCATGACGCCGATCTGCATGGCATTGTAGGACAGGATGGCGATCAGCGCCGTAGCGCCGCCGGCGAGACCGCCGAGCCCGCGCGCGGCATAGGCATAGAAGGCGCCGGCATTGCCGACATGCCGCGACATAGCGACATAGCCGACCGCGAACAGCAGCAGCAGCACCGTCACGATCAGATAGGTGCCGGCAAAGCCGGCGCCATTGCCCATCAGCATGCCGAGCGGCGTGCCGCCGGCGACCGCCGTGAGCGGGGCTGCCGCCGAAATCACCATGAAGGCGATGGCGCCGACGCCAAGACTGTTCTTGCGCAGCCTGTTGGCCGGCGCCTGTTCCGAAACTGCTGTCATTGGTCCCTCCTGTTTGCGAATACCGGGTTCGCTGGCCGACTGGCCTGTCCCATACGCTCTGGATGTCGGTTCATTATTTGAACCCTTATTTTGAATATAGACTTGCAAACAAAGCGGCTTCCTGTCAAGTTAATTCACACGTTAAATGATTGGCCAGTGCTGGGAGGCAAATGTGGGTACGGTCGGCAAGGCGATTTCACTTCTGGAGCTGTTCACCGTGGCCGAGCCCGAACTCGGGCTGACCGAACTGGCGCGCCGCTCTAGCTTCGACAAGGCGACGACGCGGCGGCTGCTGGTGGCCCTGACCAGCCATGGCTTCGTCGAGCAGGACGCCGGCACGCGGCACTACCGGCTCGGCGCCGGCCTGTCGCGGCTGGCGCGTATCCGCGAGGCCCGCTTTCCCTTCCTGCAGACCTCCGTGCCGCTGGTGCGGGATCTGGCAAGCGCCACGGCCGAGACCGTGCATCTGTCGGAATTCGGCACCGACAGGCTGGTCACCGTCCATGTCGAGCATCCCACCTGGGCGAACCGCGTCAACATCGACATCGGCCAGCTTCTGCCCCTGCATTCGACCGCGTCGGGCATTGCCTATCTGTCCTTCGCCCGGGATGAGGCCATCAAGGCATGCCTGGCGGGACCTCTCGAGGCCTTTACGGCGCATACGCTGATCGATCCCACCGCCATCTCGCGCTCCATGGCCGAGGCGCGCGAGCGCGGCTATTCGATCTGCGATCAGGGCCTGGAAGAAGGCGTCATATCAGTCGCGGCGGCAATCCTGGCGGCGGACGGCTTTGCATTCGGCACCATCGCTGTGGCGGCGCCGAAGGCCAGGACGACGCCGGCCGACATCGCTCAACGAGGGCTTGCGGTCATGGCCACGGCACGGGAGATTTCGATGCGCCTCAATGGCGACAATTTGCAAACACTGAGGAGGCAGGCCTGATGTCTGCACAGACCGCGCCCCGCATCCTGGTTATCGGCACCGGCGACACCAAGGCCGACGAACTGCTGTTCATGAAAGCGTGCATCGAGGCATCGGGCGGCAGCGCCGTGATGATGGATGTCAGCGTTCTCGGCAATCCGCCCTACAGCCCCGATCACGACAAGCATGCCGTGGCGCGGGCCGTCGACGTGACGATCGAGGAGATCGTCGCCAGCGGCGACGAGAACACGGCCATGACATTGATGGCCGGTGGCGCCGTGCAATTGGTGCGGAAGCTGCACCGGAACGGCGAGATCGACGCCTTCATCGCCATCGGCGGTTCGATGGGCACCGATCTGGCGCTCGACGTCGCGCTTTCCCTGCCGCTGGGGGTGCCGAAATTCGTCGTCTCCACCATCGCCTATTCGCACCTCATCCCGCCGGAACGCGTCGCGCCGGACCTGATGATGATCCTGTGGGCCGGCGGGCTCTACGGCCTCAACTCGATCTGCAAGCTGGTTCTGTCGCAGGCCTGCGGCGCGGTCGTCGGCGCGGCGA
Source organism: Mesorhizobium sp. AR02 (assembly GCF_024746835.1). Taxonomy (NCBI): domain Bacteria; kingdom Pseudomonadati; phylum Pseudomonadota; class Alphaproteobacteria; order Hyphomicrobiales; family Phyllobacteriaceae; genus Mesorhizobium; species Mesorhizobium sp. AR02. The sequence goes on along the minus strand of NZ_CP080531.1, from coordinate 2,564,614 downwards.
GGATCGTGCTGGAAGCCCGCGCCTCGACACCGGCGATTGGCCCGACCATCGGCATGACTTCGCTCGGCAGCTCCTGCCTGCGCTACATGAAGACGCTGAAACCGGCGCTGGAGCGGCGCGGCTATGACGTCGCCGTCTTCCACACCACCGGCATGGGCGGCCGCGCCTTCGAATCGATCGCCGGCCAGGACCATTTCTGCGCCGTCTTCGATTTCAGCCTGCAGGAGATCACCAACCATCTGGCCGGCTCTGTCGTCAGCTCCGGCAACGACCGGCTGGAAAATGCCGGCGCCCGCGGCATTCCGCAGATCGCCGCCCCCGGCGCGGTCGACATGGTCGACCTGCCAACCTGGCAGGATTTGCCGGCTAAATTTTCCGAGCGCCCGTTTCACGCCCATAACAGGCTGATCGCCTCGATCACCGTCGATGCCGCTGACCGCCGCGAGGTCGCCAGGACCATCGCCGCCAAGCTCGGCGCATCGAAAGGGCGGTCCGCCTTCATCCTGCCGTCCCGGGGCATCCAGGAATGGGACATAGAGGGTGAGCCGCTCTATGAACCCGAAGCCCTTGCCGCCTTCGTGGATGAAATGCGCAAGGCGATTTCCCCCAGCGTCGAGTTCCACGAGATTGACGCCCACATCAACAGCGACGATTTTGTCGGCAAGGCGCTGGAAATCTTCGATCGCTGGGTTGAGGAAGGCATCATCCCGCGTGGCATGCCGGCCAAGGGAGTGGCCGCGTGAGCGCTCCCGTGGCCCAGGCGCTGGTTCTCGATTTCGGCGGCGTCGTCACAAGGACGCTGTTCGAGACCCATGCCTTGACCGAACAGGCGCTCGGCTTGAAGTCCGGCACGCTGCAATGGCGTGGGCCGTTCGATCCAGACAGCGACCCGCTGTGGCGTTCGATGCAGGCCGACGAGATCAGTGAACGCGACTATTGGCGCACCCGCACAAGTGAGGTCGGCCGCCTTGTCGGCGAGGACTGGCAGGCGATGGAGACTTTTGTCCAGCGCGCCCGCGGCGCCGAGCCGGAGAAGGTGGTGCGGCACGAAGCCGACCGCGCCATCCGCGCCGTCCATGCCGCGGGGTTTCGCCTGGCGATCCTGTCCAACGAACTCGACCTGTTCTACGGCGCCGATTTTCGCCGGCGGCTACCGCTGCTCGGCCTGTTCGACGTGATCGTCGACGCCACCTACACCGGCATCCTCAAGCCCGACCCGCGCGCCTATGCCTTCGTCACCGAAGCACTCGGCTTGCCTGCCGATGCCTGCGTGTTCGTCGACGACCAGAAGCGCAATGTCGATGGCGGCCGTGCCGCCGGCATGCGCACGGTGCATTTCGACGTTGCCCGGCCAGCGCTTTCCTATGCCGAAGCCCTTGCCCATTTCGACCTCGTCCCAGCTGCCTGAGACCATTTGCGGAGCCTTGTTATGCGCGACATCAATTTCCTCACCGAGACCAACGCCAAGCCGATCTGGCATCCGATGGCGCATCCGGCCGAGATGCGGGCCAACCCGCCCAAGGTGATCATGAAGGGCGAGGGCGTCATGGTCACCGACATTGGCGGCAACACCGTGCTCGACGCCGTTGGCGGGTTGTGGAACGTCAATCTCGGCTACAGCTGCGACCCGATCAAGAAAGCGATCGCCGACCAGCTCGGCGCTCTCCCATACTATTCCGGCTTCCGCGGCACCTCGACCGGACCGTCGATCGAGCTCGCCTACGAACTCGCTGAATGGTTCGCGCCGGAAGGCATGGTGCGAACCTTCTTCACCTCGGGGGGCTCGGATTCGGTCGAGACAGCACTTCGGCTGGCCAGGCAATACTGGAAGATCCGCGGCCAGGGCGACCGGACAAAATTCCTGGCGCTCAAGAAAGGCTATCACGGCACCCATTTCGGCGGTGCCTCGGTCAACGGCAACGCCAATTTCCGCCGCAACTATGAGCCGCTGCTGCCCGGCGTCTTCCACATTCCGGCACCCTGGACCTTCCGCAATCCCTTCGAAGAGACCGATCCGGCGCGGCTGGCGAAACTGTGCGCCAAGGCGCTGGAGGATGAAATCGCCTTCCAGGGCGGCGACACCATCGCCGCCTTCATCATGGAGCCGGTGCTCGGCGCCGGCGGCGTCATCGTTCCGCATGAAAGCTTCATGCCGCTGATACGCGAGATCTGCGACCGCCACGAAATCCTGCTGATCGCCGACGAGGTCGTCACCGGCTTTGGCCGCACCGGAGCTTGGTCCGGTTCCAGGCTGACGGGTGTGAAGCCGGATTTCATGACCATCGCCAAGGCGATCACCTCAGGCTATTTCCCGCTCGGCGCGACGCTGATCGGTGGCAAGGTCGCCGACGTGTTCGAGGCCGACAAGACCAGTTTTGGCGCCATCGGCCATGGCTATACCTACTCCGGTCACCCGGTCGGCTGCGCGGCGGGACTGGCGGCGCTCGCCGAGACCAAACGGCTTCGCCTGAACGAGAACGCCGCGGCACGCGGTGTCGAACTGGCGGCCGTGCTGGAGGGCCTGAAGGCCAAGCACGCCATCGTTGGCGATGTCCGTTACAAGGGCCTGATGGCGGCGATCGAGCTGGTCTCGGATCGCGCGACGAAAAAACCCGCCGACAAGAAGACTATGGCCGTGGTTTCGGAGGCTGCCTACGAAGCCGGCGTCATGCTGCGCGTCTCCGGCAACAACATCATCCTGTCACCCCCGCTGATCATCAGCGCCGCCGATGTCGCCAAGATCGGTGAGGCGATCGGCGCAGGACTGTCGAAGGTCTGACACGTCGACGGACACAACGGAGTTTCGATATACTGATGGCACACCCGCAGAAAAGTCCGACGCATGGAACGCAGGCCGAGGCGGCGCTGATTAGCCGGCGTGGCCGCCTGCTCGGCGCGAAATCGCAATTGTTCTATGACGAGCCCGTGCATCTGGTGCGCGGCGAAGGCGTCTGGCTCTACGATGCCGACGGCCGCAAATATCTCGACGCCTACAACAATGTCGCCCATGTCGGCCATTGCCATCCGCATGTGGTCGACGCGCTGTGCCGGCAGGCAAGCCTGCTCAACACCCACACGCGCTATCTCCACACCGCCATCCTCGATTATGTCGAGCGGCTGACCGCGACTTTCGATGCCAGCCTGTCGACTGCCATCCTGACCTGCACCGGCAGCGAGGCCAACGACATCGCACTGCGGATGGCGCAGGCGACTTCAGGCCAGATGGGCATCATCGCCACCGACGCCACCTATCACGGCAACACCACGGCGGTTTCGCAGCTCTCAACCCGCATGCCGCCAGTCGGCGGCCGCGCTCCCTATGTCAGGCTGGTGCCAGCGCCCGACAGCTATCGCCATCCCGACGCGATGGCCAACGGCAAGGCGTTCGGCGGCGCCGTGCGCGAAGCCATCGCCTCGCTGGCAAAGGACGGCATCGGCCTGTCCGGCATGATCCTGTGTCCGCTGCTCGCCAATGAAGGGTTTCCGACGCTGCCCGCCGGCTTCTTCGACGACGCCGTGGCGGCCGTGCGCGACGCTGGAGGGCTGGTCATCGCCGACGAAGTGCAGCCGGGCTTCGGCCGTACCGGCAGCTATTTCTGGGGCCATCAGCGCGCCGGCTTCGTTCCCGACATCGTCACCATGGGCAAGCCGATGGGCAATGGCCATCCGGTCGCCGCCGTCGTCACCACCACAGAAATCTTGGCGACTTTCCGTAACGCCTTCCGCTATTTCAACACCTTTGGCGGCAATCCGGTTTCCTGCGCCGTGGCTAGTGCGGTTCTTGATGTCCTGGAAGATGAAAACCTTGTCGCCAATGCGCGCGATGTCGGCGCCTATGCACTGGATTTGCTGCGGCCGCTGGCCGACCGGCATGACTGCATCGGGGAAGTCCGAGGCGCCGGCCTGTTCTTCGGCGCCGAGCTGGTCCGCGACCGCGAGACGCGCGAGCCGGCGCCCGACATCGCCGGGCGCGTCATCAACGCTATGCGCGACCGTGGCGTGCTGATGGGCAAGACCGGCATCCATGGCAATGTGCTGAAGATCCGCCCGCCAATGCCGTTTTCCCGCGCCAATGCCGACCTGTTGATCGGCACGCTCGACGAAGTGCTTGGTGAAGTCGCCGGAGTGGCGGCGTGAACGCAGTGTCCGCGCGATCCGAGCCTGAGACAGCGGCTGATGTCACCGCGCTTGCCCGGCATGCGCTCGCCCATTGGGGTGTCCGCGATTGTGAACCGGAACTGCTGAAATACCGCGAAAATGCCGTCTTCCGCATCCGCTTGGCCGATGGCCGGCCGGCAGCCCTGCGCATCCATCGGCTTGGCTATCACTCCGATGCCGCGCTCCGCTCGGAACTGCAATGGATGGGCTTTCTGCAATCCGCCGGTGTCGCCACGCCGTCTCCGGTGCCGACGCAGGCCGGCGATCTGTTCGTGCCGGTCGGCATAGGCACTTCCACGCCGCGTCAGGTCGATTGTCTGAGCTGGCTGGAAGGCCGCGCCGTCGGTGCGCGCGGCGTGCCGCTCGGCTATTCGCCGCAACGGGCAAGGGAGGTCTTCGCGGCAGTCGGGCAAACCATCGCGCGCATGCACAATGCTGCCGCCGGCTGGGCGCCGCCGCCGGGCTTTGCCCGCCATGCCTGGGATTTCGACGGTTTTTTCGGCCCGAACCCGACATGGGGCCGCTTCGAGACCTGCCCATTTCTCGACGATGCCAATCGCGACCTGGTCCACCGTGCCCACAGGAAGGCGGTCGAGGCACTGTCGCGGCATGAGCGCAGCGCGCGCAATTTCGGCCTGATCCATGCCGATCTGGTGCGCGAGAATGTGCTGCTCGACGGCGACAGCATCCAGATTATCGACTTCGACGATTGCGGCCATGGCTGGCATGTCTACGATCTTGCCGTAGCACTCTACCAGAACCGCGAGGAGGCGATCTATCCGCTGATCGAGGCGTCGCTGCTTGACGGCTACCGGCAGGAGCGCGAGTTGACGCAGCAGGACGTCGCGGCCTTGCCGCTGTTTTCAGCGCTGCGCGCCTTTGCCTTCCTCGGCTGGGTGCAGAGCCGCGTCGAGGGCGACATTACCAGGGATGCCGGCATGCGCATTTCGACCATCGCCGCCAGCGTGGTGGCGGATTACCTGCGCGGCGCGTGAGTTGCCGAACCGTCAGCTCTTGGCGAAATGGATGCTGACCTTACCCGAGCTGCCGAAATCGGCGACGATCGTGTCGCCCGGTCGTGCCTCGACCGGACGCACGAACGATCCCGACAGCACCACTTCGCCGGCCGCGATCGACATGCCATAGCGCGCGAGCCGGTCCGCCAGCCAGGCGATGCCCATGGCCGGATGGTTGAGCACGCCGGCGCCAAGCCCGGTCTCCTCGACCTCGGCATTGCGCGAGACGATGGCGCCGATCCAGCGCATGTCGGCTTCATCAGGCCGCTGCGGCCGGCCGCCGATGACGATGCCGGCATTGGCGGCATTGTCGGAGATGGTGTCGAATAAGGTGCGCGCCTTCTTCGTCTCGGCATTGACGCGCTCGATGCGCGTATCGAGGATTTCCAGCGCCGGCGTGATGTAGTCGGTGGCGTTGAGCACGTCGAAGATGGTCACGCCGGGACCCTTCAACGGTGCCTTCATGACGAAGGCGATCTCGGCCTCGACGCGCGGCTGGATGAAGCGGCCGGCCGGAACCGTCGCGCCGTCGTTGAAGAACATGTCGTCGAACAGCACGCCCGAATCCGGCGTATCGATGGCCAGCGCATACTGCATCGCCTTGGAGGTCAGCCCGATCTTCCAGCCCTTTGGCTTCAGCCCGGAATCGATCTTGCGCGTCACCAGCGCGGCCTGCACGCGATAGGCGTCCTCCATCGTCGCCTCGGGAAAATCGAGGCTGAGCAGCCGGATCTGGCGGCGTGACCGCTCGGCTTCGAACAGCCGGTTGGCCGCGTCTTCCACTTGCTCCGGGGTCATGCTGTTGCCTCATCGACCACGCCGTTTCGGAGCACGCCGATGCCGTCGGCCTCGACCTCGATCACATCGCCGGGCTTCAGCCAGATCGGCGGATCGAAGCGGGCGCCGGCACCGGTCGGCGTGCCGGTGACGATGATATCGCCAGGCACCAGCGTGGTGAAGGTCGAGATGTAGTTGATGATCTTGCGGAAGGTAAAGATCATCCGGCTGGTGCGCTCCTGCTGGCGGATCTCGCCATTGACGCGGGTGGAGAGCGCAATGTCGGCGATCTGCGCCTCATCCGTGAACGGCACCAGCCATGGGCCGATCGACCCGGTGCGGTCGAAATTCTTGCCTTGCGTGACGTTGAACTTGGCGTGCCGCACCCAGTCGCGGATGGTGCCTTCATTGCATAGCGACAGCGCCGCGATGTGGCCGAGCGCATCCGCCTCGGCGATGCGCCGCCCGCCTTTGCCGATGACGATGACGATTTCGCCCTCATAGTCGAGTTGTGGTGATTCCGGCGGCCGCACCAGTGCAGCACCATGGCCGACGAAGGAACGGGGAAAGCGGATGAACAGCGACGGGTTGGCAGGCGCTGCCTGGCCGTCCTTGTACTCCTCGTTGCGGTCCGGATAGTTGACGCCGACGCAGATGATCTTTTCCGGCGACGGGATCGGGATGTCATAGGCGATGGCGTGGAGCGGGAAATCGGCGGCAAAGGCCTCGGCCTCTTCCGTCAGCCGCCGCAAGGCGCCGGCTTCGATCACCTCGCGCAATGTCGGCCACTGGCTGTGGCGGGCAGACAGGTCGACGACGCCCCTGTCGGTAACCGAGCCATAGCGCGCCTTGCCGCCGGCCGTGAAGGTGGCGAGCCGCCCATATCCAGTCATCCGCGTCTCCTCATAGGGGCTGTCACGGCGCGATGATCGGCGACGCCGTCAGATCAGGCTGGCGGGCGGTGGCGCCGGCAAAGCTGCTGCCTTCCTCGAACCAGCTTTTCGGCGCCGGCGCGCCCCACAGCGTCTGGCGCTGCGGGTCCTTGAGGTCCCATTTGATCGGCTCGAGGTCCGGATCGACCGTCTGGTAGTCCGAACAGTAGATCTCGATGCGATGGTTGTCCGGGTCCCGGACATAGAGGAAGAAGGCGTTGGAAATGCCGTGCCGGCCGGGGCCGCGTTCGATGTTCGGCAAATAGCCGGTCGTTGCCATCAAATCGAGCAGGTCAATGATGTTGAGCGGCGTCGGCACCCAGAAGGCGACGTGGTGCAGGCGCGGCCCGACGCCATTGGTGAAGGCGATGTCGTGGACGCCGCCCTTGCGGTGCGTCCACGCCGCCCACAGCTTCCCGCTCGAGGCATCCTCGGTGTACTCGGTCACGCGGAACCCGAGCTCGTTATAGAAGGCAACGGACTCGTCGACATTGGGCGAGAAGCAGTTGAAGTGGTCGACGCGCAGCGGCTTCACGCCGCGATAGAGCGCGTATTTCTGGTGGATCGGCGGCAGCCTTGCCATCTCAGCATAGAATTCGAGCGGAATGCCGTGCGGGTCGCGCGTGCGGAAGGTGCGCGACTGGTAAGGCCGCTCGACCCATTCCACCGGCAGGCCCTTGCCCTTGAAGAAATGCTCGGCCTTGTCGAGATCCTCGTCCGAAAAAACCTTGAAGCCGAGATCGCGCGCTTCCGGCGTCGTTGCCTTGCGCAGCACGATGCAGTGATGGCCACGCTCCTCCATGGCGCGCAAATAGATGGCGCCTGAGGTCTCGTCGGTGACCTGCAGGCCGAGCGTGTCGACATAGAAGGCGCGGGATTTGGCAAGGTCGGTCACCGCCAGCTCGACATGGCTGAGGCGCACGATGTTGAAGGCGGGATAGAGGTTGGGCTTGGGCAAGGGCATCTGATTTCCTCCGTCAGCCGCCGAGTTTCTGGATCGCGTGCGCCGCCGTCGCAAAGGCGACGTTCTTCGTCTCCATGTAGAAGTCGAAGGAATGGTCGCCGCCGTCGCGGCCGATGCCGGAATTCTTGACGCCGCCGAACGGTGTCGGCAAATGCCGCACATTCTCCGAATTGACCCAGATCATGCCGGCCTCCAGCGCATCGGTGAAGCGGAAGGCGCGGGTCACGTTGGAAGTCCAGAGATAGCCGGTCAGGCCATATTGCGTGTCGTTGGCCAGCGCCAGCGCTTCCGCCTCGTCCTTGAAGGCGATTGCCGTTAGCACCGGCCCGAAAATCTCTTCCTGGGCAATGCGCATCCTGTTGGTGGCGCCGGTGAACAGCGTCGGGCTGACATAGCAGCCGCCGCCCGGGCCGGCGAACTTGCCGCCGCCGGCGGCGACCACCGCGCCCTCCGATTTGCCGATCTCGATATAGGACAGCACTTTTTCCTCATGCACCGGATGGATCAGCGGCCCGACCACGGTTTTGGGGTCGAGCGGGTGACCGATCTTGATGCGCTTGGCCTTCTCCGCCACCAGATCGGTGAACCGATCATACACCGAGGCTTCCACCAGCAGCCGCGACGACGAGGTGCAGCGTTCACCGTTGAGCGAGTAGATCATGAACACCGCCGCATCCGCCGCGCGTTCGAGGTCGGCATCGGCGAAGACGATCACCGGGTTCTTGCCGCCGAGTTCGAAATGCACGCGCTTCAGCGTGTCGGCGCCCTGTCTCATGATCATCGAACCGGTGCGGCTCTCGCCGACAAAGCCGATCGCCTTGATGTCGGGATGTTCGGTCAGCGCCTTGCCGGCATGTTCACCAAGGCCGTTGACCAGATTCCACACGCCTTTCGGCAGGCCAGCTTCCTCGGCGATCTCGACCAGCAGCCGCGCGGTCAGCGGCGAGAATTCAGCCGGCTTATGAACGACGGTGCAGCCTGCCGCCAGCGCCGGTGCGATCTTCCAGGTCGACAGCATGAACGGCGTGTTCCACGGCGTGATGATGCCGACCGGGCCGATCGGCACCCGGGTGGTGAGGTTGACCTGACCCGTCGTCCGCAGCGTCTCGCCGTCACGCGCTTCCGGCGCGCGGTCGGCGAAGAAGCGGAAATTCTCGGCACCGCGCAACGCCGCCTTGGCCATGAATTTCAATGCCTGGCCGGTGTCCATGCATTCGACGAAGGCGATCTCCTCGGCACGCGCCTCGATCGCGTCGGCAATTTTGTGCAGCAGCTTCTTGCGTGCTTCGCCCGGCATGGCGGCCCAGGCCGGGAATGCCGCCTTCGCCGCCTTGGCGGCGCGGTCGATGTCAGCGGCGCCACCGCGCGCGACCTTGGCCAGCGGCTTGAGGTCGACCGGCGACAGCGTCTCGAAAGTCGAGCCGTCGGCGGCCGGCAGCGCTTCGCCGCCGATCTGGTTCAACACGCCGTCGGTCTTGAAGCGGGCCAGATAGGCCTCGGCCTTTTTCAGATTGCCTTCGAGATCGGACATGTCAGCTTTCCGTCACTTGCCGCGCAGCCGCGGGTGGATTGCATTCTTCTTCCAGCTCAGCACCGGATCGATTTCCCTGATCTCCAGCGACAGAGCGAAATGCGGGGTCTCGAACAGCGTGGCCAGGTATTCGCTCACTGCGGCGAAGATGGCCTCGCCGGTCCGCTTCTTGTCCTCGGCGCTGCGGCCGATCCCGATGCGAAACGACATGTCGAGAAAGGCGTTTTCCGGCAATCTGTCGGCAATGGCGTAGGCCTCGGCGCGAAAGGCCCGCACCCGCACCGCGCCGGTCTCGAACAGCCCGGTGTCGAGCACCGTGCGCAACACCAGCGCGCACAATTCGCCCATGTCGACCTTGGCATCGAGATTGGCCGAATACTCGATGGAGAAGTGAGGCACCGCGTTTCGTTCCCTGGATCATTGCCTTGTTGTAGTTAACGCGTTAATTACATGCGATATCGCCGAAGTCAAGCCTTGCATCCGGCCTGAGGCGACGATACGGGATGGAAAAGTCGGGTTTTGGCGCGCGGTCCAAATGGGGTAAAATCCCACTGGCCGCCGCTTGATTGGGGACGCTGCTTCTTGCTGCCTGAAAACACTCGTCGTTCCCTGCCAATGGCGCTGCTTCATGCCCGCGAAGCGGTGATGGCGCGGTTTCGCCCCATGCTTGCCGCGCACGACGTGACCGAACAGCAATGGCGCGTGCTGCGCGTGCTGAGCGAGGCCGGCTCGGTCGAGGCGACCGAGCTTGCCGATCGCGCCTCGGTGCTGCCACCCAGCCTGACCCGCATCATCAAGGCGCTCGAGGGCCGAAAATTCATCACCCGCAACAAGGCGGAAGGCGACGGCCGTCGCGTCGTCCTGACCATCGCACCGGCCGGCTCCGCCTTGATCGACGCCCTGTCGCCCGAGCGCCGCGTCATCTACGACGACATCGAGCGGCGGTTCGGCCATGAGCGGCTGGAGCAGTTGCTCGATTTGCTGGAGACGCTGATCGACGGCGAGAGCTGAGGCTTTTCGGCGGGTCGCCGCAGAAGTTTTAACGGTTTGTTGGGGTCGCAACCTTGGAAATTAGCCGCAGCGTCCATCACTTCGTCATCCACGGGCGGAGCAAGGAGCGAAGCGACGCGGCGCAGACCCGAGGATCCATGCCGGGACTCCTAAGCGCCGCCACGGTTCAGAATTTCTGCTCCGCTGCGCCCTTCGATTGGGGTCGCAGCATGGATCCCAGGGTCCCACGACGGAGCTTCGCTCCTGCTCCGCCCGTGGATGACAAAGTTGGGGAGGCTTCGGCTCCAACCTGTCAAGCGGAGGCACCAGCCCCTCCTCACCCGCCAAAGCTCCCCAGCCGTGTCGGCTGCGTATAATTACGATCGACATAGAGCAGCGCCGAGCCGCCGCTGCCGTGGCGCACGTCGATGACGCGGCCGATCATGACATTGTGCGTGCCGACGACATGCACGTCCTCGATCTCGCAATCGAAATTGACGATCGCGTCCGACAGTGCCGGCGTGCCTGACGTCAGTGTCTGCCAGCGAGCCGCCGAATAGCGCGCTTCCATATCCCGTGTCGCGCCGGCGAACTTTCCCGCCAGATGCATGTGGTCATGCGTCAGCACGTTGACGCAGAAGCGCCGGTTGGCGAGGAACATGGCGGCCTGCGTCGAACGCCCGTTCATGCACACCAGCAGGGTCGGCGGCTCGTCGGAAACGCTGCACATGGCGGTGGCGGTGAAGCCGCCGCGCCCCGCCGGGCCATCGGTGGTGACGATGTTGACCGGTGCGCAGACCCTTGCCATGGCGTCGCGGAAATCGGTCTTCGAAATCTGCGTGGCCATCGGCGTTCACCCGGCCGCAGAAGCCAGCGGTGGCAGCCAGGTGTCGCCCGTCCAGCCATTCTCGTCATAGTCGGCCATGCAGGTATCGACGAGTTCCTCCATCGCCTTCAGCCGGCCACCGCGTTCGGCACCCTTCAGCACTTGCAGCCGCACCTCTTCCGGCGCGCCGGCATAATTGAGCTCGTAAAGCGCGTGGCGGCCGCCAAACTCGGTGCCGGTCGCATCCCACAACAGCTTCATGATCTTGATGCGCTCGATATGGCCCATATCGTTCGAGCCGCGCACATATTGCGCCAGATATTTGTCGATCTCGGGATTGTTGAAGTCGCGCACCGACGATGGCAGGTAGATCAGCCCCGACGCAATCACCCGGCGCACCGTGTCGATGACGCGCGGATAGGCTTCCGACATGAAGGTCCGGTAGGCGAGCGCCGCGTCGAGATTGGGCAGCACCGCGCCATTCGCCCACGGGATCGGATTGTAGGCCATGGCATTGGAAAAACTCCAGAACATGTGCCTGAGCGCAATGACCTCGCCCAGTGCCGCCTGGTTGCCGCGGAAGGCGTCGCCGCCGGTGGCGCGCAGTGCCTTGGCCAGCAGGCCGGCAAGGAAGTCGAGCTTGACGGCAAACCGCGTGCAGCCCTGGAAGCAATAGCCATGCATGAATCCCGACGCCGGATGGAACGACAGGATTTTCTGCGCATCACGCAACACCAGCACGTCCGCCCAGGGGATGAAGACATTGTCGAGCACCAGGATGGCGTCGTTCTCGTCAAAGCGCGACGACAGTGGATAGTCGAAGGGCGCCGCCACCGTGTTGGCCGTCTGCTCGTAGGAGACGCGGCAGAACATCTTTATCCCCGGCGCGTTCATCGGCACGATGAACATCACCGACAGCGACGGATCCTCGGTGACCGTCGCCGAGCCCTGCGCCAGGAAATTATAGTGCGTCAGCGCCGATGACGTCGCCACCACCTTGGCGCCGGAGACATAGATGCCGGCATCCGTCTCCCTGGTGATGTGGACGAAGACATCCTTCACCTGTTCGGCCGGCTTGTGGCGGTCGATCGGCGGGTTGACGATGGCGTGGTTCATGAACAGCACGGCTTCCTGGGCACGTTTGTGCCAGGCGAGCGCATTGTCCTTGAACGGCCCGTACCAGTCGGCATTGGCGCCGAGCGTGTTCATCAGCGCCGCCTTGTAGTCGGGCGTGCGCCCCATCCAGCCATAGGACATGCGCGACCACTCGGCGATCGCCGTCTGCTGCGCCACAAGTTCGCCGGAGGATTTGGCGACGCGAAAGTATTTGTGGGTGTAGCCGCCCGAACCCGTGTCGGTGGCCGAGGTCAGCGTGTCGCGCCGCTTGGGGTCATGCAGGGCATCGTAGAGCCGTGCCAGCGACCGCGCCGAATTGCGCATCGCCGGGTGCGTGGTGACGTCGGCGACGCGTTCGCCATTGATATAGACCTCGCGGCCGTCGCGCAGGCTTTCCAGATATTCAGCCCCGGTGAATGGGCGCGCTTTGTCCGCACGAAAATCTTCTGACCGCATGATGTTCCTCCACTTATCGTGCAACCCTAGCGCCGCCGGCATGGATCGGTTATGGACGGAACGGCAAAACCGATTGGACTTTTTCCGGCGCCATGAGCCAAAATTCCATTCCCGACTTCTTCGTCTATGGCGAGCCGGTGCGGCCGCTCGACGTCGGTTTCCTGCATGTCGAGACAGTGCTCGCGCGGAGCAATATCCATCATGGCCAGGTTGCCGCGCACAAACATCCGCAGATGGGCCAGATCACCTACTGGACCAGCGGCTCCGGCACCTACCGTATCGAGGATCAGTCCTGGGACTTTTCGGCGCCCGCCGTCAGCTTCGTGCCGAGCACGATCGTGCATGGCTTCTCGATCGGCCCCGGCACCGACGCCATCGTCGTCTCGGTCGCCGACGATGCGCTTGCCGCCCTTGCCGGCCACAGCCTGCTGCCACTGGACAGGCCGGTCTTCGCCGACGGCCTGCTGCAAAGCGCCGCATGGCAGAGACTGGCGGCGGTGCTGGAGATGATCGCCGCCGAATACACGGAGGCGCAGGCCGGCAACGACAAGGTCCTGCCGGCGCTGATCGCCGTCGCGCTCTCCCACATCGCGCGTCTCGCACCGGCGACAATTGCCGCCGCACCGTCTTCCGATGCGTCGCTGGCGATAGGCTTGCGCCGCCTCGTCGATGCGCATTTCCGCGACAACTGGCCGGTCGAGCGCTATGTCGAGAGCCTTGCCACCACACCGCATCTTCTCGACAAGGCCAGCCGAGCGGTGCTGGGCAGCGGCGTCAAGCGGGTCGTCAGCGAACGCCGGCTGCTGGAGGCCAAACGGCTGCTGCTGTTCACCGTGCGCACGGTCGAGGACATCGCCTACGAGATCGGCTTCGACGATCCGGCCTATTTTTCCAGGTTTTTTCGTGAGCGGGTCGGTGAAGCGCCCGCCGCCTGGCGGCGGAGGCAGTTGCAACAGAGTTGACGTAGGAACGCACTTTCCCGCTTGACTGACCGGCGGGACCGAATACGCTAAGGCAAAATACCGGCTCTGATCGCCGGGCGGCAAGAATGCCTCGTATGCCTCGCCCTTGTGGCGCTGGCTGCGGGGCTTTTTCATTTCTGGGGTCCTGTTTGAAGCGGCGCATCGAGATCGGCATCCTCTATTCCCGTTCGGGGAGCTATCAGCTCGTCTCCGATGCGTGCCGCATGGGTGCCATGCGCGCCATCGCCGACATCAATGCCGACCGCAGCTCAGGCATCGAGCTGGTGCCGGTCGAGCGCGATCCGCAGAGCAATGCCGACCGCTACGCGACGCTGTGCGAAGACATCTTCAAGGCCAGCAGCGCGCGCCATGTCGTCGGCTGCGTCACCTCCTGGAGCCGCAAGGAGACGATCCCCGTTCTGGAAAAGGCCGGCGGCATGCTCTGGTACGCTTGCCCCTATGAGGGGTTCGAGGCCAATGAGCATGTCGTCTACATGCACGCTTGCCCAAACCAGCATCTGGTGCCGCTGATGGCCCATGTCGTGCCGCGCTTCGGCGCCAACGGCTTCCTGCTCGGCTCGAACTATATCTGGGGCTGGGAGATGAACCGCGTCGCGCGCGACCTGATCGCAGACGCCGGCGGCAAGGTGCTGGGCGAACGCTATCTGCGTATTGGCGAGACCGACGTGTCGCGCCTGATGGCGGAAATCCGGGCGACGCGGCCGAACTTCATCCTCAACAATCTGATCGGCACCTCATCCTACGCCTTCCTCGCCGCCTATCGCGACCTGGGCGACGAGGATCCTGCCTTCCGTCCGGAAAACTGCCCGGTCATCTCCTGCAACCTCACCGAGGGCGAACTGCCGGCGATCGGCGAAACGGGCAAGGGGCATCTGTCGGTCGGGCCCTATTTCGCGCCGCGGCCGGCCGCCTTCGCCTCGTCCTTCGAGGCCTCCGCCTATGCCTCCGTGCAGGTGATGGCCGATGTGCTCTCGCGGGATCCCGATGCCGGCCCGGCGGAATTCTCAAAAGCGTTTGCTGAGACACGCTTCTCCACCCGGCTCGGGCCGATCGCCATCGACGCCCACTCCCAGCACGCGACGCTGCCGGTGATCATCGGCCGGATCGCGGACGGCTTCTTCGAGGTGGTCAGCCGCGAGGATGAGGTCGCGCCGGACCCCTATCTGTCGCGCTACGATCCCGCCAAGACATTTGGCCGTCCGCGCCTGCGGGTGGTGTCGTGACCAGAACGCCGCGCATCCCCAATCTCGGCGGCGCCAGGGCCTTCATCCTGCATCGCCCGCATCCGACGGTGCAGGCGATCACAAGGCAATTGTCGGCGATTGGCCTGATCACGCTGGATTGCTGGCCAGAGCTGCCGCCCGAGGCGCTGGCGGCCGATTTCGTCTTCTTCGATGTCGATCTCGGCTTTGACGAGCAATTCCCGTGGAAGCCGGGCGAAGCGCCGATGCCGCTGGTGGCGCTGATCGGCTCCGAGGCGCCCGGCCGCATCGAATGGGCGCTGTCGCACAAGGCCGACGCGCAGCTCCTGAAGCCAGTCGGCAATGCCGGCGTCTACAGCGCACTGCTGATCGCGCGGCAGAGTTTCGAAGCGCGAAAACACTTAGCCGGTGAAATTGCGTCGCTGCGCCAGCGCGTCGCCGAGCGCCAGACCATCGTGCGCGCGGTGGCGGCGCTGTCGAAAGGCACGGACGACGAGCGCGCCTATGCGCAGCTGCGCTCGCTGGCGATGAGCTGGCAGATCAGCGTCGAGGACGCCGCGCGCCGGATCGTGGCAATGACCGACGAGGAAGGCGGCGATGACCAGTCCCATCGCGCCTGATCTCACGGCGCCTGCGCGCATGCCGGTCAAGCCGCGCCCTGGCGTCTGGCGCCGGCTGGTCAAACGCCGTCTGGCACTGCTCGGCCTGGTGATCGTCGCCTTGGTCGTCGTCGGCGCCGTGCTCGCGCCTTGGCTGACCGGCTACGATCCCAATGAGCAGATGTTCGACGGCCTGACCATCGAGGGTTCGCCTCTGCCGCCGGATGCCAAATTCTGGCTCGGCACCGACCTGCTTGGCCGCGACCTGCTGACCCGCATCCTCTATGGCGCCCGCACGTCGCTGATCATCGGCATCGTTGCCAATGGCGTGGCGCTGTTCATCGGCACTTTGGTCGGCGTCACCGCGGGCTATTTCCGCGGCTGGATCGGCAGCGCGCTGATGCGTTTCACCGATTTGATGATGGCCTTCCCGGCGCTGCTGCTCGCCATTTGCCTGGCGGCGGTTTTCCAGCCGAGCCTGTGGATCGTCGCCATGGTCATCGCGCTGGTCAACTGGGTGCAGACCGCGCGCGTCATCTACACCGAGACGTCCTCGCTCGCCGAGCGTGAGTTCATCGATGCCGAGCGCACCATCGGCGCCGGCGCGCCGCGCATCCTGTTTCGCCACATCCTGCCGCATCTCCTGCCGACCATCATCGTCTGGGGCACGCTCGGCATTTCGACGACGGTGCTGCTGGAGGCGACGCTCTCCTTCCTCGGCATCGGCGTGCAGCCGCCGACGGCCTCCTGGGGCAACATCATCTTCGAGAACCAGACCTATTTCCAGGCCGCACCCTGGCTGGTGTTCTTCCCCGGCGCCGCGATCCTGGCGCTGGCGCTGGCCTTCAACCTGATCGGCGACGCGCTGCGCGACATACTCGACCCGACACAAAGGGGTCGGGCATGATCGCCTATCTCGGCCGCCGCCTCATCCAGTCGCTGCTCATCCTGCTCGGCGTCTCGCTGATCACCTTTGCACTGCTCTATCTCCTGCCGGCCGACCCGGTGCGCCAGATCGCCGGCCGCAGCGCCACGCCGCAGACGGTCGAGAACATCCGCCAGCAGCTTGGCCTCGACCAGCCCTTCGTCGTCCAGTACTGGCGCTATCTGACCAAGCTCGTCAGCGGCGATCTCGGCCGCTCCTACATCCAGCGCTCCGAGGTCACCGAACTGATCGTCTCGCGGCTGCCGGCAAGCCTGCTCCTGATGGTCGGCGCTATCCTGTGCGAACTGCTGATCGGGCTCTCGATGGGCCTGATCGCCGCCGTCAAGCGCGGCACCGCCACCGACCAGACGCTGATGGTCGCCTCCTTCGTAGGTGTCTCGGCGCCGCAATTCGTCGTCGGGCTTTTGCTACTCTACGTCTTTGCCGTGCGGCTGAGCTGGTTTCCGATCGGCGGCTACGGCACCTGGCGTCATCTGGTGCTGCCCTCGCTCACCATGGGCATTCTCGGCGCCGGTTGGTACGCGCGCATGATGCGCTCGTCGATGATCGACGTGCTGCGCCAGGATTACGTGCGCACCGCCCGCGCCAAGGGCCTGGCACGCAGCGCCATCATCTTCCGCCATGCTTTGCCCAACGCCATCCTGCCGGTGATCGCCATGATCGGCATCGACATCGGCATCTTCATGGGCGGCATCGTCGTCGTCGAAAGCGTCTTCGGCTGGCCCGGCATTGGCCAGCTCGCCTGGCAAGCCATCCAGCGTGTCGACATCCCGATCATCATGGGCGTCACGCTGGTCTCGGCCTTCGCCATCGTGCTCGGCAATCTGCTCGCCGACATCATCGCGCCCTTCATCGACCCCCGTATCAAACTCAGATGAGCATCAAGCTCAGATGAAACCAAGAAAACAAACAGAGAAAGGGAACACGAAATGAAAAAATTTCTGGCCTCCACTGTAGCGGCATCGGCGCTGGCGCTGGCGCTGATGCTTGGCATGGCAAGCGCGCGTGCTGAGGACACCATTGATCCCAACGCCAAGCAGGGCGGCGCCATCACCATCACCTACAAGGACGATGTCGCGACGCTCGATCCGGCGATCGGCTACGACTGGCAGAACTGGTCGATGATCAAGAGCCTGTTCGACGGTCTGATGGACTACGAGCCGGGCACCACCAACCTTAAGCCCGACCTTGCCGAAAGCTACGAGATTTCGCCCGACGGCAAGACCTTCACCTTCAAGCTGCGCCACGGTGTGAAATTCCACAATGGCCGCGAGATGACGGCCGACGACGTGAAATATTCGCTCGACCGCGTCACCAATCCGAAGACGCAGAGCCCGGGTGCGGGCTTCTTCGGCTCGATCAAGGGCTATGACGATGTCGCCGCCGGCAAGGCGACAAGCCTCTCCGGTGTCACCGTCGTCGACCCCTATACGGTCAAGTTCGAGCTGACCCGCCCCGACGCCACCTTCCTGCATGTCATGGCCATCAACTTCTCGCATGTCGTGCCGAAGGAAGAGGTCGAGAAATACGGCGCCGATTTCGGCAAGCATCCGGTCGGCACCGGCGCCTTCAAGCTCGCCGAATGGACGCTCGGCCAACGCATCGTCTTCGAGCGCAATCCGGATTACTGGCACAAGGGCCTGCCGCATCTCGACAAGATCACCTTCGAGATCGGCCAGGAGCCGATCGTGGCGCTGCTGCGCCTGCAGAAGGGCGAGATCGACGTGCCCGGCGACGGCATTCCGCCGGCAAAATTCCAGGAGGTGATGGCCGATCCCGAACAGAAGGCGCGCGTCGTCGAAGGCGGCCAGCTGCACACCGGCTACGTCACCATGAACACCACCATGGCGCCGTTCGACAATGTGAAGGTGCGCCAGGCCGTCAACATGGCGATCAACAAGGCGCGCATCATCCAGATCATCAACGGCCGCGCCGTGCCGGCCAACCAGCCGCTGCCACCGTCGATGCCGGGCTACGACAAGGAATACAAGGGCTATCCTTATGACGTCGCCAAGGCCAAGGCGCTGCTTGCCGAGGCCGGCCATCCCGACGGTTTCGACACGCAATTGTTCGCCATGAACACCGATCCCAACCCGCGCATCGCCCAGGCGATCCAGCAGGATCTGGCGGCGATCGGCATCAAGGCCAGCATCCAGTCGCTCGCCCAGGCCAACGTCATCGCCGCTGGCGGCGACAAGGCCGGCGCGCCGATGATCTGGTCCGGCGGCATGGCCTGGATCGCCGATTTCCCGGATCCGTCCAACTTCTACGGCCCGATCCTTGGCTGCGCGGGCGCGGTGCCCGGCGGCTGGAACTGGTCGTGGTACTGCAACAAGGACCTCGACGCCAAGGCGGCCGAGGCCGACTCGGTGGTTGACCCGGCGAAGGCCGTAGAGCGCGACAAGATGTGGAGCGCCATCTACGACAAGGTGATGGAGGACGCGCCGTGGGCACCGGTCTTCAACGAACAGCGCTTCACCATGAAGTCGGCGCGCATGGGCGGTGCCGACAACCTCTATGTCGACCCGGTCCATATCCCGATCAACTATGACAATGTGTACGTAAAAGATGTGCAATAACTGCGACTACACCATCCACGGGCGCCATCACCATTTCGGCTGGGACAATTCCTTTGTCCCGGCCGAGCGGGTTGCGCCCGGCTCGACCATCGAGTTCCAGTGCCTCGATTCCTCCGGCGGCCAGTTGAAGGCCGATAGCACGGTCGCCGATATCGCCAAGCTCGACTTCGCCGGGATCAATCCGGTGACCGGGCCGATCTTCGTCGAGGGCGCCGAGCCCGGTGACGCGCTGAAGGTGACGATCGAGATGTTCAAACCGTCCGGCTTCGGCTGGACGGGGAACATTCCGGGTTTCGGCCTGCTCGCCGACGACTTCAAGGAGCCGGCGCTCAACATCTGGAAATACGACGCCGCTTCGCTGGAACCGGCGCTGTTCGGCAAAAATGCGCGTGTGCCACTGAAACCTTTCGCCGGCACCATCGGCAATGCGCCGGCGGAGATGGGCCTTCACTCGGTCGTGCCGCCCCGGCGCGTCGGCGGCAATCTCGACATCCGCGATCTCGCCGCCGGCACGACGCTGTACCTGCCGGTGGAGGTGGCCGGTGCGCTGTTCTCGGTCGGCGACACCCATGCCGCGCAAGGCGACGGCGAGGTCTGCGGCACGGCAATCGAAAGCCCGATGGATGTCGTGCTCAAGCTCGACCTGGTCAAGGACGCCAGGCTGAAGACGCCGCGCTTCACCACGCCGGGTCCGGTGACACGCCATCTCGACGCCAAGGGCTATGAGGTGACGACCGGCATCGGCCCCGATTTGATGACTGGGGCCAAGGAAGCGGTGGCGCAGATGGTCGACCTGCTCGCCGGGCGCTACAAAATAGACCCGGTCGAAGCCTACATGCTGGCCTCGGTGTGCGGCGATCTTCGCATATCGGAAATCGTCGACATGCCGAACTGGGTGGTGTCGTTCTACTTCCCGCGCTGCGTGTTTGAATGAACACAGGCGCGGGCAAAAGCTGGCCCGGGGCAACCGCCCCGGTGACGGCCGGAGCGGTGCTCGACATCGCCAACCTCTCCGTCAGCGTGCGCGGCGAGGAGGGCGAGCGCGAAGTCGTCTCCAACCTCTCCCTGACGCTGGCGCGTGGCGAAACGCTATGCATTGCCGGCGAATCCGGCTCCGGCAAGTCGATGACGGCGCTAGCAATCATGCAGCTCCTGCCGCAACCTGCCGCGCGCATTTCGTCTGGAAAAATCCGACTTGGCGACACCAATCTGGCTGATCTCGATGAGCGGCAGATGCGTCGCATTCGCGGCGACCGCATCGCCATGATCTTCCAGGAGCCGATGACCTCGCTCAACCCTGTGCTGTCGATCGGCCGGCAGCTGACCGAATCGATCGAGGTGCATACCAGCCTGTCGCAGGCTGAGGCGCGTCAACGCGCCATCGAGGCGCTGAAGGCGGTGCGCATTTCGGAAGCCGAAAGCCGGCTAAAGCAGTTTCCGCACGAACTCTCCGGTGGCATGCGCCAGCGGGTGATGATCGCCATGGCGCTGGCGCTCGAGCCGGATGTGCTGATCGCCGACGAGCCGACGACGGCGCTCGACGTCACCGTGCAAGGCGAGGTGCTGGAGCTCTTGCGCGACCTGCAGCGCCAGCATGGCACCAGCGTCATCCTCATCACCCACGATATGGGCGTGGTCGCCGAGATGGCCGACCGCGTCATCATCATGCGGCACGGCCGCATGGTCGAGCAAGGGAACACAGCCGACATCTTCGCCCGGCCGCAAGCCGATTATACGCGTGAGCTGCTCGCCGCCGTGCCGCGCATCGGCAGCGGCGTGGGGCGGCAAAAATCCAAGGATGCTACCGAAGTTTCGAAGTCGGCCAACGTCGCCGATGTCAAAGACCTGCATGTCCGCTTCGATCTGCGCGGCGGCGTCTTCGGCCGGGTCACCCGCCGGGTCCATGCGGTCGAGGGCGTCAGCTTTTCGATCGCACCCAACGAGACGCTGGCGCTGGTCGGCGAATCCGGCTGCGGCAAGTCGACCACTGCCAAGGCGCTGGCCGGGCTGGTGCCTTACAGCGGCGACATCGTCATAGGCGGGCGCAATTTGTCCGGCCTCGGCCGTGACGAGCGCAAGGCCGTACGCCGCGACGTGCAGATGATTTTCCAGGACCCTTTCGCCTCGCTCGACCCACGCATGCGCGTCGGCGACCTCGTCGCCGAGCCGCTGGTCATCCACGGCATCGCCTCGAAGGACGAGCGCAGGGAGCGCGTCGCGGCGCTGTTCGAGCGCGTCGGCCTGTCGGCCGATCAGATGGAGCTCTATCCGCACGAATTCTCGGGTGGCCAGCGCCAGCGCGTCTGTATCGCCCGCGCTCTCGCCTTGCGGCCAAAGCTGATCATCGCCGATGAAAGCGTGTCGGCGCTCGACGTCTCGGTGCAGGCGCGCGTGCTCGACCTTTTGAAGGAATTACAGCGCGAATTCGGCGTCGCCTATCTCTTCATCTCGCATGACATGGCGGTGGTAGAGAACATCTCCGACCGCGTCGCCGTCATGTATCTCGGCCAGATCGTCGAGATGGGCACGCGCGACCAGGTCTTTTCCAACCCGCGCCACCCCTACACGAGGCGGCTGATCGAAGCCGTGCCGGTGCCGGACCCGGCGCAGCGCAGAAGCCGCTTCGCCCGCCTCGACCAGGAAATCCCGAGCGCCACCCGCAGGATCGGCGAGGCACCGCTGAAACTGGCATTGCAGGATGTCGGCAAAGGGCACCTCGTCGCTGCCGGTAATTAAGTTAGAGCAATCTCACTGCTCTCTGGTGGTTTCGGGGGGAACTCGCCCAATTTGCTGAGCGAATACAAGCTCTCCATCCCTTCGGCCGGGCGCCCGGGGAAGAGCTGGTTCCAGAGCTGCACGACATGTTCGGCCATCTTCAGCTTGATGGCCAGATCTGTTTCGTATGTGTGCAGCACATGCTGATGAATCAGCTGCCGCGTGCGGAGCAGTGCCTCTGAAGGGGGAGCCGTGATGACGCTGGTCAGGCTGTCCCCATGCCGCCGGTGCTGGTTGAGCATTGCAGACTCATAGGCGACCGAGCCATTACGGATTGCCTCGAGGATAAAGTACCAATCGCCGCCCACCGGCAGGGACAAGACCTGCCCGACGAAATCCGGCGTGATGTCGAACTTCCGAAAGACCGCCGCACTGATGTTGATGACCGTGTTCTTGACGCCCAGCCCTTCGTTGACTTCCTGTTCGGCCGAAACCTGATAGCTGCGTTTCCATTTGAAATCGGAGAGATCGGTGAGGTACGGGCTGGACGGATAGTCGCCGACGATCTCGCTTCTGTCGTTGATGATCTTCGATGCGCAAAAGGCAAACTTCACGCTTGGATCGCGAAACAGCGGCACGAGTGTTTCGAGGAAACTCGGGTCCGATACGTCGTCGCCTTCGGCGATCCAGATCAAATCGGCGCTTGCAAGCGCCACGCCCTTGAACCATTGAGGATAAGGTGCGCCGGAATTGCGTTCATTGACGATGACACGGGTGCCATAGACGCCCGCATAATAATCCAGAATCGATTGGCTATCGTCTGTCGAGGCATCATCCAGGATGATGAGTTCGAAATCCTGAAAGGACTGCCCCAAAATACTGTCCATCCGTTCGTGCAGATAGCGGGCGCAGTTGAAGTTCGGCACGATGATCGAGACAGCGGGGGGCTTGCTTGCCACCTTACGCATGGTCGACAGCAGGCGCGGAAAGACCCGGTCGGTGGAAAAATGCCGGCGCGCCTTCGCGCTCGCCTGCCTGCCGAGCTTTGCCCGCAATGGCTGGTCCCGGATCAGTTTCAGCGTGGCATCGGCCATCGCGACAGTATTAGTCCATCCGACGATGATGCCGGCATCCTCTTCGACGAACTCCGGTGCCCCGCCGCTCCCTGCGAAGCAGATCACCGGCAACTCGGCGGATGCCGCTTCCAGCACAACGCGGGCGAACGGCTCTTCGCGGGATGTCAGGAGAAACAGATCGGCACCCCGCAAATAGGCGCGCACATCGTCGACATCACCCAGGAATGTGACCTTTTCGTCCAACCCGTCCGCCCGCAACCTGTCGAGGTGCTGCGACCACGTGCCGAGAGCTGTGTCCCTTTCCCGCTCCGGAAACGAGCCGAGCCAGTAGAAATGATAGTCTTCAACCCCGCGTGCCCGAAGAATTCGGGCGACCTCGATAAAGAGGTCGGCCCCTTTGCGGAAGGGAACTCCGATGCCCGATCCGACGACGATGGCCTTGTCCATCGGCCAGCCGGCAAGGCGGCGGCTTTCAAGGCGCTGGATTTCCGTACGACTGTGATCGGCGCCGGCTTGCGGAACCGCACTTGGGACTACGTCTATGGCGTCCGTCGCAATTTTGTGCTCGGACACCAGATAGTCACGGACACTTCGGGAGCACGCTACGAATCTCTGCGTGCGGGAAACGACATCGTCCATGTCGTCCTTTGCGTGTCGAGCGACACTCGTTGCCAACTCCCTGGCATGCGTCAGGATTGGCCTGCCCAGTTCAGCAAAGCAGCGCGTGCAGACGGCCGGTCGCCAAGCTGTTGCAATAGATGAGGTCCGGCTCGCCGCCGTACCAAGCCCTGATGCGGGCCAGCTTGGTAGCGGTCGTGTCGGTCTCCGAAACCAGATCGTTCAGAAGGACGGTATCGACGACGCCTCGGAGCTGTTCGAGCTGTTGACCACCTGCCAGGCACAGCACCTTGATCTCCAGATCCGTGTGCGATTGGAGCCACTGGATGATATTGATCAGCGATGCCTGCGCTCCGCCGAGAGCCGCATCGTGCGACACGAACAAAACGCGCCAGGATGGACCCCTGGGCAATTTGCCGGCCGCTGGCGGAGCCGCCAGAACGTCCCGTGTCTCCTGCAGATAGGCGTAGCCGTAGCGCGCGTCGGGCTCGAGATAGGCTCCCTCCGCCCATTCGTTCCAGGCATTGACGAAGATCAGGCGGCTGTCGAAATCGGCAAAACGATCGCATGTATCGACGACCGCGTTGCTGAGCCATTCTCCGTAGCGCGACGGCGACGCGTTCACCAGAATATAGGCAGCCGCCATTCTCCGCGCCGTGTTGTCCCAGGAAGGGCAAAGTCCGCGAAACAGCGTGTAGGGGGCCTGCGGGTAGGCGCCGCTGCGATCAGCAAGCTCCGTCCAGTCATAGATCCTCCCCGTGAAGCCGCTCTTGAGCGTTGGGATACTGGCGCTGATCTCGGGAAACGTTCCGAGATTTGGGGGAAACTCGATGGCTGCGTCGAATCCAAATTCCGCAGGATCGACCGTGTCGAACGACTGCGGATAGGCAAGAAAAATCTCGCCGATGCCGGCATCCCGGCAATAAGCTCTCCAGCGCTGTGCCGTTTCAGTTGCTGACGGAAACAATCCGGGCCGGTAGACCATAAGCAGTGGCTTGCCGCCGATACGGATGTATCGCCGGTCGCGGAAATAGCCGGATACGTATTCGATGAAAGCCAGGTCGTCCTCGGGCGAGTGCGATTGCGGGATCAGCACCTCCTGGTCGCGCCCATCCCAACGGCGGCTCCAGGGCTCGTTTGCCCAATTGATGCAGAAGCCCAGTTCGTGAGCATCATTTTCGACAAATTGGGTGATCGGCATCTCGAGGACGCGCTTGCCGTTGAACCAGTAGAAGTGAAAACAGAATCCCGAAATGCCATACTGCATGGCGATCTCGATCTGTTCCTTCTGGATGTCTTTCACCCGCAGGTCATAGAAGCCGAGATCCGCCGGCAGTCGGGGCTGATAGTGACCGTCGAACTGTGGCACCGCCCGTGTCACATTCGTCCATTCCGTGAAGCCCTTCCCCCAAAAGGCATCATTTTCAGGAATCGGGTGGAACTGCGGTAGGTAGAAGGCAATGACGCGCGCGCGCAAAGCGGCGGGTCGCCTCTCGCTGGATCGCGGCACATAGGTGCCGGGCCTTTGAATGGAGCCGCCTGCGGCCATAGTCGAATTCGTGGCCGGAGCACGCCGGGTCTCGCACTCTTCACTCTTGCCGAAGCGGACATAGTGATCCAGCGGATTCATCGCCGCCAAAGCGACGTCGGGATAGCTGGTCAGATAGTACTCGGTGTCGAAGTCCGGATTCGGGTTTCGGAACTCGGCGGCACCATGATCGATGTAGTGGAGGATCGGGTCGATCCCGCTCGCGGCGACATCCCGATTTTGAGCCAGATACCATGGTCCATCGAACTGTCCGCTGGCGCTAATTCGTTGCCAGATCCGAAATCTCTTCCACCGCCTCCTGCTGGTGATCGATTTTATAAAGATCATGAGGTCGGATCTATTCAATCGGGTCTGCCTCGCGGAAATCAGGCTGCATTCTCATCGTCCCAGGCAGTTCCGGAGATCTTCGTGCAGATCATTCCGAGTATCCGCTCGAGCGCATGCTGCAACGTGCCGTCTTGCTGACCTGTCTCGCTGGGAAATGACGCCAGGGACAGATCAAGCTGCTTGAGAGGTTCCAGCGCGTCGCGCCGAACCCAGAACATCGTTCCGGCAAAGAAGTCGAGGGGGCAGTCAGTCGCCACCCCCATCGTCTCCAGCAGGTTGAGGATCATCGCCTTGTTCTTGCCCCACGCGGCGTCCTCGCTCTTCCATTCATTGGGCAATCGAAAGCGACGGGACCCGATCATCTCAGTGTCCCGCGAACGCCCGAACTCGGCGATGATGCGGTCGACCACGGCGCGCGATCCGACCAGGTCGAAGACACTCGCCTGGCGCCAAACCTCACCAAGGATCATCCGCGGTCCACTCAGATCCGACTTCTTGCCGTGCAGTTTGCAGATAAGATCGAAGGGATCGAGCCGTCCTTCGCGGAGCAATTGGATGAAGGGACCGACGTCGCGACCGCGATTGTCATAGACAATGACCTCGGCGTTCCGAAATCGGGCATGGACGCGTTGCGCGAGTGCCGCATCGGGTCGGGTCAGTGTGAGGATGAGATGGAACGGACGACCGATCGCCTCCAGCAGCGCCTCGAATTCGGGCCAGAGGTCGGGATAATGCAGATGCAACGCAACAACGATCTTCGGCTCGGCGATGGGCAGGTGTTCCGGAGGTCGGATCGAGGGGCCTTCAAAGTGCCGCGACAGGGTCTTCTGCAGATTGGTACTTGCCACCCCAAAGCCCCAGGCTGCGAGGCTTTTAAGCGAATGGGTCAAATCGCGCCCTTCCGGTCCCGCAATATGCAGGAGAGGGCGCAGGACAATGCCTTGGCCCAGTGGCAGTTCAAATCCTTTCTGGCGCCGGCGGCGGCGCAACACTGTGCCAACATCCCCGATCCTCAGGGGGCGGATGCTTGCGGCAGCGATGTCGCTTCCATCGAATTGCAACACTAGGCCGCCTTCGCTGCTTCTGAGCAGATAGGACGTCCGCCTGGTAACCGGCACATAGACGATCCTGTCGGCATGTCCTGGGCGGCGAACATTGACCCGAAGAAACGGCATCCGCCTGTCTGTCGGCGAAAGCTCGACGATGTAGCGTCCCGGCGTGTGGACGGAGATTTCGCTCAGGGCACTGCTTCGGTCGACACCCCATGCCTCTCCTTTTCGCGGCTCGCGGGGCAGGAAATCAGGCAAGGCAACTCTCGTGTCGGGAGCGTCAGGCGACATAGCCGTTGTTCCGATTCGCGCGCGATCGGTCAAGGATGCTGTCGAATATGCCTATCAATCGGCCAAGGGAATTGATCAGTCTATTTCGATTAAGCGTCAGGCAATAGAAGCCTATTTTCGTCGAATAGCGGAGTATGTCCACGAATGGGCTATAGGCGATACCGTATTTTTTGCGCAAGTGGATCTCCGACCGCATCTTCGACCGATACCGGAAGATCCGTGACCGGGTTGATTGCGCAACTGAAGTGCCGACGTCGTGGACAGCATGCGCGCCACTGACAAGGATCATGGGTTCGTCACGCTGCAGCAGGCGATGAGAGAGGTCGTCATCTTCGAAATACAGAAAGATATCCTCATCAAATCCGCCCGTATCGAGGAAGAGCGTTCGTTTGATCATGAACACGCCGCCATTGACGAAGCGGACGCAACAATCCCCCCAGACCTGCCGGATGCGTGTGGGCAGCGACACACCGGACAGGCGATCGATCTCGCTCTGCTCGCGAAACCACAGCCGCCCATCCACCGTGTTGGTGCGCGGCACGAAGACGCCGCAATTTGGGTATCGTTCAGCCGCCTGCATGAGCGCATCGACGGCGTCCGTCCCAAGACGCACGTCGGGATTGATGAACAGCAGATACTCCCCCGATGCCGCCGCCGCCCCGATGTTGCAGGCGTGCCCAAAGCCGAGGTTTACAGCATTATCAATACGATGAACGGAAAAGTCCGACAGCGCGGCGGAAAGATCGTCGGTACTTGCATTGTCGACGCATATGATCTCCAGCCCTGGAGGCAGGCGAGCGAGCGCGCCACGCACGGTATGCGCGCTGTTATGCGTCACGGTAATAGCAGTTATCGACCTATTCATTACCAAAGCCATCCTGATATCTCAGTTGGCTTCCCCGGTGGAAGGCTAGTGATCCATACGCAATCTAAGCGTTGCGACTCCGGTGGTCGAGTCAATACTCCTGACTAAGATAGGGGATAATGGACGCGCCGCCTCCGACTTTCGTCGCGATCCGCTGGAGCGGCGATCTCCAACAGGGCCTCGAACACGAAATCGGCAACGGCCCCTTGCCGTTCATCCCCATCTTGCTCATGTTCAATACCGCTTGCTGGTGATCGTTTGGGGGGCGGTCGGATTCTCATGGGAGGAAGTAGACAATGAAGGTATGCTATTTCGTTTCCGCCGCACTTCTTGCCGCGGCCGCGATCCCCGCCTCGGCCGCCGAAATTTCCGATGGCAAGGTCAAGATCGGCATCCTCAATGACCAATCCGGCGTCTATGCCGATTTCGGCGGCAAATGGTCGGTCGAGGCGGCCAAGATGGCGGTCGAGGATTTCGGCGGCAAGGTACAGGGCGCGCCGATCGAGATCATCAGCGCCGACCACCAGAACAAGCCCGATATCGCCTCCAACATTGCGCGGCAGTGGTATGACACCGAACAGGTCGATGCCATCATGGAACTGACGACCTCATCGGTCGCGCTCGCCGTCCAGGGGATTTCCAAGGAAAAGAAGAAAATCGATATCGTTACCGGCGCGGCGACCACCGAGCTGACCGGCAAGCAATGCTCGCCCTACGGCTTCCACTGGGCCTATGACACCCATTCTCAGGCGGTGGGAACAGGTGGCTCCCTGGTGCAGCAGGGCGGCGACAGCTGGTTCTTCGTCACCGTCGATTACGCCTTCGGCTATTCGCTCAAGGAGCAGACGGCCAAGTTCGTCGAGAGCCACGGCGGCAAGGTGCTGGGCGAGGTGCGCTATCCCCTGGGGTCGACCGATTATTCATCCTTCCTGCTGCAGGCGCAATCGTCGGGCGCCAAGGTCATCGGGCTGGCGAATGCCGGCCTGGACACGTCCAACTCCATCAAGCAGGCGGCCGAATTCGGCATCGTCCAGGGCGGCCAACGCCTTGCGGCACTTCTGTTCACACTGGCCGAGGTGCATGGGCTGGGCCTTCAGGCCGCGCAGGGCGTCGTGCTGACCGAGGGCTATTACTGGGATCGCGACGACAAGAGCCGCGAATTCGGGCAGCGCTTTTTCAAGCGCACCAACCGCATGCCGAACATGATCCAGGCCGCGACCTATTCGGCGGTGACGCAGTATCTGAAGGCGATCGACAAGGCCGGCACCGATGAGACCGAGGCCGTCGCCAAGCAATTGCATTCAATGCCGGTGGACGACGCCGTTATGACCAACGGCAAGGTGCAGTCCGACGGCAACATGGTCCACGACATGTATCTCTACCAGGTCAAGGCGCCCAGCGAGAGCACCAAGGACTGGGACTACTACAAATATCTCGCCACCATCCCCGGCAACGAGGCCTTCCTGAGCGAGAAGGACAGCGGCTGTCCAACGGCGGCCCAGTGATCGGCGCGGCCCATGGCGCCGCCTGACCTCAGCGCGAACGAGCCGCTTGTGGTGCTGTCCGCCCGCGGGCTGCGGCGCGATTTTGCCGGCTTCGTTGCCGTCAAGAATGTCGATCTCGATGTCCGCCACCGCAACATCCATGCCCTGATCGGTCCCAATGGCGCCGGCAAGACGACCGTCTTCAACCTGCTCACCAAGTTCCTGGCGCCGACCAGCGGCCGGATCGAACTGCTCGGCACCGATATCACCCGCACGCCGCCGGCAAAGGTAGCGCGCATGGGGCTGGTGCGCTCGTTCCAGATATCGGCGATCTTTCCGCACCTCAGCGTGCTCGACAATGTGCGCGTCGCACTGCAGCGGCCAGCCGGGCTCGGCGTCCAGTTCTGGCGCTCGCTCGCCGCGCTCGATCGGTTGACGCCGCGCGCGATGGAGCTGCTGCGCTCCGTCGGCCTCGACGATGCCCGTAACAAATTAGCCGGCGATCTTTCCTATGGCCGGAAACGCGTGCTCGAGATCGCCACCACCCTGGCGCTGGATCCGAAAGTGCTGCTTTTGGACGAGCCGATGGCCGGCATGGGGCATGAGGACGTCGCCACGGTTTCCGCCCTCATCCGTTCGGTCGCCAGCGACCGTGCGGTTTTGATGGTTGAGCACAATCTGACGGTCGTGGCCGATCTTTGCGACTGGATAACCGTCATGCAGCGCGGCGAGGTGCTTGCGGCCGGCGACTACGCCACCGTCAGCCGCGATGAACGCGTGAAGGTCGCCTATATGGGCACTGCCGATGACTAGCGCCGCACCCCTGCTTGCGGTCCGCGGCCTCAACGCCTGGTATGGCGAGGGCCATGCGCTGCACGGCGTCGATCTGGAAGTGTTTCGCGGCGAGACGGTGACGCTGCTCGGCCGCAACGGCGTCGGCAAGACGACGACGCTGCGCGCCATCATGGGGCTGATCCGCAAGCGCACCGGCGAGGTCGTCTTCGATGGCGCGGACCTGATGCGGCTGCCGCTGCACTGCACCGCGCATCAAGGCATCGGCTTCGTGCCCGAGGAGCGCGGCATCTTCGCGACACTGACGGTCGATGAGAATCTGGTCCTGCCGCCGGTCGTCGCCGAGGGCGGCATGAGCGTCGCCGAAATATTCGATCTCTTCCCCAATCTGAAGGAACGGCGCAACAGTCCCGGCACGAGGCTGTCGGGCGGCGAACAGCAGATGCTGGCGATCGCGCGCATGCTGCGGACCGGCGTGAAGATGCTGCTTCTCGACGAGCCCACCGAGGGCCTCGCTCCCGTCATCGTGCAGCGCATCGGCGAGCTGCTGGTGACGTTGAAGAAGCGCGGCATGACGATCCTGCTGGTCGAGCAGAATTTCCGCTTCGCCAGCCGTGTCGCCGATCGTTTCTATCTGATGGAGCACGGCAAGGTCGTCGCCGGGTTCCCGGTCGGCGAACTGGCCGACCGCATGACGCAGCTCCACGACGTTCTGGGTGTATGAGGGCGCCATGACGATGGTCTTCGGAATCCCCGTCCAGGCACTCCTCGGCCAGTTGCTGGTCGGCCTGATCAATGGCTCCTTCTACGCCATGCTGAGCCTGGGCCTGGCCGTGATTTTCGGCCTGCTGCGCGTCATCAATTTCGCCCATGGCGCCCAGTATATGCTCGGCGCCTTCGTCGGGTATCTCTTGCTCACCTATCTCGGCATCGGCTATTGGCCCGCTCTGATCCTCGCGCCGCTGATCGTCGGCCTCTTCGGCATCGTGGTCGAGCGCCTGGCGCTGTCGCGGCTATACGACACCGATCCGCTCTACGGCCTGCTCTTCACCTTCGGTCTCGAGCTCGTGCTCGAAGGCATATTCCGCTACTATTACGGTGTGTCGGGAAATCCCTACGCCGTGCCACCGCTGCTTTCGGGAGGCACCAATCTCGGCTTTATGTTCCTGCCCAACTATCGCGGCTGGGTCGTGGTTGCCTCGCTGATCGTCTGTTTCGGGACCTGGGCGCTGATCGAGAAGACCAGGCTCGGTTCCTATCTGCGCGCGGCAACCGAAAATCCCCGTCTCGTCCAGGCCTTCGGCGTCAACGTGCCGTTGCTGCTGACGCTGACCTACGGCCTCGGCTCCGCCCTTGCCGGGCTTGCCGGAATTCTGGCAGCCCCCGTCTATCAGGTGAGCCCGTTGATGGGATCGGATCTCATCATCGTCGTCTTCGCGGTCGTCGTGATCGGCGGCATGGGATCGATCCTTGGCGCGATCATCACCGGCTACATGCTTGGCCTCGCCGAAGGCCTGACCAAGGTCTTCTATCCCGAAGCTTCTAACCTCGTGGTCTTCGTCATCATGGCGATCGTGCTTCTGGTGCGGCCGGCAGGCCTGTTCGGAAGGGACGTCTGACATGTCGGAAGGGACATCTGACATGGCAGAGCTGACGCTGCCCGAGACATCAGCCGGAACCCCGGCATGGCTTGAATGGACGCTGGTCGGGCTCGGCATAGCGGCGCTGCTGGCGGCGCCATTCCTGGTCTATCCGATCTTCCTGATGAAGATGCTGTGTTTTGCGCTGTTCGCCTGCGCGTTCAATCTCCTGCTCGGCTATACCGGCCTGCTGTCTTTCGGCCACGCCACCTTCTTTGGCGGCGCCGCCTACTTCGCCGCGCATGCCGTCAAGGTGTGGGGTTGGCCGCCGGAAGCCGGCATCCTGCTTGGCATGGCGGGTGCGGCCCTGCTCGGCCTCGTCATGGGCTTCTTCGCCATCCGCCGGCAAGGCATCTATTTCGCCATGATCACGCTGGCGCTGTCGCAGATGTTCTTCTTCTTCTGCGTGCAGGCGCCCTTCACCGAAGGCGAGGACGGCATTCAGGGCGTGCCGCGCGGCATGCTGTTCGGCGTCCTCGACCTGAACGTCTCGCTGAACATGTATTATTTCGTGCTGGCGGTGTTCCTGATCGGCGTCTTCGCCATCTGGCGCATTGTCAATTCGCCCTTCGGCATGATCCTGCGCTCGATCCGCGAAAACGAGAATCGCGCCATTTCGCTGGGCTATTCCGTCGCCAACTACAAGCTCGGCGCCTTCGTCATGTCGGCGGCGCTGGCCGGGCTGGCAGGCTCCCTCAAGGCGATCGTTTTCCAGTTCGCCACGCTGACCGACGTTACCTGGCAGATGTCGGGCGAGGTGATCCTGATGACGCTGCTCGGCGGCATCGGCACGATGGTAGGACCGATCATCGGTGCGAGCCTGGTCGTCGGGTTGGAAAATACGCTTGCCACTTCCGGCTTCCCGGTGACCATCGCCACCGGGCTGATCTTCATGGTGTGCGTGCTGATCTTCCGGCGCGGCATTGTCGGCGAACTTTATGCACGACTTCTCAACCCGGCCGCGAAGGACTGACGGCTACGCCTCGGACAGATCAGCTCCAGATCGACCGGACGCGGTTGATCGGTCCGCGCAGCCGCGGCACCAGCGCCGACAAGAGAGGGCCGGCGGCGAGCGGTTTCAGCTCGGATATCTCCATCGGCAATTCACCCGCAGGCACACCGCAGCCGGCTTCACCCAGCACCTCGCCAAGCGCCGTCGCGGTCGGCACGCCACGGCCGGAATAGCCGACGAGTTCGAACAGGCCCTCGGCCGGATTGTAGAGATGCGGCGCGCGGTCCATGTTGATCGCCAGCTGTCCCGACCAGTGCCAGCGCCATTTGATCGCGCCGATCTGCGGAAACAGCCCTTGCATGCGCCGGGTCATGAAGGCGGCCGTCCTGGCGAAATTGGCGCCGCGGACCATTTCCAGCAGCCCGCCGACGATCAGCCGGTTGTCCCGGTCGAAACGGAAGTAGCGCACGTCAGGCCTCGAATCGCCGACGCTCTGGTTGCCGGGCACGATGCTCTGCCGCAGCCTGGGGTCGAGCGGCTCGCTGGCGATGGCATAGGAGATCATGGTGAAGAAGGATCTGCCGAGCGGCGGCAGCAGATTGCCGGTATAGGCGTTGGTGGCGACGCCCACCCGCTTGGCCCGCACCGTTCCTTGCGGACAGGTGATCACCCACACGCCACGCTGCCTCTCGATGGAGATCGCCGGCGATCCGGTATGGAGTGCGGCCCCTTCCAACATTGCCGCACGGGCCAGCCCGCGCACATAGGCGAGCGGGTTCAGATGCCCGCCATCGGGATGCAGCCAGCCGCCGTGGAAATCCTGCGATCCCGTCATCCGCACCGCCTGATCGCGGTCGAGCAGCAGCGGCTTCTTGCCGAGGCTGGCATAGAAGGCGTGCTGCCGCTCCATGGCCGGCATCGCCTTGGGGCTGTGCGCCAGCTGCAGCGCGCCCGTCGGTGCCGCTTCGCAATCGATGCCGTAGTCGCGGATGTAGGAAAACACCTTGGCGCCGGAATCCGCCAGGATCCTGGTGTTGCGTTCGCCGCGTTCGGCGCCGAGCTTTTCGGCCGCCGCCTTCGGGTTGATGAAGCCCAGCACCGGCACGCAGTGGCCATGGTTCCGCCCCGAGCCGCCATGGCCGATGCCATGTGCTTCCAGAACGATGGTCTTGACGCCGCGCCGGGCCACGTAGATGGCGGCCGACAGGCCGGTATAGCCGGCGCCGAAGATGACGAAGTCGGCGTCATGGTTTCCGCTCAGCACATCCGTCGCTGGCGCGGTGGGCGCAGTGTTCTCATAGAGGCTGCCGACGGTCGACATGGCTTGCCCTTTCGTCACGCTCGGCTCTCCTTACGCCTGCAAGGGCGGATGCCCGCGGCCATTGTGCAGGGTCCAGACCTGTTCGCGGCGCGCCGCTATTCCAGCCAGCGCTGCGGTCAGCCGGTCGGTCCAGCCGGCGATCGCCTGGTCTGTCCGCAACCCGTCATTGACGATTTCCAGGCCGCAGGCCGGAAGGCCGGTGCCCCAGCTGTGATAGTCGATGGTGAAGGTGCCGCCGATGCCGGAATAGGGCGCGTTGTCGCCAAGCAGCAGGTCTCCCCGTTGCCCGAGCGCCTCGATCAGCGCGTTCGACAGGCTGTCGCTCTCGTGCCAGATCGTGCCCGCGTCCCATTTGCGGTAGTCGGAACCAAGCTGCCTTGTGCAGCTGTGCAGCGACAGCAGGAAGGGAAAGCGCTCTCTCATCCGTAAGGCCTCGACGGCCCGGCCGACGGCGCGATGGTAGGGCCAGAAATAGCGGTCGCAGCGAAGCTGCCATTCCTCATCCGTGATGCCGTGGTTTGCCGGCACATCAATGCCGTCGCTTTCGCTCAAGATCAGGCGCGGATCGGCGATCCAGCGGTTGCAATCGAGGAGAAGTCGCGACCAGCGGGTCGACAGCAGCGGCGCATCCAGCCGGGCGGCAAGACCGCGCGCCACACCGTCAATGCCGATGTCGACGCCGATATGCTTGCGCAAATCATCCGGGGCGAGCCCGAGCGCCCCGTAGCGTGAAGGTAGGGCGCTGCTGGCGTGGTCGCACAGGATCAGGCAGGGGAAGCCGCCATCCGGGTTCAGGATCTCGACATTGTCTTCGCCAAGCCCGTCCAGCTCGGCTTGGCGTTCAGGGCTGATCGGCATTCCGGGATTCTGTCTTGTGGGCCTGGGATTCGCCTTTTTGGCGAAGGGCCTCGATTGTGGCCAGGCGCTCGCGCACCTTGTCGGGGCCGCGCTTGACCAGCGAGGCGATGATGGCTTCGCATTGCGCGAAGGCGACGACTTTCGAATCATAGGGCGAAAGGGTCTCGACCGAGGAGACGAGGATCTGGTCGGCGAAATGGCTGATCGGCGACATCCAGCGGTCGGTGAAGACGATCACCCGGGCGCGCGACTCATGCGCCAGCCGGGCGAATTCGACGATCTCGGCCTGATAGCGCCGGTAGTCGAAGACGACCAGCGTGGTCTGGCTGTTGAAGTCGACGAGCCGGTCGAAGAAGCGCGACGACTGGTTCTCGATGAAGAAGACGCCGGGCCGCAACTGGCCGAGATGCATCGACAGCCGCAGCGCCAGCACGGTGCTGAAGCGGCCGCCGAGGCAGTAGATATCGGAGCGCTCGTCCGCCAGAAGGTCGAGGATCGCCTCGAATTCCTGCTCCCGGTAATTGGCCGCCGTCTGCAGCAGCGCGTCGGCGAGATTGCGCATGATGCCGGCATAGGTGCCTTCGCCCGAGGCGTCGGCGCTTCTCGCATCGATCATCGACAGCGGCGAGTTCAGCTGCTCCGAGACCTCCTCGATAAGATCCTTCTGGAAGGCTGTGTAGCCGGCAAAGCCAAGCCTGGTGACCAGGCGCAGGATGGTCGGCACGCTGACCCCGGAGCGCTCGGCGAAACCGGCAACGGTCCCCAGCCCGGCGGCGGGATAATTGGTCAGAAGCGTGCGCACGACCTTCTTTTCAGCTGCCGTCAGCTTCAGCCCGTTGCTGCTCAGCATGTCCTTGATGGTCACGACGTTCCCTCTTTCGTTTGTTACGATATGATAGATTTTTGCATCGTCAATGAAGTTTGATATTTTTTACTACATAAATCCGTTGACCTCAGATCAACTTCTCATACTATGTCAGGAAATTGCAGGGAAAAACCATTCGCAGTACGGCGTGCCGGGCGGCAATGCGCGGCAAAGAGACGCCGCGGAGAAAGCAAGGGGAACTGCGACATGAAGATCTCATTCTGGCGCGCGACGCTGGCCGCAATGCTGCTGGGTGCGTCGGCAAATGCCGCCGGGGCGGAAACGCTGCGCTTCGCCGCGCAAGGCGACATCACCTCGCTCGACCCCTATGTCATCGACGAGACCTTCACCTCCGGCTTCCTCGGCAACATCTATGAGGGCCTCGTGCGCCGCGCCGCGGATCTGTCGATCCAGCCCGCGCTGGCCGAGAGCTGGGAGATGGTGGAGCCGACCCGCTGGCGCTTCCATTTGCGCAAGGGGGTAAAATTCCACGACGGCAGTCCGTTCACCGCCGATGATGTGCTGTTCTCGGCCGAACGCGTGCGCGGCGGCGGCTCGGATCTGAAGAACCGCCTCTCGCCCGACACCAAGGTGGTCAAGGTCGACGACTACACAGTGGATTTCATCACCGCCAAGCCCAACCCGATCATCCACTACCAGTGGGGCAACTGGTACATGATGTCGAAGGCCTGGGCGGAAAAGCATGGCGATGCCGGTCCGCAAAAGTCCGGCAGCGGGCAGGAAAGCTACGCCAACCTCAACGAGAACGGCACCGGCCCCTTCGTGCTGAAAAGCCGCGAGCTCGGCATCAAGACCACGCTTGCCGCCAACCCCGACTGGTGGGGCAACGCAACCCGCGAAGACAATGTCACCGATGTCGTCTTCACGCCGATCCCCAATTCCGCCACCCGCGTCGCCGCCCTGTTGTCGGGCGAGATGGACGTCATCTTCCCGGTGCCGGTGCAGGATGTCGACCGCATCAAGGCCAACCCCGGCACCAGCATGATCGTCGGGCCGGAACTGCGTACGGTCTACATCTTCATGGACCAATTCCGCGACGAGTTGCTCTACTCCAACATCAAGGGCAAGAACCCGCTCAAGGACCATCGTGTGCGCGAGGCGCTCTACCGGGCAATCGACATCGAGGCCATCAAGTCCAAGGTCATGCGCGGCATGTCGACGCCCTCGGCGCTGATGGTGGCGCCCGGCATCAACGGTTCCAGCCCCGATTTCACCCGTATCGCCTATGATCCGCAAAAGTCGAAGGCGCTGCTGGCCAAAGCCGGCTATCCCGACGGTTTCGAGATCGGTCTCGATTGCCCCAACGACCGCTACGTCAATGACGAGGCGATCTGCCTCGCCGTCACCAACATGTTCGCCAAGGTCGGCGTGAAGGTCAAACTCAACGCCCAGACCAAGTCGAAATTCTTCGACAAGGTGCTGTCACCGAAACTGGACTTCAGCCTCGGCCTGATCGGATCGACCCCGCCGAGCTTCGACAGCTGGGCGCCGCTGAATTCGCTGCACCAGTGCCCGCGCCTCACCCCGCAATCCGCCATCTGGGCCGAGAGCGACCGCGACAAGATCAACGCCGGCAAGTCGAACTATGGCGGCTATTGCAATCCCGAGGTCGACAAGCTTGCCGACCAGGTGTTGGCGGAAACCGACCCGGACAAGCGCAACGCGCTGATCAAGGCGGCGTGGAAGATCACCACCGACGACATCGCCTATCTGCCGCTGCACCAGCAGTGGATCGCCTGGGGTGTGCGCAACGGCGTCACCTTGAAGCAGCGCGCCGACGACGTCTTCGACTGGCGCTACGTGAAGATCGGCAAATAGCGGCATCGAGGTGGCCGCGCGTGGTGCCAGCCAGATGGGAAGGAAGTAGCGTTATCGGATGATCAGCTTCCTCGCCCGCCGCGTCCTGCAATCCTGCGTCGTCATGCTGGCGGTGGCCTTGCTCGCCTTCCTGATGTTCCGCTTCATCGGCGATCCCGTCGCGCAGATGGTCGGCCAGAACACCTCGCTGGCCGAGCGCGCCGAGCTGCGTGAAAAACTCGGGCTGAACGATCCCGTCCCCGTCCAGTTCGCGCATTTCGTCGGCCAGGTGGTGCGGGGCAATTTCGGCCTGTCCTACCAGATGGGACAGCCGGTCGGCCAGTTGCTGGCCGAACGGCTGCCGGCGACCATCGAACTCAGCCTCATGGCGCTGCTTTTGGCCGCGCTCATCGGCGTGCCGATGGGCGTCTATACCGGCCTTTACCCGGACCGATGGCTGAGCCGGCTGTTCCAGGTGGTCTCGCTGGTCGGCATTTCGATGCCGACCTTCTTCATCGGCATCATGTTCATCCTCGTCTTCGGTGTCGAGCTCGGCTGGCTGCCGACCTTCGGCCGCGGCGAGACTGTGCGGCTCGGCTGGTGGACCACGGGGCTGCTGAGTGTGTCCGGCTGGAAGTCGATCCTGATGCCGGCCTTCACGCTCGGCCTGTTCCAGCTCACCTTCATCATGCGGCTGATCCGCTCGGAAATGCTGGAGGTGATGCGGGCCGACTTCATCAAATTCGCCCGCGCCAGGGGCCTTAGCGAACGCTCGATCAATTTCGGCCACGCGCTGAAGAACACGCTGGTGCCGGTGATGACCATCGCCGGGCTGCAGCTCGGCTCGATCATCGCCTTCGGCATCATCACCGAAAGCGTGTTTCAATGGCCGGGCATCGGCATGCTGTTCCTGCAGGCGATCTCCACCGCCGACATTCCGATCATGTCGACCTATCTGCTGCTGGTGGCGCTGATCTTCGTCGTCATCAACCTCGTCGTCGACATGCTCTATTACGTGGTCGACCCGCGCCTGCGCACCGACAGCCTGGCGCGCGGGGCCTGACGATGAACACTGGGCGGTCCTTTCGCTTCCTCGCCGCGCTTCGCGACAGCGACATCTGGTACAAATTCACCACCTCGCCGCTGACGGTGCTGGCGGCAATCGTCGCCGCGCTGATGATCGGCTGCGCCGTGCTGGCGCCGTGGATCGCCCCGCACGACCCCTTCGATCCGGCCTCGATCGACCTGATGAATTCGCTGATCCCGCCGGTCTGGTCGCCGCAGGGCGACTGGAATTTCCTTCTCGGCACCGACGACCAGGGGCGCGATCTCCTGTCGGGCATCCTTTACGGCGCCAGGATCTCGATCCTGGTCGGCTTCGTCTCGGTCGGTCTTGCCGTCGCCATTGGTCTCGCGCTCGGGCTGCTGTCCGGCTATTTCGGCGGCTTCATCGATGCCGTCATCATGCGCATCGTCGATATCCAGATGACCTTTCCCGCCATCATGGTGGCGCTGCTGGTCGACGGCATCAGCCGCAGCCTGCTGCCGAAGGATCAGCACGACAGCCTGGCAATCTTCGTCATCATCCTGTCGCTCGGCCTGTCGATCTGGCCGCAAGTGGCGCGCACGGTGCGGGCCTCGACCATGGTGGAGAAGAACCGCGAATACGTGCAGGTCGCCCGCATCATCGGCCGCTCGCCTGTCGTCATCATGGCGCGCCATGTCATGCCCAACGTGCTCGGCCCGGTGCTGGTCATCGCCACCATCAATCTCGGCGTCGCCATTCTCGGCGAGGCGACGCTGAGTTTCCTTGGCGTCGGCATTCCCGCCACCGAACCCTCGCTCGGCACGCTCATCCGCATCGGAAACAACTTCCTGTTCTCGGGCGAGCGCTGGATCGTGTTGTTCCCCGGCCTGACGCTCGCTTTGCTGGTGCTGGCGGTCAACCTTTTGGGCGACTGGCTGCGCGACGTCCTCGATCCGAAGCTGCGCTGATGCCCCAGAAAACTAGCGCCCGGAAACCAGCGCCATGAAGCCACTTTTGTCGATCAGCGGCCTGAAGGTCGAATATCCCTCGCGCAAGGGCACCTTCGTCGCGGTCGAGGACATCGAGCTGACGGTCGAGCGCGGCGAGATCGTCGGCCTGGTCGGCGAGTCCGGCGCCGGCAAATCCACCATCGGCAGCGCTATCATGGGGCTGCTGGACAGGCCCGGCCACATCACGCAAGGCCGCATCGAGCTTGACGGGACGCGCATCGACACGCTCGACGCGAAAGCCCTGCGCGGCATCAGGGGCAAGCGCGTCTCGATGATCTTCCAGGACCCGCTGACCAGCCTCAATCCGCTCTACACGGTCGAACAGCAGCTCGTCGAAACGATCAGGACGCATAAGAAGATCGGCCCGGCCGAGGCGCGCCGGCAAGCGGTAGCCCTTTTGCGCAGCATCGGCATCCCGCAGCCCGAGCAGCGCATCGGCCAGTATCCGCATCAGTTTTCCGGCGGCATGCGGCAGCGCGTCGTCATCGCCTTGGTGCTTTGCACCGATCCGGACCTGATCATCGCCGACGAGCCGACCACCGCGCTCGACGTCTCCGTCCAGGCGCAGATCCTCGACCTCATCAAGACGCTGGCCAAAGAACGCAATGTCGGCATCGTGCTGATCACCCATGACATGGGCGTGATTGCTGAGACCACCGACCGCGTTGCGGTGATGTATCGTGGCCGGATCGTCGAGATCGGCGACACCGCGCAGATCATCCATCAGCCGCGGCACGACTACACAAGAAGCCTGATCGGCGCCGTGCCGCGGGCGGACGTGAAGCTCAACCGCTTTCCGGTGATCGACTATATCGAGAAGCCGGAACCGCGGCCCAATTTCGATGTCGCGACCCACTGGCTGGGCCAAGTCCGGACCGATAAGCCGGACAGCCAGGCAAGGCCCGACGCCGTGCAGGCGCCATTGATCGGCGTCGCCAATATCGGCATGAAGTTCATCACCCGCCGCTCGTTGCTGGCGCGCAATCGCGTCTGGTTCGAAGCGGTCAAGAATTTCAGCCTCGATATTCGGCAAGGTGAAGTGCTCGGTCTTGTCGGCGAATCCGGCAGCGGCAAATCGACGGTGGCCAAGATCCTGGCCGGCCTCAACGAGCCGTCGTCCGGCACTGTTGCCTTCGAGGGCACGGAGGTGTTTTCCCTCAGAGACCGGTCGCGGCGGCAGGCCATTCGCCGGCAGATCCAGATGATTTTTCAGGATCCCTATTCCTCGCTCAATCCGCGCATGCGCGTCGATGCCATCGTCGCCGAGCCGATCCGCCACCATCGCCTGGCCTCCAGCGGGCAGGAGACGGCGGCCATCGTCGGCGATCTCCTTGAACTGGTCGGCCTCGGCAAGGCCGCCGGCCGCAAATTCCCGCACGAATTCTCCGGTGGCCAGCGCCAGCGCATCTCCATCGCCAGGGCGCTGGCGACAAGGCCACGCTTTCTCATCTGCGACGAGCCGACATCGGCGCTCGACGTCTCCATCCAGGCGCAGATCCTCAACCTGTTGAAGGACCTGCAGGAAGCGCTGCGCCTGACCATGCTGTTCATCAGCCACGATTTGCCGGTGGTGCGCCAGATGTGCGACCGGATCGCGGTGATGAGACAGGGCGAGATCTGCGAACTGGCGTCGACGGAGGAGCTGTTCGAGCAGCCACGCCATGCTTATACGCGAGAGCTGCTGCGGCTGATGCCGAGGCTTTGAGCGGGGTGGGTTGAGCGCCGGCGCGGCTCAGGTGGCCGAATGGTCGGCGCGTATCGAAGTGGGCCGCGAGCTGGCGGTCGGCTTCTAGCCTGAAGTCATCAGCAAGCGGACGTTCCGCTGGCGACGTCGTTGCGGACCTGAACAGCACACAATCTCTGTTGGCGGATGGCTCAAAGCCTCGCAGTCTGGCATCGCTTTGCTGACGATCCGATGTCTGCGTTGAGCGCAAAACGCTCGCAGCGCTCGCCGTCGGACTCATCGATGAAGCCATCCTGACCGCATCAAGGATTGATTCCTTACAAATTCGTAAAGTTCGTTTCATGTAAACGGATGAGGCTTGGCCATCAAAACTAATGCGAGTTCACGTACGGCAACAGCTTACTGGTTGCTCCGGGAACGTGTTCGAATTTTCGCCCTGGTCGTTGTTCCCGTGGCCGGTAAAGGGTGACTTGGCTTGGAACGTATCACCGGAGCCGAATCGCGTGATTGTTGAGTTATTTGGCCCTGCCGGGTCGGGCAAAACAACTTTTGCACATGAACTTCAGCGCCGGCTGCAGGCTCAGGGCTACGTCGCGAAAGTCGTGCTTTCTTATCAACCCGGCGTCCATACCACACCATTTGACCCTGGCGGGTTTTGGTACGCTCTCCAGCGTGTTGTCAGGGCGATGATGCGAACGGCCGCCTTTGTTTTCCGTCCCTTGAACAACGCGGATGAACTCAGGCTGACAGTCAGGTTAGTCCAAACTTTAACGCCGAGAAGTCCGATTTGGGCGGTCAGGTTCAGCCGGTACATCCTGGCTTTATCCGTGGCCTGGCGGCGCTCGCTCGGCGACCGGGAAATTGTGATCTTCGATCAGGGTTTCATTCAGGCTGTCTGCTCTCTCAGCCTGTTCAGCGGAACTGCGGACACGGCGTCACTGGTAACGGCCCTGGATCTGATACCCACTTCGGATCTTGCGATAAGTGTGGACGCCGCTGAACCTTTGTTGTCGAAACGCCTGAAGGATCGGCTCTTTCATCAGAGCTATATGGAGCGCCTGTTCGAGGCAAATTCCAAAACGAACTTGCAATCGATACCAATCATCAGCCGGGTGAAAAGCCTCCTTCTCGGCAAAGAGAGATCAACATTAAGCATCGACATGTCTGATGAACGCAGCCTCCAGGAGGCCATATTTCGCGTTGAAAGAGAGATTGTCGAAATGTGTAGCCGGGATCGTTTTAGGTCAACCAAGCAGCCACGTGATCTCAAGGCAGGTAAGGATAATCACGCTGCCATCTCAGCATCCTTGCCCCGGATGGACGGACCACAATGACTGGGCGATAACGACGTCTATCGGTTCGTCAGCCGATGCCAGCCCAGCTAACGGGCCACGGCCCATATGCAGCACGGCCGGCACGTATCGAGGTCGGATTGTCGAGACATTCCACAGCGACCGCTTTGCGCGAAAGATACGCCAGGCGCTGATAGGCAGACGTCTTGAGGTGGTCGAATGTCGTCTGTCCGCTTCTGGCGAACGAATACAAGCACGGGGCGTCACTGGCCAGCAATCGAGCGATTGCACCGTAAGCTGCTGAAATCCTTAACGCGATTTTCACCCCGCTAGCCTAGCTACTTGCCACTATGAGGCACTCCAAGCAGCCTGTTCAAGGGTCCGTCCATCAAGGGCAGGGTGAATCCGTGGACGCTGGGATTTTCCGAGATCAGTTGGCTGATCTGCGGACGGGGATCTTCGTTTCGATGCCTATCGGCACGGTCCTCTCGGCCCTGATCCTGGCCGTGCAGATGCTTTCGGGCGGCGGCCTTGCTGCGGTGCTGTGGTTTGCGGCGGTCAGCACGATAAATGGCGCACGCATAGCACTTGCTCTCTCCCAATCGGACACAGTCGACAACAGGCTGAAACCGATCGGTGCACGGCTTTCCTCCTATGGATTGCTGGCTCTGGCGTCGGGCATCGCCTGGTCTTTTCTGGCAGTGCTGACCGATGGATACACCACGCCCCAGGCGCCGATCTATCTGATCGTTCTCGCCGGCGCGTCGGCCGGTTCGGTCACCTACGGAACATCATACGCTCCGTCCTCGATCAACTTCATGACGCTGCCGCTTTTGATCACCATCGGCTGCCTTTTGGCGAAAGGCGGTATCGAAAACTATATTCTGGCTTTCACAGTCCTGCTGTTTCTGGCTGGAATGATCAGAAGCGCGCTTCTCGGACAAGCCCGCTTCCGCGAGGCGAGCCGCCTCAAATACGAGGCGAAGGCGTTTGCCACCGAGATGGAACGAAACTCCAGGCGGGATCCGCTGACGAATTTGCTCAACAGGTACGGGCTCGAGCAGGCTATCCGCCAGCTCGGACTTGCCGACGGTCCGTTCGTGGCCATGCTGGTCGACCTGGACGGCTTCAAGTCCGTCAACGACACCTATGGTCACAATATCGGTGACGACCTGCTGGTCAGGGTTGCGCGCAGAATAGAGAACCATGCGCCGCCAGCGGCAACCATTTCGCGCATCGGCGGCGACGAGTTCGTGCTGCTCTTTCCCGCCGGCA
The DNA here is from genome assembly GCF_024746835.1 of Mesorhizobium sp. AR02. NCBI lineage: Bacteria > Pseudomonadati > Pseudomonadota > Alphaproteobacteria > Hyphomicrobiales > Phyllobacteriaceae > Mesorhizobium > Mesorhizobium sp. AR02. Next base: position 2,521,031 of record NZ_CP080531.1, on the reverse strand, counting down.
AATCCGTGCACTCAACCGGCGAACTTGCATCCTCGATCATCGCGGCCATCGCAAGCCCGGATCCGGCGTTGAATTCGGTGCGCGTCGGCGCTTCGATCGGCATCTATGTATCGGAGAGACCACAATTGACGGAGATGCTGCTGCGGGCAGACTTCGCGCTTTACGCGGCCAAGCGCGGTGGCAGGAATGAATACCGTCTCTTCGATGCCGGACTGGATCGCGGGCTCGAACGCAAGCACTGCATCGAGCGCGATCTGCGCGGGGCCATCGAAACAGGCACTCTTTGCTCATGGTTTCAGCCCATGGTGCGACTGGACACGAATGCCGTGGTCGGCTTCGAGGCGCTGCTGCGGTGGCGACACCCGGTTCATGGGGCCATTTCCCCGCCTGAGATCGTCACCGCGGCGCGTGAAACCGGGCTGCTTTCCTTATTGACGGAAACGGTGTTTCTCAACTGCTGCGCCATGATTGAAGAGCTCGTGAGAAACGGGCGTCAGCATGTTCGCGTCGCCATGAATCTGTCGCCACGCGAGCTCGAGGCAGGCAATGTCGATGAAATGATACTGGACAGCCTCAAGACGAAGAATGTCCCTGTGGCGATGCTCGAGATAGAGATCACGGAAGAAGCGCCCGTGGATCGCGACCGAATTGACGAAAAGCTGGAACGCCTGGCGGATGCAGGCCTGTCCATTGTGCTGGATGATTTCGGCACCGGTTTTTCGACGCTGGTTTCGCTGAAGGACAGCCGAATCCGCAAGATCAAGATCGACAAGGACTTCGTTCGCGATCTCGCCAAGTCCGTGGAAGATCAGGCCCTCGTCAAGGCAGTCATCGATCTCGGGCGAACGCTGGGAATGGAGGTGGTCGCCGAGGGGGTGGAAACCGACGCGGATCGTATGATCCTGCGATCGCTCGATTGCATGATCGCGCAGGGGTTTCTCTTCTCGGCAGCCCTTCCCATGCATGACGCGCTGGCCTTCGATGCAGGCCGCGTCGACAGCTCCGCCGCCGCCAAAGCCCTTTTTGATCCCGCGGCGGGCCTGCTGCGCAAGTCGCAAACCGGCAACGCCGCTTAAGCAACGGCCGCACGCCGGCCGGCGGCGACGAGCCGGCATCGGTGCTCGACGTCTCCATCCAGGCGCAGATCCTCAACCTGTTGAAGGACCTGCAGGAAGCATTGCGCCTGACCATGCTGTTCATCAACCACGACCTGCCGCGCCGCGACCGCATCGCCGTGATGAGGCAGGCGAAATTTGCGAATTGGCGCCAACCGACGAGCTCTTCGAGCGGCCGAGCCACGCTTATACGCGTGAATTGCTGAGGCTGATGCCGAGGCTTTGAGCGGGGTGGGGTGAGTGCCGGCGAAAGTCGGCGTTGAGGCATTCGGCAGCGACCGTCTCGCGCGAAGGACGCCAGGCGCCGATGTGCAGAGGTCTTGAGATGGGCCGAAGGCCGTCAGCTTGCAGGTTGACGTGTTTAGAAGCTGCCGTTCCGCTGTTGACCCAAGGCAGACCCTCAACTCAATTGACCGGTGTCATCACCATCCAGGAGTGCTTGGCGTTCCCGCGAGAAAGACCAGACATTTGCCTCGTCTGCTTCCAGTACCCAGATGCTGTCGAAATCGTCATCGGGCCATGATTGCGGAGCGGTCCCTGTGCCACCGACAAGCGCAGCCGTCAGAGCAGGAATAGACTCGTGTTGCCAGCTAACCAACACCGGTGATTGGGCTGTGCGGATGGCATCCGCCGCTGACTGCTCTTGGCCCTTTGAATGAGTGACATCCGGTTCAAGGCCAAGGCGCCTTGCCAGTGGAGTAATTGTCTGGCTAGGCCGCTTGCTCCGAGTGCCGGAATCGTCTCTTTTGATCACGCCCGACGCAACAATTGATGCAGGTCTGCCCAGAGGTAGAGGCGGCTGGTAAAAAAATCGGCAAAGGCCTCCCGCGCGTTGCCAGCCGCGCACCGTCAGTGATGCGGGATCACTTTCGCCCTGTTCGGTGACCCCGAGGTCCGGACCGCCTGGGATCGGCTTTTCGGCATGACGAATGATCATTACAAGTTTGTTTGGCATCGTTTCGCCCGCCTCACGTTAGCATTGGATCAAGTCGACTGGTGTCACTAGAGTCGCTCTCGATGCAAGCTCGTTTCCACCTGTTATAGACCCGGCATGGCGGCATCGGACTGCCGGACCAAAAATTTCCTGCGTCTAGCGCAGTGGGACGCCAAGGTAATCCTCCCGACTTTTCACCTCGGCTTCGCTCAAATACCCCATTCGGAGGCAGTTCGCGACTTCATATGTGTGGTTCGGCGGGATGGAAAACGTGGCGTTCAAGTCATCGAGGCACCCCTGCCGCAGCGCTTTGTCCACCAGTTGCTGCAACGTCGCTTCTTTTCCTTGCTGGTGTGATCGATGTTGGCCGAGGACATAATACCCAACCCCGACGACAATGGCTGCGAAAGCGCCGGCTACCAGCAGTCGCAATCGCGCGTTATTGGGCATTTGCCCTCCGCAGAACAGCACAGCCTTTCAGGCTACCGGGCTTGGTCAGGGTGAATCCCTGCTGATCAATCCTCCGGCTGCCGCTTGACCCTCGGTCGAGGACTGGTTGGCACCGATCGGTGTTGCAGATGGGGTTCGCGCGTTCTTGGGCCCAGTCGTGGCGGCAATCGGTGCCGTCGTTGTGGTTGGCATCGGCCACGCAGGTGCTTCGAAGATGGTCAGTTGGCGCGCGGTACACCCTGTACACCACGTCACCGCTTGCACAGTCGCGCCACCAGGCCGCGAAAGCCGAATGGCAACCAAATCATTTGAATATCGATTTGATCCAACGCAAATGCGCTCTTGCCGAGGAAATCCTCAAGTCCTTTTAGATCAAATGTTTGTCGGGTTTCGGGGCCAACGAATTGCAACCGCTTCATTGAAGAGCAATCTGTCGCATAGATCGACATTGTTCCGCCTGGACGCAGAACCCTGTGGGCTTCCGCCAGGGCGGTACCGGTCGGCGAGCAGAAGTAAATCACGTTGACGGCCAGAACCTTGTCCACTGAGGCGCTTTCCACTGGCAGCCGCTCGAAGGTGCCCTGGATCAGTTTCAGCTTTCCGTCTTGAATTGCGGCTCGATTTCGAATTTGGGCCTGACGAAACATCGTCGGCGACCGATCCACCCCTGTAATCGTACCGCTGTGCGCTAGTCTGGCCATTTTCTTGAGCGCCCAACCCGGCCCAAACCCTATTTCAAGCACGTCATCCTGCTCGCCGATGTCCAATCGTTCGATGGCCCGCCTGTTGGGCAGGTGATTTATCAGGCCCATGACTGCTCCGGCCGCACGCCCGCACATGCCCTCCGGCATGGAAAACTGTTGCGCAATAAAATTGTGCAGGCCAATGGTGCCTATGCCATCGAGTGTCTCGACGACGGATGCGCGTGGTGGTGCCAGATGCCAAGGCGCGCCTTGGAACGCGAGGCCATCGCTTCCGCCGCATCTGTCAATCTGTGGAACCAATGGTATTGCGGGCGGCTCCTGGGCTTTTTCATCCAACATTCATTGCTGCTTTTTATTGCGGGCGATACCCAGGATGCCAGTTCGAGGCGGCAGTGTCCGAAACGTACCCGGCGCCATGGCGGCAGCGGCCATCGTTGCAGCCGCAGACACACTCACAGGGCTACGATCGCCCAACGACGGTGTAGGTCGTCTCTATGGTCGGACTAACATGTGACCGATCAGCCGGGCCTTTTCGAGTGGGGGGAGAAACGACATTGCCGCAATAGCGGTGCCGATGAACCCTTCGCATCGCCACAGGAAGCGCGAGCGCCAAAAAGCAAACGATGGCAACGATCGGTACCGCGACGGCTGCAAGGGCCGCGCCTAGAACCAGCGCGGACGCGACCCAGAAGGTTTCAGCGATCCTGTTCATTGAGATGACTCCATTCCCCCGAAGCAATGAGCCATTTATGTTTCCCGCGCATTTCCGCTGGAATACATATTCGTAAGATGCCGTAGTGGCGGACGCATTGCCGGCGCCTCAAGGCTCAGCCCACCACGCCTCACCCATAACACCCGCGCTCCACCGCCAGCCGCCGCACCAGCGCCAGCACGGCGTCGATGGTCGGCGTCGGCTTGTCCGTCAGCCGGCCAAGTTCCTGCACGGCGCTCACCAGCGCGTCGATCTCCATCGGCCGGCCGCGCTCCAGGTCCTGCAGCATCGAGGTCTTGTGCTCGCCGACATCGCCGGCGCCCTTGATGCGGCGGTCGACCCCAATGGGAAAGCGCACGCCGAGGCTTTCGCCGATCGCTTGCGCTTCCAGCATCATGGTGCGGGCGAGCGTGCGGGTGCCCTCGTCGGCGACCATCGCGGCCAGTGTGGAGCCGGTCAGCGCCGAGATCGGGTTGAAGGAGAGGTTGCCCCACAGTTTCACCCAGATCTCGCTGCGGATATCGTCGCGCACCGGCGCCTGCAGGCCGGCCTTGACCATTTCCTCGGCCAGGCGCATCACCCTTTCGCTGCGCGCGCCAGAGGGTTCGCCGAGCGAGAAGCGCTTGCCCTCGACATGGCGGATGAGGCCGGGCGCGTCGACTTCGACGGCAGGATAGACGACCGAGCCGATGACGCGCCGCGGCCCGATCCGCTGCCAGATCGCGCCGCCGGGGTCGACCGCGTTCAGCCTGGTGCCTTCGAGCGGCCCGCCCACACCATGGAAATACCACCACGGCACGCCGTTCTGCATGGTGACGACGCTTGTGTGGTCCCCGAGCAGCGGCGCGATCTGGTCCAGCGCCGGGGTCAGCGAATGGGCCTTCAGCGCCAGCACGACGATGTCCTGTACGCCGAGTTCCTCGGCCTTGGCTGCGGCCCTCACCGGGGCGACCGATTCCTGGCCGTCCTCGATCAGGCGCAGGCCGTTGGCCTGGATCGCTTCCAGATGGGCGCCGCGCGCGACGATCGATAGGTCGGTGCGGCCGGCGATCGCCAGCTTGGCGGCGAGATAGCCGCCGATCGCGCCGGCGCCGAAAATGGTGATCTTCATCGTCAAAGCCCGAGTTTGGCGGCAAGCCCGATGCGCTGCAGCTTGCCTGTCGCGCCCTTGGGGATCTCGTCCAGGATCAGCACCTTGCGCGGCACCTTGAAGTCGGCGAGCCGGGTCGCGGCGTGAGCGCGGATGTCGCTTTCGCTGGCGCTCATGCCTTCGCGCAGCACCACGGCCGCCGCCACCTCCTCGCCGAGCTTGTCATGCGGCATGGCGAAGGTGACGACTTGCGCCACCGCCGGATGGTCCATCAGCACGTCATCGACCTCGAGCGGCGAGATCTTCTCGCCGCCACGGTTGATGATCTCCTTGAGCCGCCCGGTGACCCGGAGATAGCCATCCTCATCCAGCACGCCCTGATCGCCGGTGTGGAACCAGCCATGCGCGAAGGCCGTGGCATTGGCCTCCGGGTTCTTCTCGTAGCCCGCCGTGACATTGGGTCCGCGGATGACGATCTCGCCGGTCTCGCCGGCTGTCAGCAGTCGCCCGTCCGCCGCCATGACAGCCACTTCCGGTCCGGCGGAAGCGCCGACGCTGCCCGGCTTGCGCAGGCCCGGCGGCAGCCGGTTGGACGCCATCTGGTGCGCGGCCTCGGTCATGCCGTAGGATTCGATCACCGGGCAGCCGAAGATTTTCTCCAACTCGCCCATCACTTGCGCCGGCAGCGATGCCGAGGACGAGCGGATGAAGCGCAGGCGCGCCGCCGCCAGCACCTCTTCATTGCGCGCCGCGCGCGGCAGGATCGCCTGGTGCATGGTCGGCACCGCCGTGTACCAGCTCGGCTTCGCGTCACCCAGCCACTGGAAGAAGCGCAGCGCGTTGAAGCCCGGCGTGCAGTAGATGCTGCCGCCCGCTGCCAGCGACGACAGCACCGCCGCGATCAGGCCATGGATGTGGAACAGCGGCATGATGTTGAGGCAGCGGTCGTCGGCGGTCAAGCCGAGAGTTGTGCCAATATGGGTGGCCGAAGCCGCGATGTTGGCATGGCTGAGCGGCACCAGTTTTGGCCGCGATGTCGTGCCCGATGTGTGCAGCAAAAGCGCGATGTCGCCATCCCCCGCCATATCGGGCGCCGCCTGTGGACCGATCGCCGCGGCCTCGATGGTGAAGCTGCCGGCAGGTGTGTCGGGTAAAACGACAAGCCGCAGCACGCCGATGCCGAGCCGCTCGGCCACCGCCACCGCCGGGCCGGCTTCGGTCTCTGCGACAAGGATCGCCTTGGCACCGATGTCAGTGAGGTAGAAATCGAGTTCGTCCGCCCGATAGGCCGGATTGAGCGGCGCCGTCGAGGCGGCGGCGGCCACAGCGACGAAGGCGGTGGCCATCTCCGGCCCGTTCGGCAGCACTATCGCCACCCGGTCGCCCCGGCCGATGCCGAGCGGATGCAGCCGTTCGGCCGTGGCCGCGATCAGACGGCGAAGCCCGCCATGGGTCAGCGTCGCCCTGTCGGGCGCCAGGATGGCCGGAGCGTCATCGAGGCCGGCGGCGAGACGGCGGGAGAGGTCGGGGTGCGTTTCAGCTTGGGTCATGGTCACCGGCTATGTTCAAACGACTGCTTTCAGAAGTCCAGCGGACGATCCGGCCCCGGACAATTGTCGACGCTGGCGCCGCCCCCTCTCCGTCTCGGCTTCGCCGAGCCACCTCTCCCCCCACATTGTGCTACGGAATGCACACATCTAGGAGTGGGGTGCGGCGGATTGACTCTCGGCTTGAGGAGGGCTGGCGGTCTCGGCTTTCGGCGTGATTCTGTATCAGGCACTTTGCTTGATTCGAGGTGTCGCATGCTTGTTGAGCAACCGTCGCTGGGCCGTTTCGGGGATTTGCGCCTCGACAAAAGGGGGCGATGCTGCTCGACCGCATGGTTGCGCGCCAAGATATCTGCCTGCGCCGGCTTGGCGAGGGCCGGCGGGCGCAGGAGGTCGGGTTCCATCGCCTGCTGGCCAATGACAAGGTGACGATCGAGCGGTTGATCCAAGGCTGGAGCGAACAGACGGTGTCTGCGGCCGCCGAGCGGCATGTGTTGGCGATCCAGGACACCAGCGAGATCACCTTTGCCACCACGCCCGAGCGGCGACGCGGCCTGGGTGAGATCGGCAAAGGTGGTGGGCGCGGCGTGCTGGTGCATGCGATGGTGGCCATCGATGCGGTGAGCGGCGGTTGTCTGGGGCTGGTGGCCGGCAGCGTCTACACGCGCAAGGGCCGGGTCGAGACACCGCACGCCAAGCGCTCGCTCAAGGACAAGGAATCGCGCCGCTGGATCGACACGGCCCTTCAGGCCAGAAGCGTGCTGGCCAAAGCCGCCACTGTTACGATCGTGGCCGACCGCGAGAGCGACATCTATGCCGAATGGGCGACACTGCCCGGCGGCAATGTCCACCTTTTGACGCGTGTGATGCACGATCGTGCCGTAGCGGGCGGCGGTACTTTGTCGAGCGTGACGGCAGCGCTGCCGTTCGTGGCCGCGCGCAGGCTTGAGTTGTTGGCCACGCACAAGCGGGCGGCACGCAGCACCCAGGTGAGCCTGCGCTTCAGCAAGGTCGAGGTGTGCCGTCCCGACAATCCCGGCGCCAGGGATTTGCCGAAGACCGTGACGCTGAACCTTGTCGAAGTCGTCGAACTTGGTCCTCCAGCCGCGGCCGAGCCAGTGCACTGGCGTCTGCTCACCACCCATGAGATCAGCGACGTCGCCGCCGCCCGGCAGATCGTCGACTGGTACAGGCGGCGCTGGACCATCGAGCAGTTGTTCCGTCTGATGAAGACGCATGGCCTGCGCCTCGAGGACAGCCAACTCGCCAGCGCCGAGGTGTTGGTCAAGCTCGCCGCCATCGCCACCAAGGCTGCGGCGGTTATCCTGCAACTCGTCCAGGCCCGCGAAGGCATTGGTGGCGAACACGCCGCCAATGCCTTCAGCACTTCCGACATCGCCGTGCTCGACAGCCTCGATGCCAGCTATCAAGGTCGCACTGCCTTGCAAAACAACCCGCACCCAAGGCACAGTCTCGCATGGGCCGCCTGGATCATTGCCCGCCTTGGCGGCTGGAATGGCTATCCCTCCTCCAAACCACCTGGTCCCATCACCTTCCGACACGGCCTCGAATACTTCCGTGCCATCGCAAAAGGCTGGGAACTCAGAGATGTGTGCATTCCGTAGCCACATTGTGGGGGCGAGGAACCCAAGCTTTTCAAGGCCACGACCTCGGCGGTTAGCGTTTCCTCGCCCCCATGAAATGGGGGAGAGGTGGCCGCGAAGCGGACGGAGAGGGGGCCGGCGCAGCCATATGCGATTGGCCTGCTTGTTTGTGGGAGGTTAAGGGGTGATCCGCAACCGGTTCCCCCGACCACCTCAGTACCCCAGCGCCATCCCATCCTTGCGCGGATCGGAGGCGCCGGTCAGCGTCCCCTTCTCCCAGTCGATCAGCACCGCCTGCCCGCCGCCAAGCGGATGCTGCGGCTCCGCGATGCGATGGCCGCGCTTGCGCAAGCCTTCGATCGCCTCGGCGGGAACGTTGCGCTCGGCCTCCACCGTATCGTCATTGTAGAACACACGCGGCGCATCCAGCGCTTGCTGCGGGTCCATGCCGAAATCGATCATGTTGGTCAAAAGATGGACATGGCCGAAAGGCTGGTAGCCGCCGCCCATGACGCCGAATGGCATCACCACGCGTCCGTTTTTCGTCGCCATGCCGGGCATGATCGTGTGCATCGGCCGTTTGCCGGGCGCGATCGCATTTGGATGCGCCGGGTCGAGGCGGAAGCTCGAGCCACGGTTCTGCAGCACCACGCCGGTCTTCGGGCCGACGACACCGCTGCCGAAGGAATAATAGGTCGAGTTGATGAAAGACACCGCGTTGCGGTCGCGGTCGACGATCGAGATGTAGACCGTGTCGCTGCCCGGCAGCTCCAGGCGCGCCAGATGCGTCATGGCGCGGTCGCGGTCGATCTCGGCGCGCAGCCGGTCGGCATAGGCGCCGGACAGAAGCTGTTTTACCGGCACTGGGACCTGGTCCGGGTCGCCGAGGAAGCGGTCGCGGTCCTGGTAGGCGAGGCGTCCGGCCTCGATCTCCAGATGCAGGCGCTCGGCGCCATTGGGGTCGAGCCCGCCAAGCTTGAAGCCGGACAGCACGTTCAGCATCAAAAGCGCCGTCAGCCCCTGATTGTTCGGCGGCATCTGGTGGATGTCGTAGCCGCCATAGTCGGTGCTGACCGGCGCCACATAGTCGCCTCTGGTCGCGGCGAAATCCTCGTGCGAATGCAGCCCGCCCAATTCTCTGAGCCGGCGCACCATATCGTCGGCGACCGCGCCTTCATAGAATCCGGCGCGGCCCTGCTTGGCGATCACCCGCAGAGTGGCGGCGAGTTCCGGCTGGCGATGGACATCGCCTGCCTTCGGCGCCTTGCCGCCCGGCAGGAAGATGCGCGCGGCATGTTCGTCGGCCGACAGGTCGGTTTCCGGTTCGGCCCAGTCGAAGGCGACGCGGTCATGCACGACATAGCCGGTCTCGGCATAGTGGATGGCAGGCGCCAGCACCTCGGCAAGGCTCTTGCGGCCATGGTCTTCCAACAGGCGGCTCCAGGCGTCGACGGCGCCCGGCACGGTCACCGCATGCGGCCCCTGTTTCGGAAGCTCGCTAAAACCCTTGTCCAGATACCAGTCGACGGTGGCGCCCGCGGGCGCTCGGCCCGAACCGTTGAAGGCCAGCACCTCGCCTTGCCCCTTTGGGCAGTAGAGGACAAAGCAATCGCCGCCAATGCCGGTCGATTGCGGCTCGACCACGCCTTGCACGGCGGCGGCGCAGATGGCGGCGTCCATGGCATTGCCGCCGGCGCGCAGCATGTCGATCGCGGCAAGGGTCGCAAGCGGATGCGAGGTCGCGGCAATCGCTTGCGTGGCACGAACCGGCGAGCGGCCGGGAAACTGGAAATCACGCATTGTCGTCTGGATATCCCTTGGTCACGTCTGCGAATTGGTCTGGTGAAATCAATGCCGGCGGCCGAAGATCTGCGCAACCGATAGGAGCAGGACCGACAGCACGATCAGGCAGGTCGAGATGGCGGCGATGGTCGGGTCGATCTGGTCGCGCAGCGCGTTGAACATGCGGCGCGTCAGCGTCGTGGTCTCGCCGCCCGATATGAAGAGCGAAACCACCACCTCGTCGAAGGAGGTGATGAAGGCGAACAGCGCGCCCGAAACGATCGAGAAGCGGATCTGCGGCATGGTCACCTGCCAGAAGGCAGCTATGCGCCCGGCGCCGAGGCTGCGCGCCACGCGCTCCTGGTTCATGTCGTAGGAGCGCAAGCCCGACAGCACGGTCAGCACCACCAGCGGCAGCGCCTGCACCGTATGCGCGATGACCAGGCCGGTCAGCGTGTTGTTGAGGCCGATGCGGGCATAGAGGAAGAAGGTGCCGATGCCGATCAGGATCACCGGGATGATCAGTGATGCGGTCAGCAGCGCATTGATGGTGCCGTTGAAGCGCAGCGTGCCCCTGTTGATCGAATAGGCGGCGGCGGTACCGAGCGGCGTCGCCACCAGCACGGTCATGACAGCCACCTTGACCGAGACGATGGTCGCGTCGCGCCATTCCAGCGATTGGAAGTAGCTCTGGTACCAGCGCAGCGACCACTGCTGTGGCGGGAACTGCAGCAGCGTCGAATCCGAAAACGACATGATGACGATGATGATCGACGGCGCGATCAGGAACAACAGCACCAGGCCGCCAAGGGCGTAAAGCCACAGGCGTTGCCGGTGCGAGATCGGCAGGCCGACATCCCCGCTCATCGCGAACTCCACACGCCGGTGGTGCGCGCGCCAAGCAGCCACTGGAACAGGCCGAGAAGCGCCAGCGTGACCACCAGCAGCACGACGCCAAGGGCCGCACCCGCGCCCCAGTTCGAATAGAGGCTGGTGGTCTGTTCCATGCGCATCGCCCACATGATCACCTTGCCGCCGCCCATCAGTGCCGGCGTGACGAAGAAGCCGAGGCAAAGCACGAAGACGATGACCACGCCCGAGGCGAGGCCGGGCAGCGACAGCGGAAAGAAGATCTGCCGGAAGGTGGCGACCGGACCGGCGCCGAGGTTCATGCCGGCGCGCAGGCAGTCGGTGTCGATGGTCTTCATCGAGGCATAGAGCGGCAGCACCAGGAACGGCAGCAATATGTGGGTCATGCCGATGACGACGCCGGACAGATTGTTGGCGAGCGCCAGCGGCTGGCTGATCACGCCGAGGTCGATCAGCCAGCTGTTGATCAGGCCCTTGCGCTGCAGGATCACCAGCCAGGCATAGGTGCGCACCAGCACCGATGTCCAGAACGGCAGGATGACGAAGATCAGGCAGATCGATGCCACCCGGCGCGGCAGCTGCGACAGCATATAGGCCAAGGGATAACCCAGCAGCACACAGGCGCCGGTGACGATGAAGGCCACCTTGAAGGTGGTGACGAAGGTCTTGATGTAGGAGGCCTGTTCGAAGAAGCGCGCGTAGTTGGAGGCGCTGAAGGCGCCGTTCTCGTCGTACAGCGACAACCAGAACAGCCAGCCGATCGGCACGATGATGATGGCGAAGACGAGGAACAGGCTTGGCGCCAGCAGCGCCAGCAGCCGCAGCGACTCGCGCCGCGCGTCGGCGTGCAGCGCCTGCGCGTTGAGATCCCGGCCCGCGCCGCCGGCCGTTTCGTTCAGCAGGGCGGATGGCGCGCTCATCCTTCGGCCGCCACCAGTATGGTGTCCTGCGCATCGAGGCCGAGGCTGATCGGCTGGCCGGGCGCCGGCAGCCTGGCCAGCACATCGCTGCGGCAATAATCGCGCAGCGTCAGCTGGCGGCCATCGCGCAGCACCGCGTAGCAGACGAAACTGTCGCCCTGGTAGATGATATCGCCGACCGTGGCGTCGAGCACATTGATGCCGCTCGACGGTTCGGCCGCCGTGACCAGCCGCAGCTTTTCCGGCCGCACCACCATCAGATGTTGGCCGGGCGCCGGTGCAGCCCCCGCGGTTTGGATCCGTCTGTCCTCGTACCAGACCGAACCGTTGCGGCACTCGACAGGAATGAAATTCGATTCGCCGATGAAGCCGGCGACGAATTGCGTCTTCGGTGCGGCGTAGAGCGTTTCGGGCTTATCGAGCTGCTCGATGCGGCCGGCATTCATGACAGCAATGCGGTCCGACATGGTGATGGCTTCGCGCTGGTCATGCGTGACATAGACCGTCGTCATGCCAAGCCGCCGGTGCAGGGCGCGCAACTCGATCTGCATATGCTCGCGCAGGCCCTTGTCGAGCGCCGACAAGGGTTCATCCATCAGCACGATGCGCGGCTCAAAGACGATGGCGCGGGCCAGGGCCACGCGCTGGCGCTGACCGCCGGAAAGCTGGTCGACCCGCCGCTCGCCCAGGCCCTTGAGCTTCACCAGCTCCAGCGCCTTTTCGACGCGCTCGGCGGTCTCGGCGGCCGCCACGCCGCGCTGCTTCAGCGGAAAGGCGATGTTGTGAAAAACGTTCATATGCGGAAACAGCGCGTAGTTCTGGAACACCATGCCGATGTTGCGCCTGTGCGGCGGCGTGGTGATGATTTCGTCGTCGCCGACCCTGATGGACCCGCCATTGGCCCGCACGAACCCGGCCAGGATCATCAGCAGCGTCGTCTTTCCGGAGCCGGAGGGGCCGAGCAGCGTCAGGAACTCGCCGGCCTCGACATCGAGGTTGAGGTCGCGCAGCACCGGCACGCTGCCAAATCGTTTCTCGATCCGGCGCATGCTGATCGGCAGCGCGGATGGCGCAATGGACAAGATTCTTTTCTCCTTAGCCGGCGAAGAGGAGGCGGGGCGAACGGCTTACGCAGCCCCGCCGTGAAGTGTCTGCCAGGCAGCTATTGCTGGATCAGATTGTTGAACTTCTCCGTCGCCTCGACCAGATTGTCGCGCCAGAACTCGGCATCCTGCAACACCTGCTTCTTGACGTTTTCGGGCGCCGAGTTGATGTCCTTGATCCGTTCCGGCGGGATCTTGCCGGTCTCGAAGGCTTTCTCATTCACCGGCCCATTGTCGACATAGAGCGGCAAATTGGCCTGCAGTTGCGGGCTGACGAACATCGCCAGCGCCTTCATCGCCGCTGCCTTGTTCTTGGCGCCCTTCGGGATGACCATGCAATCAGCGGTCAGCACACCCTGGTCGAAGGAGAAGCTGACCGGCGCGCCTCCCTTCTTCAAGGTGCCGGCGCGCCCGTTCCAGATGCTCGCCATGTCGACTTCGCCATCCTTGACCAGCTGCATGGCCTGCGCGCCGGAGGTCCACCAGGCATCGACATGGCCACGGATCTTGTCGACGGATTTCAGCGCGCCGTCGATATCGACCGGATAGACCTTGTCGATCGGTAGGCCCGAGGCGAGTGCGGCGACGCTCAGCGTCTCGGTCGCCTGGCTGCTGGAGAGCGCGCGCCGCCCCGGGAATTTTTCCACGTTCCAGAAATCGGCCCAGGTCTTCGGGCCTTTGTCGCCGAACACATCGGTCCGGTAGATCAACACGACCGAAGTGTAGGAAATGCCGACCCAGTCGTCATGGACCAGCTTCGGGTTGATGCCGCTCTTGTCGATGATGCCGTAATCCAGCTTCTCGAACAGCCCTTCCTTCGAGCCGCGCGCGCATTCGTCGGCGCCGAGCTCGGTAATGTCCCACTTCACCGCATTGCCGGTCACCTGCAGGCGCACATCGTCGAGGCCGTTGGTGGTGTCCTGCTTGATGGTGATGCCGAGCGCTTTGGCGGTCGGATCGAAGAACGCCTTGGTCTGCGCCTCCTGATAGGTGCCGCCCCACGAGGCGACGGTGATCGTATCGGCGGCAAAGGCGGGCGCCGCTGCCGATGCCATGAGGCCCGCGACCGCGGCAATCCCAAGGCTATTGATGGTTTTCATATCGGTTCTCCAGCCGGTGTTCCCATTTGTTTTGATTTGGCATGCGATTTTGTATACAATTTTGAGTGTAGCTTAGGGATCGGCGATGTCAACACCGTCCGATGCTGGCTGAGAAGCACGATGCAGGCCGGTGTGAGCAGCGCCGCCAGGGCGTGGCAAATTGCGCCGACTACGAATAGAGATAGGCAAATGTCGATTGCCGGTGGGAACGGATCTTTGAGCAAGCAAACCAAAAACACGCTGCGCGACTCGGTCTACACTTCGCTCAAGGCGATGATAGTGACCGGCCAGATTCCGCCGGGCTCGCGCGTCACCGAGAACGACATAGCCGCAAAACTCAATGTCAGCCGCACGCCGGTGCGCGAGGCCTTCAATCGCCTCGAGCGCGACGGCCTGGTCACCGGCCGGCCGCGCCAGGGCTATGTCGTCACCGAGTTCGACATCAACATGTTCCGCGAGGCCTTCGACATCCGCGAACTGCTCGACGGCCATGCGACCGAACTGGCCGCGGCCGCCGCGACCGACAAGGACAAAGCGCGGCTACGCGCCATGCTGGCCGAATGCGAGCGGCTGGCCGGCATTCCGGACCGCACCACAAAGGAAAAATTCCAGGAGCTCGAGGTCGGCATCGACCTGCACCGCGTCATCGCGCAAATCAGCGGCAATGTGATGCTGCACGACATGCTGTGCGGCATCCTCGACAAATGCCAGCACTATGTCTGGACCGAATTGTTGTGGCTCGACGAATGGAAGATCGCCCGCGACGAGCATGCCGAGATCGTCGAGGCGATCTGCGCCGGCGACGCTGCCCGGGCCGGCGCCCTGGCCCGCGCCCATGTGCGGGGATCACGCGAAAACGTGCTGCGCCTGCTGCAGGCGAAGTCGGATTACCAGAGCTTTCTCGCCAAGGCGTCCTGAGGACGACCTGGACGCTACTGATGCGCGCCACGGGTCCGAGCCGTTGCCTCAGCCAACACCGCCAGCGCCTGTTCGACATTCTGCGCCTGAGCATCGGTGCGCTCGATATGCTTCACCATCAGCTTTCGCAGCACGGCGAGCTTGGCGGCGCGATATACCGCACTCTTTTCGGGAGATTCGAAGGGCATCATAGCCATGGGACGATCAGTGTGTGGTGGGATCGATGTGGCGGAGGCGAGAGCGCGCTTCAGCCACACGTTTTTGCTCGGATCTGATCCGGCAGCACAAGGCGAGGCTGATGCCGACGCCACCCTCCTCGTCCAGCATTTCATTCGCTCGCGTGAGAAAGAGTTCCGCACGCTTGACGCGCTGCCTGGCTCTCGCCAGGTCCAGTTCCAGATGGTCGTACATTGTTCCGCACCTTTGAGGTCTGCGTCCCTTCAAGGGGAAAACCGCCGCTGAGCGGTTTGGTTCCCACTGATTGGCGCAATGGCACCAGGCCGACATCGCGACGATATCGCGCCGAAGTATGCTGATCTGCTGATCGAGCGCATCGGCGCGGCGTTTAGAATTCGCCGCTTCGGTCCTCGCGCGCAAACCCCGAAAATAGAAACCGGCGCCAAAGCCGATCAGTAGCAACAAGATTGTCGTTTCCATCGCAAGAACGCGGCCCTCATTGTCCGGCCTTCCAGGGGGCGATCACGGGAACGCCTGCAGCCTTGAAGGCGCTGGCGTCACGAGTCGCGACCACGAAGCCGTGGGCGACCGCGATCGCCGCAATATATCCGTCCGGCGTGGGAAAGCCCCTGCCCGCGTTGCGGGCTGCGACGGCCAGATCCGCGTAACGGCGGGCGGCATCTCTATCGAAGGGAAGGATTCTGCCGTCGAACAGGTCGAGAAGCCCGTCGAGCGTCGTGGCCAGATTCTGTTTGCGCCGCCCGTCAGGCAGCACACCGATGCCGAACAGCAGCTCTGCGACGGTCACGCTCGAGAGATAGAGGGTTTCGGCAGCCTGCTCGTCCAGCCAGTCGCGGACGGCAGGGGCCGGCTCCGGCTTCATCGCCTCGGAGACGATATTCGTGTCCAGAACGATCATTCGAAGCTCATGGGCGTAGCCGGCGTTCTGTCGCGATCCTGCTCCAGCGGTTCGAAATCGGCATTGGTCAGCCCGGCGTTACGGCTCAACGCCGACAGGGCGGAGCCGATACGAATGCGGTTGGCGGGACGAACCGCCGCCTCCAGAAGCTCGCGCATTTCGGCCTCGGTGCTACGGCCATGATGGGCCGCGCGCACCTTGAGGGCGCGGTGTGCCTCTTCGGACAGGTTGCGAATAGTAACGGCGGGCATCCGATAGCCTTCCTGGATAGTTGATGGCAATGCTATCAACATAGTGAAATTGCTATCGCGCAGCAAGATGTGATCTGGCAGGTTGGCCGCTTCCCGCCACCCACCAACATCATCCATGCCGACGGGCCGACGAAACTGCCGCCGATAATGCAGAAAATTTGCTGGTGGATTTCGGAGGCACGGCTTCCTGGCCCGAAGCGGCGGCGCTGACGGTGTCAAAACGGCCGGCGCGGACATGGATATTGCAGGCGAGAACGCTACTATAGGCGCGACGAACGGCGACAGGGACGGTTCCTCGTGCTTCCTTCCACAGGGCTCGATCGGTTGAGCGCATTTTCTGATGGCGTTTTCGCCGTCCTCATCACGGTTCTGGTGCTCGATCTGCACCCGCCGGAACTCCCGACCTTCGCGGCGCTTCTGGCACTGTGGCCGACATGGCTGAGCTATGGCGTCAGCTATCTCTTCATCGCCATCGTCTGGGCGAACCACCATCATCTCCTGCGCCACGCGACGGCGGCGACGACCAGCCTGATGTGGTACAATTTCGCGCATCTGTTCTCGGTGTCGCTGCTGCCGCTGGCGACCGCCTGGATGGCGGTCAGTGAACTGGCGCCGCAGCCAGTCGCCTTCTACGCCGCCGTCTTCTTCCTGGTGAACCTGACCTACATCTTGCTGATCCGGGAACTCATCGAGCCGATGCCGGCGCACGAGGTTCCGCTTGATGTGCGAAAGCGCATGCGCGTCCGCGCGCTGGCGACGCTCTGCCTTTTCGCGCTGGCGGCAGTGGTGGCCCTGAAATACCCGATTGCCGGACTGGTCATCTGTTGCTGCTGCCTGGCGGTCTATCTCAGGCCGGAAGTACCGCGATCAAGGAAGGGCCCAGGCAAAGGCTGATCCCTTGCCCGCCTGGCGGCCGGTCCTTCAGCCCTTGAGCTCCTGCAGGCTGTTGCCGCCGTCGACCACCAAAAGGGCGCCATTGACATAGCTGGCGCCTTCCGAGGCCAGGAACACCACCGCCGCCGCCACTTCATCCGGCCGGCCGGCTCGCGCCAGCGGCGTATGCAGGGCCGCTGTCAGCTCCATCTCGCTCGACGAGCCCGTTGCGATCCAGCCGGGCGCCACGGCGTTGACCGTGACGCCGCTCCTGGCCACTTCGAGCGCCAGCGTGCGCGTCAGGCCGACCATGCCGGCCTTGGCGGCGGAATAGGCTGATGTGCCCACGAAAGACACGAGCGGCCCGGTGACCGACGCCACATTGATGATGCGCCCATAGCCCGCTTCGACCATCGCCGGCAGGAACGCATGGGTGACCAGAAACGCCGTCTTCAGGCTGACCTCGATGCCCTGATCCCAATCGGCCTCGGTCATGGCGAGGAACGCCTTGTCGGCCGATGGCGACGCCAGCGAGCCCATGCCGGCATTGTTGACCAGTATATCAACGGCGCCGACCTCAGCCCGCAGCCGCGCGACATCGGCGGCCTTGGTGAGATCGGCAACCACGGCCCTGGCATCGATGCCTTCGGCACAAAGCCCGGCGGCGCGGTCAAGCACGCGCGCGCTGGCGCCGGTCAGGAACACGGCATGGCCGGTGTTGCCAAGCTGGCGGGCAATGGCGAAGCCGATGCCGTCGGCGGCTCCGGCGCCGGTGATCAGCGCGCGCTTGATGCTGGGAGGGGGCATGGTCGGATCTACTCCAAAGGCTGCGCCTGCCGTACGCGAACGGACAATATCGGCTGTATCAGCAAAACCATACAATCCATCAGGAGGTTGGCGCCGTACCGCGCGATGAACGCTACCGCTTGCACGTGCCGCTTTGTGCAGGCCCTCGCCCGGCTGCGAGGCTTATTCCTCCTTGTCAACGCGGTGGAACGGCACGGGCGCACATCGCGCGATCAAGCAGGAACGTAGGTCAGCCGGATCACGTCCTCGCCAATCCGATCGTGAGTCAGGAGGCGGAGCGGCGGCCGGGGTCCGGCGAAATATGGCTTGCCGTGACCAAGCACAACGGGGTGCAAGTAGATTCGATATTCATCGATCAGGCCAAGCTCTGTAAGGCTTTGCGCCAAGGTCGGACCAGCAACCTCGATCTCCCCGTCGCTCCCTGCCTTCAGATCCCGGATCGCGCCCTCGAGATCATCCTCAATCAGCCTGGCCTTGGGGCCAACCGACTTCAGCGAGCGCGAAACGACCCATTTCGACTGGTTCCGCCACGCCGCCGCGAAGGCCTGTTCGTCCGCACCCCATTCAGGATGATCGTCGTCCCAGTAACGCATGACCTCATACATTTGGCGACCGTACACGCTGCCCGCCTGCCTCTGAGCTTCCTCGATGAAGTGGCGGAAGAGCGTGGGGGTTGGCGCAAATGCCATATGGTCGACGTAGCCGTCCAGGGATTGGTTCATTCCGAACACGAGCTTGGCCACGCCTTCCGCCTTTCCTCACACGGCATATCCGCGCGCTTCTGATTGCACTATGCAATCAGTTTAGATCGACTGACTCTATCTCGCAATTGGTTTTTGGAGTGCGCAGGAACGTCCCATAATCAAGCTGCCCGATCGAGCTCGCGGCAATGGGGATCGCTGGGCCGCGTTGCCGACGGAAACGTCCCAGACGCCGCGTCTACGAACGGTTCGACGATCGAACAAAATGAGCGGTTTCAAGAAATGGCGCGCCCGAAGAGATTCGAACTCCTGACCCCCAGATTCGTAGTCTGGTGCTCTATCCAGCTGAGCTACGGGCGCGCATCAGGCCATGTTTTCAACGGCCCCACGATCCGATCCTTGAGGGGTCGGCCGCGAATGTGTGCAGTTCCCTAGCGACTGAATTTGGGAAAAGCAAGCCGATCCGGCAAAAGTTTTGTCGCGAGTGCGTCATCTGGGGGTAACGGCCCCGATCCCAAGACTTTGAAGCTGCCGGGAGCCGGCCTGATTTCAGGCCGAGAGGGGGAAAGTCGCGGCGAAAGTCATCGAAAGTGTCAGGATTCAAGGGCAAGAGCCCTCAGGAAAACAGCGCCGAGGCCGTCATGCTGGGCGGCGCAGGCTGCCGCGGGCCTGGTCGAGCCGCACCGGCTGGTCGGGGATGGTGACGGCGAAAGTGGTGCGTCCGCCAATCGACTCGACCAGCTCCACCGTGCCGCCATGCGCCCGGATCAGTTCATGCGCGATGGCCAGGCCAAGGCCGGTGCCGCCGCTGCGCGCCGAGCCGCGAAACGCCGCGAACAGGTTTTCGCGCGCTTTCGGCGGCAGGCCGGGACCGGTGTCGGTGACGGCGATGCGGCTGACGCTGCCCAGGCGCACGGCCGATACCGCAAGCCGCCGCACCACGGCGCTCTCGGTGTCGGCCGCCATCGCCTGCACCGAGTTACGGCACAGATTGGTGAGCACCCGGAACAGCTGGTCGGAATCGGCATCCACCTCGAAAGCCGCCTCGACGGCGTTGATGAACTCGATGCCCTCTTCTATATCGAGCAGCCCGTGCACGTCCTCGACCAGCTGGCGCAGCCGCACCCTGCGGCGCGAAGGCGGCGGCTCCTGCGTGCGGCCATAGTGAAGCACGCCTTCCGAATAAGACACCGCACGGTCCAGCGCGCGCAAAAGCTTCGGCGCGAAGGCCTGCACGGTCGGATCCCTGACCTGGCGCAGGCGGTCCGACATCAGCTGCGCCGAAGCCAGGATGTTGCGCATGTCGTGGTTGATCTTCGAGACCGCCAGGCCGAGATCGGCAAGATGCTTCTGCTCGGAGAGCATCTTTTGCAGCCGCTCCTGCATCTGCGACAGCTCGCGTTCGGCAACGCCGATCTCGTCGGCGCGGGCGGCGGGATGGATGATGCGCCCGGGGTCGTCGGGGGCTTCGGAGAAGGACAGCATCGAGCGCGTCATGGTGCGGATCGGCCCGATCATGATCAGGTCGATCGCGGCATAGACCAGCATGGCCGTGAACAGCGAGATCAGCAGCGAGACGAAGGCAACATTGCGCGAATAGATGAGCATGGCCTTGCGCAGCGAATAGTCCGGCATGATCAGCTCGAATTCCTTGTCGCTGTCGCCGACCGGTCCGAAGACGCGCAGCATCCGGTCGCCGCCGAAGAACAGCGTGTCGAGCGCGCCGGTCATGCCCTTGATCATGCCGACGCTGGCGAGGTCGATATGCTCGTCGACCTGCGGCGGCATATCCGCCACCACCAGAAGCCGGGAGACGCCGCCATCGCGCACCGCGATCGCCTTGGCGCCGATCGCCATCAGCACGTCATTCTGCGCCGTGCGCGACAGCGAGGTCGACTCGCCCTGCACCAGCACGATCGACACGGCAGCGGCCGTGCTCAGCCGTTCCTTGAGCCAACTCAGCCGGTAGCTGGCGATCCAGGGCAGGAAGATGAGCACTTCGGCCAAAAGCACGAAGACGATGGTGAGCAGCAGCAGTTTTGTCGACAGGCCGCGCGACAGCGGCACGCTGCGGACGGTGGCAGGCGCCGTGCCGATCCCTTCCCCCGCTTGGCTGGCTTCGCTCATGCGACTCTATCTTCACAATCACTTGATCAGCCAAGATTAGGCGATTACGGCTTTTTTGCCAATTTTATCCGTTGGTCGGAACATTAAATTACTGTCATAAAGCCTGTGTCCGCGGCGTGACGACCCCGGATTGACTTCCAAAACCCTTCTTTCTATAAGCCCGCTCACGCTCGGGCCATTCGTCCCGGCGCGGTTTCGATCGCGCCAAAGCCGGCCCGGCAAAGCTCCTGTTACAAAGTGACAGAATCAAGAAGGGCCGCACCCCGCGGTATTAAAACAAATGAAGCGTACCTACCAACCGTCCAAACTCGTCCGCAAACGTCGGCACGGCTTCCGTGCCCGCATGGCCACCAAGGGTGGTCGTGGCGTCGTCGCAGCTCGCCGCAACCGCGGCCGCAAGCGGCTCAGCGCCTAAGCGAGACGAGATCGTTGCCCGCAACCGGCAAGCCAGTGGGGCAAAATCCCAAACGGCTTCTGAAACGCGCGGAATTCCTGGCCGTCCGTCGTGGTGAAAAGCGACGCGGACGGTTTTTCCTCGTCGAGGTCCTCGACCGCGGCGATGGCGGCGTGCCGCGCGTCGGCTACACCGTCACCAAGAAGGTCGGCAACGCTGTTGTGCGCAACCGCGTCAGGCGGCGGCTGAAAGAAGCTGTCCGCGTCCATGCCGCAGATGACATGGTGCCCGGCAATGATTATGTCATCGTCGGGCGCGATGACGCGCTGCGCGCCCCGTTCGGCCAATTGAAGGCCGAACTCTCCCGCCGACTTCGCGGAACACGATAGGCCAAGGGCTCTCGATGGAAAACAACCGGAACTTCTTCATCACCATCGCGCTGTCGGTGCTGATCCTGACTCTGTGGCAGGTTTTCTACATGAACCCGCGCGTCGCGTCGCAGCGCGAGGCCGCCAAGATCGAGCAGCAGCGTGTGGAAGAGCAGAAGAAGGCGGCCGAGGCGGCCAATCCGGGTGCTGGAACACCGGCTCCGGCGCCGGGCACCATTCCCAGCGCGCCCGGCGGCGAAACCGTCACCGCGGCCGGCCGCGATCAGGCGCTTGCAGCTTCGAAGCGCGTCAAGATCGACACGCCGAGCCTCGAGGGCTCGATCAACCTGACCGGCGCGCGCCTCGACGACCTCAAGCTCAAGCACTACACCGAGACCGTCGACAAGAATTCACCAGAGATCGAACTGCTCAACCCGCAGGCGCTGCCCACCGGCTATTTCGCCGAGATCGGCTTC
Organism: Mesorhizobium sp. AR02; assembly: GCF_024746835.1. Classification (NCBI taxonomy): domain Bacteria; kingdom Pseudomonadati; phylum Pseudomonadota; class Alphaproteobacteria; order Hyphomicrobiales; family Phyllobacteriaceae; genus Mesorhizobium; species Mesorhizobium sp. AR02. Next base: position 2,499,089 of record NZ_CP080531.1, on the reverse strand, counting down.
GTCGGCAACGACAAGACCGGCTCGGTGCCGGGGTCGGACACGGCGTGGAGCGTGGATGGCAATCCGACGCTGACCCCGTCGACGCCGGTGACGCTCACCTACACCAACGACAAGGGCCTGACCTTCAAGCGCATCTTCTCCGTCGACGCCAACTACATGTTCACGGTGTCGGACACGGTGCAGAATTCCGGCTCGAGCGCGGTTTCGCTGTTCAACTACGGCCGCGTCACCCGCTACGACAAGCCGGCCGTCGCCAGCACCTATGTGCTGCATGAGGGCCTGATCGGCGTTACCGGCACCGAGGGTCTGGCCGAATACAAATACGCCAAGATCGAATCTGAAAAGCAGGTCACGCCGGGCAAGTCGACCGATGGTTGGCTCGGCATCACTGACAAATACTGGGCGGTCACGCTGGTGCCGACCGAGAAGCAGCCTTTCCAGCCGCGCTATGCCTTTTTCGAGGATGGCCGGCACCGCTACCAGTCCGACTTCCTCACCGATGCGATCAATGTCGAGGCCGGCCAGTCCGCGACGGTCGAGACAGAGATCTTCGCCGGCGCCAAGGAAGTCGCCAAGATCAACGCCTACGAGGCGGACCGTCATATTCGCCAGTTCAATCTGGTGATCGACTGGGGCTGGTTCTATTTCATCACCAAGCCGATGTTCTGGCTGATCGACACGCTCTACAAATTCTTCGGCAATTTCGGCCTGGCGATCCTCGCCACCACCGTCATCGTCAAGGCCATTTTCTTCCCGCTCGCCAACAAGTCCTACGCGTCGATGGCGAACATGAAGAAGGTGCAGCCCAAGATGCTCGAGATCCGCGAGAAATACGCGGACGACAAGATGAAGCAGCAGCAGGCGATGATGGAGCTCTACAAGACCGAGAAGATCAATCCGCTTGCCGGCTGCTGGCCGGTGGCGCTGCAGATCCCGGTCTTCTTCTCGCTCTACAAGGTGCTCTACATCACCATCGAGATGCGCCATGCGCCGTTCTTCGGCTGGATCCAGGATCTGGCAGCGCCCGACCCGACCTCGATCTTCAACCTGTTCGGCCTGGTTCCGGTGACGCTGCCGCACATGCTGATGATCGGTGTGTGGCCGCTGATCATGGGTGTCACCATGTTCCTGCAGATGCGCATGAACCCGACGCCGCCGGATCCGACCCAGGCCGCGATCTTCACCTGGATGCCGATCATCTTCACCTTCATGATGGCGGGTTTCCCGGCTGGCCTCGTCATCTACTGGGCCTGGAACAACACGCTGTCGATCCTCCAGCAGGGCGTGATCATGAAGCGCCAGGGCGCCAAGATCGAGCTGTGGGACAATCTGGTCGCGCTGTTTCGAAAGAAACCGTCGCCGGCGGAGTAGCCGCCCTTCTTCTGCAAAGAAGCGGAATAGAAACTCTCTCTCTCTTCGCGAAAAGCCCGGTTCGTCCGGGCTTTTTCTTTGGGCGGATATTCGTTCACGTTCCCGTGATCGGCGAAACTGCAAGCGGTCGCGAGGCGTGACTGCGTGTGCATTTCCAAAGGCTATCAATTCCGATCAGCCCTCACCCGGAGGAAGACCACATGCGCTTGCCGTCATTCAGGATCATCGCCATTTCCGCACTCGTCGCCGGCGTGGCGATTGCCGCCCCGGCCTATGCCAAGAACCCGAATGTCGGCGGCGCGCCGATGTACACCACCAAGAACATCGTCGAGAACGCCGTCAATTCGAAGGACCACACGACGCTGGTCGCCGCGGTCAAGGCCGCCGGCCTGGTCGATACTTTGCAGGGCGCCGGACCGTTCACCGTCTTCGCCCCGACCAACGAGGCCTTTGCGGCACTTCCGGCCGGCACGGTCGACACGCTGCTCAAGCCCGAGAACAAGGACAAGCTCACCAAGGTGCTGACCGCGCATGTCGTGGCCGGTAAGATTTCCGGCGCCGAGATGATGAAGAAGGCCAAGGCGATGGGCGGCAAATACGAGATGAAGACCGTCTCCGGCGACACGCTCACCGCCGAGGTCAAGAAGGGCAAGCTCTACATCATGGACGAGTCCGGCGGCGAGGCGAAGGTGACGATCGCCGACGTCAACCAGTCGAACGGCGTCATCCATGTCGTCAACAAGGTGCTGTTGCCGAAGTAACGGCTTCCGGCGAAAGGGGCATTGGCAGGCCGTTGGGGCTTTCTCGGCCTGCCATCCCCGCCTCATGACGAGGTGCCATGTTTCTTGGAAGCCGTATCGGCGAGGCCGGGGTCCTGTAGTCCCTCACAGGACCCCGGTTTCTTTTGAGGGTATATGCGCGATGGGTCCGGACGGCATCAGTCGGCCCGCACAGACATCACTCCATGACGGCGCTGTGGTCGACCTTGGCCGGCGTGCCTGGCTTGCGCAGCAAAAGCACCAGCGGGATGGCGGCCAGCGACAGGATCATCATCAGCTTGAAGTCGTTCATATAGCTGATGATCGTCGCCTGCAGCGTCACCACGCCATCAAGTGCGGCGCGACCGGCGGCGGTATAAGGGTTCATCGCTTGCGCGATCGCCGGATTGCCGAACGCCTGGTTGAAGGGCGTCACATAGGTGGCGATGTTGGCATGGTTGATCTGCACGTTCTGCGTCAGCAGCGCGGTGACGACCGATATGCCGACGCTGGAGCCGATGTTTCGCGACAGGTTGTAGAGGCCAGTGCCTTCCGCACGCCGCTCCGGCGCCAGCGTGGCGAAGGTGATGGTGGTCAGCGGCACGAACAGGAAGCCGAGCCCCGCGCCCTGCACGAAGCCGGTGCTGATGATCGTCCATTGCGAGACGTCAGGGGTCCAGCCGGTCATGTCATACATCGCCCAAGCGGTGATCAGCAGGCCGATCAGCAGCAGCCATCGTGTATCCACCTTGCCGATCAGCTTGCCGACCAGGAACATGCACGCCATCGTGCCAAGGCCGCGTGGGCCCATGACGATACCGGCCGTTACCACCGGATAGCCCATCAGCGTCTGCAGATAGGGCGTCATCAGCGCCAGCGAGGCGAGATAGGTGATGCCGATGATGAAGATGAAGATCATGCCGACGGCGAAATTCCGGTCGAGGAACAGCCGCGGATTCACGAAGGTGTTTTTGGCGGTGAAGGTGTGGACGAGGAAGATGTAGAACGCCGACGCGCAGATCAGCGCCTCGACGATGATCTCGGAGGAGGAGAACCAGTTGAGCTGCTCGCCGCGGTCGAGAAACATCTGCAGGGCCGCGATGGTGACGCTGAGCATGCCGAAACCCAGCCAGTCCAGCCTTGCCTTGATGTCCAGCTTGGTTTCCAGGACGAACAGGGACACGCCAGCGAAAGCCAGTGCGCCGATCGGCACGTTGATGTAGAACACCCAGCGCCAGCTGACGTTTTCGGTCAGCCAGCCGCCGATCACCGGTCCCAGCACCGGCCCGACCATCACCGAAACGCCGAACAGCGCCATCGCCGAGCCGCGCTCTTCGACGCTGTAGATGTCGAGCAGGATACTCTGCGACAGCGGCACCAGCGCCGCGCCGAACAGGCCCTGCAGCAGGCGGAAGCCGACGATCTGCGGCAGCGACTGCGCAAAGCCGCAGAGCACCGAGGCGACCACGAAGCCGGTGATCGAGGTCAACAGGATGCGCTTGCGGCCGAACCTGTTGGCGAGATAACCCGAAGGCGGTGTCATCACCGCCGCAGCGACGATGTAGGAGGTCAGCACCCAGTTGATCTGATCGGCACTGGCCGACACGCTGCCCTGGATGTAGGGCAGCGCCACATTGGCGATGGTCGTGTCCAGCGCCTGCATGATGACGGCCAGGATCACGCAAGCGGTGATGGCGCCGCGATTGGCGACCACCGGCGTGGCACCTGCCGCGGTCGCGCTGGTCATGACTTTTGTCCGAACAGATTGATGAGGTTGGTGATGAAGTCCGGCAGACCGCGCGCATGGCCGGTGTCGATGCCGACCACGACGCTCATTCCGCCGCGCAGTGGCGGCTTGCCCTGGGGATCGTCGACCGTCACGCGCATCGGGATGCGCTGCACGACCTTGACCCAGTTGCCGGTCGTGTTCTGCGCCGGCAGCAGCGAAAAGCTCGACGACGAGGCGGGGCTGATACTGGCCACCGTGCCGTGCCAGACGGCGCCCGGATAGGTGTCGACGCTGATCGTCGCCGTCTGTCCTGGCCGCACATAGGTCAGCTCGGTTTCCTTCGGCTCCGCCTCGATCCACAGATCGGTCGACGAAACCAGGCTGAAGGCCGGCTGCGAAGCCGGCAGGTACTTGCCGACCTGAAGCGCGTCGACATTGGTGACGACGCCGTCGAACGGCGCCTTGACCACGGAATCGCCGAGGTTGCGTTGCGCATCGTCGACGCCCGACTGGGCCTGCAGGTAGAACGGGTTCTTCTCCACGGGCTGGTCGGCGTCGCCGCCCAGCTGGGCAAGCGTGGCCTGCGCCTGCGCCTTGGCGACCGCCACTTTCTGGCGCGCGGCGACGAGGTCGTGCTGGGCGCTGTCGAAAGACGCCTTGGAGGCGGTGGAGGTCTTGAGCAGGTCCTGCTGCCGCTGAAAGGCGGCCTCATAATAGGGAATGTCGGCCTGCGCCTGTTCGATCTGCGCCAGCGATTGCTGGTAGCTCGCCTGCAAGGTCAGCACCTGGTTGCGCACGGTCCCGAGCTGGGCCTGGGCGGCGGCAAGAGCGGTTTCGAAGGAGGCCGGCCGCAGGCGGAAGAGCACGTCGCCCTTCTTCACCGCCTGGTTCTCGTGGACGTCGATCTCCTGCACGGTGCCGGAGACGTCGGTGGACACGCCGAGCGACTGTGCCTGGATGTAGGCATTGTCGGTCGTCATCACCTGGCCGCCGGTCACATAGTAATAGCCGCCGACGACCAGCGCGACGGGAAGCAGGGCAAATAGGACCGGCCGCGTCAGGCTGCGCTTCGGCTTGACAGGAGCCGACGCCCGAGGGGCAACGGCGGCAGGCGCCTGCTGTGGCTGCGGCTCCTTGGTAGGAGCCTCAAGTGCCGCCGGCTCCCGGGCAACTGGCGCTTCCAGTTCGTCATTGTCGATGACGACATTGGCGCGCCGCTGTTCGCGTTCGCTGTCCAGCCGGATGATCTGGTCGCCGGTGCGACCCGTGGAAGGGTCGTCTTCGGCAGGTTTCTTGGGGGATGTTGATTCAGCCATGTACTTTCTCCCGGTCGACGGCTGGCTGGGTGCAAGCCGCGAGCAGATTGGATTTGATCAAGCTTAGGGTTTGCAGCAGATGCTGCTGAGCATCGGACGAAAGGCCGGTGAAGGCCTCGTCTCGTGTTTTCTGGCCGTTGCTGCGCATGATCTCGAGCAGCGGGTGGGCCTGCGGGGTCAGGTAAAGCAGCCAGGCCCTGCGATCGGTGGGGTTGGGCCGGCGCTCGATGAAGCCGCGCGCCTCCATCTTGTCCAGCAGCCGCGCAAGCGTGATCGGCATGATCTCGATGAGGTCGGCCAGTCTGTTCTGGTGGATGCCCTCATGCAGGCAGAGATAAGCCAGCACCTGCCATTGGGCGCGGGTTAGCCCCGACGTCCGCGAACGCTGCTCAAACCGCTTTCGAAGCAGGCGCGCGACGTCGTGCAGCACGAAGCTGATATTGGGCGAGGAGGACATGGAAGGAGATCAGGGGCTAGGGACAACTTTTCGTGAGCATGCTTATTATCATCATGCACATAATCCTGCTGGACGGCGCGCGCAAGACGGGCTAAGCCGCGAAAAAGAAAAAATTGCATGGGCCACGACAGCGAAGAGGCGCTTGGCGGTGGGATTTTACCGGCAAGGATTTGACGAATGAATTGGATCAAGATCGCGGCTGTCGCGGCTCTCCTGGGGTGCCCCGGTATCGCGGTTGCAAAGGAAGCGGTCAGCTGCGGTGGTGCCGCCATGCTGGGTGGCGCGCAATTGAACTGCAGCCACGTCGAACCCACGGCACCGCCGCAATTCTGCACCTTTAGCTGGGCTCTCCACACCATGGCGGGCGATCAGAAAGTCGTCGAAGGCACCTTCCTGCTGCCGCCCGGAGCGTCGAACGTCACCATCTACCAGGGCAGCGGTTTCGACAGTGCGCTGTCCAATCCGATCGTGATCTGCCGCGGCAACAAATGAGCTCGTTCGTCACGGAAGACTCGCTCCTCAGCCGATTGGTGCTATAGGGCGGATCACGTTATTTTGACCAGGCGCCTGCGGTTGCGGTTGCGCCTGCCTGCCAATTTCCGGACGAACCGACATGGACGGACCCAACCCCGGCATCAAGCACCCGATCCCGATGCACACGCGCGTCGGCTTCCTGAAGCCACTGGTGACGGAGCCGAACATCGAGATCGGCGACTTCACCTATTATGACGACCCGGACGGGCCGGACAAATTCGCGCAGAAATGCGTGCTGCATCACTATCCCTTCATCGGCGACAAGCTCATCATCGGCAAGTTCTGCGCCATCGCCGAAGGCGCGCGTTTCATCGCGTGGAGGCGGTGATCCTGCCCGGTGTGGAAATCGGCCATGGCGCCATCATCGCCGCCAAATCCGTGGTGACGCACGATGTCCCGCCCTATGCGATCGTCGCCGGCAATGCGGCCAAAATCGTGAAGATGCGTTTCGACGACAGGACGATCAGGCGGCTGCTGGCTTTGGCATGGTGGCACTGGCCGGTGGACAAGATCGGCCGCAACCTCGACGCCATCAGGGGCGCCAATATCTCTCTTCTGGAGGCAGCAGCTTGAACGCTCTGAATAGCACCGTGATCAGCACCGATCTCTTCACGCGCGGGTGGATTTTCATCCGTGGCGTGCCGGCCATGAAGTTCCTGCCGCCGGAAGGGCCGCCGGAAATCGCCTTTGCTGGCCGCTCCAATGTCGGCAAATCGTCGCTGATCAACGCGCTGGTCAACCAGAAGGGGCTGGCACGCACTTCCAACACGCCGGGGCGCACGCAGGAACTCAACTACTTCGTGCCGGACGGATTTTCGGGCGAGGGCGCCGACCTGCCGCCAATGGCGCTGGTCGACATGCCGGGCTACGGCTACGCCACCGCACCCAAGGAGAAGGTCGACGAGTGGACCAAGCTGGTCTTCGACTATCTCAAGGGCCGGGTCACGCTGAAACGCGTCTATGTGCTGATCGACGCCCGCCACGGCATCAAGGCCAAGGACGACGAAGTGCTGTCGCTGCTCGACAAGGCGGCGGTGTCCTACCAGATCGTGCTGACCAAGACCGACAAGATCAAGGTCGCCGGCGTGCCGAGGCTGATCGAGGAAACGTTGGTCAAGATCAAGAAGCGCCCGGCGGCGTTTCCGTTCGTCCTGGCGACGTCATCGGAAAAGGGCGAAGGCCTTGAGGAGTTGCAAGCCGCGATCGTGCTTGCGGCCAATGGCGGCTAATAGCGCGGGATAGGGATTTGACGGATTGGGGTCCGTTGGTGGCCAGGGTCTTGTCGTTTTCGGCGGACCATCACTGGCATTCGGGATTGGCCGGAGCCTCCCCGACTTCGTCATCCACGGGCGGAGCAGGAGCGAAGCTCCGTCGCGGAGACCCGAGGATCCATGCCGCGACCTTAGCCGTGGAGTGCAGCGGGGACAGAATTCTGCACCGTAGCAGCGCTTCCGAGTCCCGGCATGGATCCTGGGGTCTGCGCAGCGTCGCTTCGCTCCTTGCTTCGCCCCAAGATGACGAAGCGATTGATGTTTTCCGCTAATCGCCAAAGGACGCGGTCAACGCAAGCACCCGTTAAAACTTCCGTCGGGAATCGCGCAAAACAAAAGTTAGCCCTTCGCCTCGATTGCAATCATCTGATGGCGTTCCTCCTCGGCGAGCCTTTCGGTGCCGTAGGCCTTCAGGAAGATGTCGACGCCCGATCTGACGATGTGGTCGATTTCTTCCTGGCTCGGAGCCTTGGTGCGGTAGGCGAAGATGCACTGGCGAAACAAGCCGGCCAGGCACAGCTCGGTGAACTGATAGGCGGCAAGATCGACATCGTCGATCTTGAGCATGCCGCGTTCGATGGCGGCATTGAGGAATTCCATGACCTTGTCATGGCCGCGTTTGGGGCCGCGTTCGTAAAACCGCGCGCCCATGTCGGGAATCCTGTCGGAAGCGCCGATCACCGTGCGCTGCGCCTGGATGACCCTTGCCGAGGTGATCTTCATCGACAGCACCTTGCCGAACTTCACCAGCGTCTGGCGCAGATCGTCGGCGCGGTCGAGCATGTCGTACATGTTCTTGAAGATGGTGCCGCGCTCTTCCTCGATCAGCGCTTCGAACAGCTCTTCCTTGTTGGCGAAATAGACATAGATCGTGCCCTTGGAGACGCCGGCTTCGCGCGTGATGTCGTTCATCGAGGCGGCTTCAAAACCCTTCTCTATGAAGACACGACGGGCGCCATCGATGATCTGGCTGCGCTTGACCGGATCCTGTCCGGCCGCCGGGCGTCCGCGCCGCAGGCTGTCCAGCAGGTCGCACTGTTCTTTGTCGATACTGGCTGCTGTTTCGGCATTGGGTAAGGTTTCGGCCATAGGGTGACACCTCGAAAATAATTCGAACCAACCGGTTCGATTGCCTCTTGATATGGTCCTCTTTTCACGCTATGTCAACGGCCAGATCGAACCGAACGGTTCAGTATTATAACTTTAGAGAGATGTCATGTCCTCGAACGCGCCCAGCACTGCCGAAGTCCGCCCTTTCCCCAACGCCAAGGTCGCTCCGGCGACGGAAGCACCGGAAATTCCCGTCCAGCCGATCGCACCGGTGCCGGCGGCTGAAGCTCCGGCCAAGAAGAAGCGCTCGGTGCGTTCGTTCCTGCTGCCGATCATCGGCCTTGCCCTGCTGAGCGGCGGCGCCTGGTACGGCTATGACTACTGGACCACGGGCCGCTTCATGATCTCGACCGACGACGCCTATGTCCAGGCCGACATGGCGTTCGTCTCGCCCAAGATTTCCGGCTATGTCGACCAGGTCAAGGTCAGCGAGAACCAGCTGGTCAAGGCTGGCGACCCGCTGCTGACGATCGATGACGGCGACTACAAGATCGCCGTTGCCCAGGCCGAGGCGCAGATCGCCACATTGTCGAAGACGCTCGACCGCATCGACGCGCAGACCAAGGCCGCGCAGGCCTCCCTGCAGCAGGCACAGGCACAAAAGGTTGCCGACCAGGCCGCGGCCGACAATGCCGCCCGCGCCCAGCAGCGCGCCGCGCAACTGGTCAAGACGCATGTCGGCACGCAGGCGCAGCTGGACGACGCCCAGACCGCGCTCGACCAGGCCAATGCCGCGCTGGTCGGCGCCGATGCCCAGATCGCCGCCGCGCAGGCCAATATCGGCGTGTTTGAGGCGCAGCGCGCCGAGTCGGCGAGCACGCTCGCCTCCCTGCAGCTCAGCCGCGACAAGGCCGCGCGCGACCTGTCCTTCACCGTGCTCAAGGCGCCTTATGACGGCGTCGTCGGCAACCGTTCGGTCGAGCAGGGCGATCTCGTCAGCCCCGGTCAGAAGCTCGCCGTCGTCGTGCCGATGGACAAGCTCTATATCGTCGCCAACTTCAAGGAGACGCAGCTCGCCAGGCTGGTTCCCGGCGAAAAGGTCAACATCTCGGTCGACGCCATCGACGGCCAGCCCATCCAGGGAGCTGTCTCGTCACTCGCTCCGGCTTCAGGAGCGGTCTTCTCGCTGCTGCCGCCGGAAAATGCCACCGGCAACTTCACCAAGGTGGTGCAGCGCGTCCCGGTCCGTATCGACGTCCCGGCCGATGCCCTGAAGACCGGCAAGTTGCGCGCTGGCCTCAGCGTTGTCGTCAACGTTGACAGTCGCACCGCACCTGCCGCCACGACCAACTAAGCGCTTTTCGGAGGGCGGCTCGGTGGCTGATTGAGCACTGAGCCGCCCGGCCGGCCTCAAGGAGGCCCATGTAATGGCAACCGCAACCATCACCGCAGGAGCGCCGCCGGCACGGCCGGCGGTTCCTGACACCATTTCCACACGCCGCGTCATTGCCTTCCTGGCGATGGTGTTCGGCATGTTCATGGCGATCCTGGACATCCAGATCGTCTCGGCTTCGCTGTCCGAGATCCAGGCGGGCCTGAGCGCCAGCTCCGATGAAATTCCGTGGGTGCAGACGGCCTATCTGATCGCCGAAGTGGTTATGATCCCGCTGTCGGGCTTCCTCAGCCGCATGCTGTCGACGCGCGTGCTGTTCACCATCGCCGCTGCCGGCTTCACCGCGGCCAGCGCCCTGGCCGCGACCGCCACCAACATCGACCAGATGATCGTCTACCGCGCCGTGCAAGGGTTTATCGGCGGCGGCATGATCCCGAGCGTCTTTGCCGCGGCCTTCACCATCTTCCCACCCTCGAAGCGCGCCATCGTCTCGCCGATGATCGGCCTGGTGGCGACGCTGGCGCCGACCATCGGCCCGACCGTCGGCGGCTATATCAGTCACGCCTTTTCATGGCACTGGCTGTTCCTGGTCAATGTCGTGCCCGGCATCCTGGTGGCGACAGCGGCCTGGTCGCTGATCGATTTCGACAAGCCCAATCTCAAGCTGTTCAACAAGTTCGACTGGTGGGGCCTCGCCGGCATGGCGGCCTTCCTCGGCTGCATGGAATATGTGCTCGAGGAAGGCCCGAACAATGATTGGCTGCAGGACCAGGGGGTGTTCATTTGCGCCATCGTCATGACCGTCGGCGCGGTGATCTTCTTCTGGCGTGTCTTCACCGCCGAGGAGCCGATCGTCGACCTCCGGGCCTTCAGCAACATCAACTTCGCCTTCGGCTCGCTGTTTTCCTTCGTCATCGGCATCGGCCTCTACGGCCTGACCTATCTCTATCCGGTCTTCCTCGGCCGTATCCGCGGCTACGATTCGATGATGATCGGCGAGGCGCTGTTCGTCAGCGGCCTGGCGATGTTCGTCACCGCGCCGATCTCCGGCATCCTGTCGAGCAAGATGGATTTGCGGCTGATGATGATGATCGGCTTCTTCGGCTTCGCCACCGGTACGTGGTGGATGACGCATCTGACCGCCGACTGGGATTTCTATGAGCTGCTGATCCCGCAGATCCTGCGCGGCTGTTCGATGATGCTGTGCATGGTGCCGATCAACAACATCGCGCTCGGCACCTTGCCGCCCGACCGGTTGAAGAACGCGTCCGGCCTGTTCAACCTCACCCGCAACCTCGGCGGTGCCGTCGGCCTTGCCCTCATCAACACCGTGCTGATCGACCGCAATGCCTTCCACTATGCAAGGCTCGCCGAGCATGTGCAGTGGGGCAGTGTTGCCGCGCAGACCAAGCTGCAGAACATGACGCTCAATTTCGAGCAGGTCACGGGTCTCGATGCCACCAGTGCGGCGATCTCCAAGCTGTCGGGCATGGTCCAGCAGCAGGCGGCGCTGCTGTCCTTCATGGATGTGTTCTACATGCTGACGGTGCTGTTCGCGACACTTGGCCTGTTCACCATGCTCATCAACAAGCCGGCCGCGCCCGGTGGCGGTGGTGGCGGCGGGCATTAAAACCAACACACACGTGGGCAGCGGTTTCGGGAAGCTCCTCCAGTCCACGCCCGAAAAGCTCTGACCGCGCAAAAAAACTCCGGGCCGCAAGACCCGGAGTTTTTCGTTTGAGGTCGAATTTCGTCAGGCCGTGGCAGGTTTGAAGGTCAGCGCCACGCCGTTGATGCAATGGCGCAGGCCGGTCGGCGCCGGGCCGTCGTCGAAGAGGTGGCCGAGATGGCCGCCGCAGCGGCGGCAATGCACTTCGGTGCGGGTCATGCCGAGCGACCTGTCCTCGGTCCTGCCGATGCCATTGGCGATCTCTTGCCAGAAGCTCGGCCAGCCGGTGCCGGAATCGAACTTCGTCTCGGAGGGATAGACCGGCAGGTCGCAGCCGGCACAGGCGAAGATACCTTTGCGGTGTTCGTTGAGCAGCGGGCTGGTGCCTGGATATTCGGTGCCTTGCTTGCGCAGCACGTCGAAGGCAGCCGGCGACAGGATGGCTTTCCACTCGTCGTCGGTCTTGGTGATCTCGAATTTCTCGGCGGCCTGCGCGGGCTGCGGGCTGCCCATGCGCAGCATGGTTGCCGCGGCTCCGACGACGCCAATTGCAGCGGCACCGCTCAAAAGAAGATCGCGACGGTTCATGACCAGTTCCTCCTGTTGTCCATTTGCCAAACTATACCGCCACGCAAAAATCAAAAGCCGGTGACGGTTGCCCTCGAACGAAACTCCGCGCCGGTCCACGGTTGACCGTGGGCGGCGCGGAGCACGCGTGTCGTTGCAGGTCACGGGAGCGAGACTATGCAATCGACGGAGGGCTCTTGCTGCAAGTTCGTCGCTGCAAGCCCTTTGTTACATTTTAGAGCCGATCACATCTTCGGGAGCAAAACCTTGTCGATGACGTGGATGACGCCGTTGGACTGCTCGACATCGGCGATCGTCACATTGGCGACGTTGCCGTTCTCATCGGTGACGGTGACCTTGCCGCCCTCGGCCTTCAGCGACAGCTCGCAGCCGCCGACGGTCTTGACCTTGTGCGTGCCGCCGTCGGCCTTGGCCATCGAGGCGACATCAGCCGCCATCGCCTTGGCGCCTATGACATGGCAGGTCAGGATCTTGACGAGCTTGTCCTTGTTCTCGGGCTTGAGCAGCGTGTCGACCGTGCCGGCCGGCAGTGCGGCGAAGGCCTCGTTGGTCGGCGCGAAGACGGTGAACGGACCGGCGCCCTGCAGGGTCTCGACCAGGCCGGCGGCCTTGACGGCGGCGACCAGCGCCGTGTGATCCTTCGAATTGACGGCGTTCTCGATGATGTTCTTCTGAGCATACATGGCGGCGCCGCCGACCATCGGGTTTTCGGCATAGGCAGCGGTGGCGAGTGCGGAAACGGCAATTGTACCGGCGAGCAAAAGGGTGGCGTATCTACGCATGATGTCAAAACTCCTCGGGTTTTCTCTTCCCATTTTTGGGGACGCGAGGAGATACGGAACACAACCGCGGGAGTTTCAGAATATTTTTGGATTTTTAATTTTATCGCGGGGGCGAAGAGATTTGTTGTGTGCGACAGTTTGCCGGCTCACATGCTTATTTAGACATGCGTGGCATAAGATAGATTGAAATTATCCTGGCGACGTCCGCGGCAAGAAGAAGCGGCTCAGATGCCCTTCAGGTCGCCTGCGGCAACCACCGGTCCGGTGGGCTGCCCCGTCGGCGAACCGCCGGCAGGCTCCAGACTGACGGCCAGCACCGCGCCCTGGGCGAGCTTCTGCTGGGTGGCGGGCGATACCCCGATATGCGCGGTCGCACCGGCCGGGATGACGCCCATCGAGACCGGGGCGTTCTTGCCCTGGATCATCCAAAGTTCGAAGTCCTTGCCGGAAGCCAGCGTGCCGGAAACATGCGAAAGGCTGACCTCATGCCGCTCGGAATCATAGACGGCGAGATATTTTACGTCGCTGCCGTCGGCGGCCAGCGAGGCGACAAGCCGCGCCTGCGGCTGTTCTGCGGGCCGATTGACGTAGGGCACGGCGACATAGAGAGCCAGCGCCGCGACTGCCGCTACGGCAAGGCCGCGCCAGAAGGCGAGGCTGGACCACAGGCCGGCGCGTGCCTCGGCTGATGTGGCCGCGGTCGATGCAAACAGCCGGCGATCGACAGCCACCTTCACCGACGGCGGCGGCTCGACCTCCGCATAGGCGGCGGCCAGCGGCGAGAGGTGGACCTCCCAGCCATCGACGAGCCGCGCGAAATCCGTCTCGGTGTCGATGCGCCTGGTCGCGATCTGCCGCTCTTCCACCGGCAGAACGCCGAGAACGTATTCGGCGGCGAGCAGGTCGTCGCCTCCACGTTCCGGTCCATTGTCCTCTGCCAGTGTCATCTTTCCAGACATTCTCTGAGTTTCATCAGGCTGCGGCGCAGCCAGGTACGCATCGTGTTCAGCGGCACGCCGTAGCGCTCCGCCAGTTCGGCATAACTTTCGCCCTTGAGATAAGCGCCTCGGACGGCCGCCGCCCGGTCCTTCTCCAGCTCTTCGAGACAATGATGGATGCGCTCGGATTCGTCGCCCGCCACCACCATCGCTTCAGGTCCCGGTGCCGGATCGGCCACGTCGAGCGCGGCATCGATATCGGCGGCAGGCTTGCGCCGCGCCCTGACGCGATCGATCGCGTGGTTGCGGGCGATTGCCACCAGCCAGGAGATCGGGCTCAGATCGGAGACAGCAAAACGATCCGCCTTCGTCCATATCTTGACGAAGACTTCCTGCAGCGCTTCTTCAGCATCTCCCCGGTCGTTCAATACACGAAGGCAGACGCCGAAAAGTTTCGCGCTGGTCTGCCGGTAGAGCAGATCGAACGCAGCCCGATCCTTCATCGAAGTCCGGACGATCAGCTTGGTGATGTCCTGCGGCGTCATGCCTGCCAAATTAGGCAATTGCGTTGTATTTGCAACGCCGGAAATATTCCATGCACCTAAAGTTCCGGGGTCCGGGCACAGGCTTCGATTGCCAAGGGAATCGCCGCTGGCTAGCTTGGCGGGAGTGGGGGAGCGCACATGTCGGTCGAACGGATCCTGTGGGAAGAAGACGCGACCGGCCTCGCCGGTCTTGTGCGCAAGGGCGAGCTGTCGGCGATCGAGCTGACCGAAGCGGCGATCGCGCGCGCCGAGGCCACGCGGCCTGAAATCAATGCCACGGCCGAGCCGCTCTATGACGCCGCACGGGCGCGGGCGAAAACCATCGACCGCTCGCTGCCGCTAGCCGGCGTGCCCTTTGCCATCAAGGACCTCGGCATCGCCATCAAGGGCGTCCCGTCGCATGGCGGCAGCCGCATTCCCGCCTCGGTGCCCGACGTCAATTCGGTGATGACCGAGCGCTACCTCGCCGCCGGGCTGATCCCGATCGTTACCTCGACATCGCCGGAACACGGGCTGCGGCTGATGACCGAATCCAAAGCCTTCGGCATCACCCGCAATCCCTGGAACACCGGCCACACCAGCGGCGGCTCGTCGGGTGGTTCGGCGGCCCTGGTCGCCGCCGGCGTGGTGCCGGTGGCGCATGCCTCCGATGGTGGCGGCTCGATCCGCGTGCCTTCCGCCTGCACCGGGTTGGTCGGCCTCAAGACCTCGCGCGGCCGCATCCCGCTGACGCCGCTGGTCAGCGAAAGCTGGTACGGCATGGTGGTCGACCATGCCGTCACCCGCTCGGTGCGCGATTGCGCGCTGCTGCTCGACCTTACCCACGGTCCCGACGCCTTGTCGCCCTATGCGGCACATCCGCCGAAGGCCACATTCGCCGCCGCTGCCGCGCGCGATCCCGGCAAGCTCCGGCTGGCCGTGTACCGCAAGTCGCCGCTTGGCCTGCCGATCTCGGTCGAGACAATGAAAGCGCTGGACACGGCGGTGGCGCTTGCGAGAGAGGGCGGCCACATCGTCGAGGACATCGACCTGCCCTTCATCGGCCGCGATTTCTTTGCCGACTTCTGCAGGACGGTTGCATCAGCCGTTGCCGGCACGCTGCGGGCGGAAGCGCTGCGCGTCGGCCGTTCCGTTACCGGCGACATCGAGCGCGCCACGCGGGTGCTCGGCCGGTTGGGCGAAATGGTGTCGGCCGGCGAGATCTATGCCGGCCTGCAGCGGCTGCATGCCGCCTCGCGGCGGATGATCGAGGAAACCGCGCAGTACGATGCCGTGCTGATGCCGATCATCGCCCATCCGCCGCTCGCCTGCGGTGCCATGGATCCCAAAGGCGCCGATGAGCTGATCGAAGACCTGCTCGACAAGCTTCACCTCACGCCCCTGTTGAAGCTGAAGCCGCTGTTCGGCCAGTTGATGGACAAGAGCCTTTTCTTCACCCATTGGCCGGCGATCCACAATGTCAGCGGCCAGCCGTCGATCGCGCTGCCCGTCCATGTCACCGACGCCGGCTTGCCGCTCGGCATCCAGGCCGCCGGCCGCCCGGGCGACGAGGAGACGCTTTTGTCCTTCGCCGCGCAGATGGAGAAGCTTTCGGGTTGGCTCGGCCGCAGGGCGCCATTGATGGTTCCTTCGCGATGACGAGGCCGTGAGCAGCTCGAATATGACAGCAATGCCATTTGCCCCCTGCGCCAATTCCCGCTAAGACGCCGCCGTCCTTTCCAAGTGCATGTCGCCCAAAAGTGCCCAGCGATTTTGGGACAACGACATGCACAAATCAAAAGCCGGGAACCATGCCGATGACGGAGATAACCGCCACCGCCGAAATGCAGGCCGCCCTGCTGTCGCGGGCGCTGCCTTACATGCAGCGCTACGAACACAAGACGGTCGTGGTGAAATATGGTGGCCACGCCATGGGTGATATCGAGCTCGGCAAGGCCTTCGCCCGCGACATCGCGCTGCTTAAGCAATCCGGCGTCAACCCGATCGTCGTGCATGGCGGCGGGCCGCAGATCGGTGCCATGCTGGCCAAGATGGGCATCGAATCCAAATTCGAGGGCGGCCTGCGCGTCACCGACCAGAAGACGGTCGAGATCGTCGAAATGGTGCTGGCCGGCTCGATCAACAAGGAGATCGTGGCGCTGATCAACGCCGAAGGCGAATGGGCGATCGGCCTGTGCGGCAAGGACGGCAACATGGTGTTCGCCGAAAAGGCCCGCAAGACCATGATCGACCCCGACTCCAACATCGAGCGGGTGCTCGATCTCGGCTTCGTCGGCGAGCCGGTCGAGGTCGACCGCACGCTGCTCGACCTTCTGGCGCGCTCCGAGATGATCCCGGTGCTGGCGCCGGTGGCGCCCGGCCGCGACGGCCACACCTACAATATCAACGCAGACACCTTCGCCGGTGCCATCGCCGGCGCCTGCAAGGCCTCGCGCCTTTTGTTCCTGACCGACGTGCCCGGCGTGCTCGACAAGAACAAGAAGCTGATCGATGAATTGACCGTGGCCGAGGCCAGGGCGCTGATCAAGGATGGCACGGTCTCTGGCGGCATGATCCCCAAGGTCGAGACCTGCATCGAGGCGATCGAGCGCGGCGTCGAAGGCGTCGTCATCCTCAACGGCAAGACGCCGCATGCGGTGCTGCTCGAACTCTTCACCGAACACGGTGCCGGCACGCTGATCGTGCCGTGATAGTCTGCGGCTACAGCACCGGACGCTGCCTGCCGTTGAGCATCCACTAATCCGGCAGGGCCGCAACGGCCACGATTTCGACGACGAGGTCGGGGTGGGCAAGTGCGGCAACTCCGATCACCTCCGATGGCGGCGGATTGTTGTAGCTGCAATGCTTTGGACAGTGCTCGGCAAAGAATTCGTCCATGACGTCCAGCCGAAAATTTGGGGAGCTGAGGGCCCCACCGTCCGGAAACGGTCCCTTGACGTATTGGGTGATCTTGACGAGATTTTCGAGCGAACTGCCAAGCTCCTCCAGATCTGATTTGATGTTCGTCAGGATGGAGCGCCATTGCGTCGCTGCGTCACCGACGGCACCACCCTTGCCACTCGACGGATCGTAGTTTTCGGCAGTGCCCGTATTGCCGGCAAGAAAGACATATCCCTTGGCGCCGGTGACGACAGTACCTTTCCCCCAAGGCATCAGTCGGTCACCCTTCATCTTCTTATGTGTGACAAGGTTCATCGCGTCCTCCTGCCGGTAACCAGCGGTCCATTGCAAAAATTTAGCGCGCTGACCGTCGGCGACCAGTGCGAAAGGTCAGGCTCGAAGCGACGATGCGCAGAAGCCGCGTTGCTCAGACGCTGCGCGACTGTTCGACGGCAGGCGCGGCCGATTTGCGCGCCGGGCGCGCGAAGACCATTGATTCCTCCTCGGCGTCCTGCGGCGCACCCCAGAATTCGGCAAGCGTCGGGCCGTCTTTCACCCTGATATCGCGGACCAGAAATCCCCAGACCTCACGGAACCAGACGCGGCGGCCCATTTGCGTGTACCAGCGCATCGAATGGCGCTGTTCGGAATCGGGGTGGAACAGGATGCGTGCCAGCGCCTTCGGTCGCGATTGCACCGCGAGCTCGATCAGCTTGACGCTGAAGAACAGCATCCACGGTTTCAGCCGGGTCATCTGCAGCACCTGGTGCTTGTAGTCCCACAGCCGGGCATCTCTCTGGATCACCTTGCGCTCGCGGGCGATGCGGAAGAACGGCGTCCAGCGATGCGGCGTCACGTAAAGCGCCTGGATCTGGTCCGGGTCATAGGCGATCAGCTGGCGAAAGCCGCGCCACAGGTCGCGAAAGCCTTCATCCTCGAAGCCCGCCACCCAGGTCGCCATCGACAATATGCCGTGCTTTCGCAGCAGCCTTATCGCCTCGCGGTCGGATGAGGTGCTGCTTGCGGATCAGTTGAAGCGTCTGTTCGTCGGTGTTTTCCATGCCGAGCAGCCAGCGGATGACACCGGCCTTGCGGTAGAGATGCAGGATGTCGGCATCGCGCACAATGTCGTCGGCCCGGGTCGAGCCGACGATCAGCACCGGCACATCCTGGGCGATCAGCGCATCGAGAAAGGCGCGCCACGCCTTCTTCGAAACCGTCGGGTTCTCGTCGGCAAGATTGATCAGCTCGACGCCGTGCTCGCGGTGCAGCCAGGCGATCTCCTGCGCGAATTTCTTGGGATCGCGATGCCGCCAGCGGGTCCAGAAGCCGCGCTGGCCGCAGTAATTGCACAGATGCGGACAGCCGCGCGAAAACTGCATGACCACCGCGCGCTTGCCACCCCAATAGCTGTAGCACCGGTGGTCAATCAGCTCCCAACCAACGCGGTAGGCGTCGAGCTCCGAAATGGTCATTGCTGGCTGCGTGGCGACGGGACGGCGCAGATCGTCGCGAAAGGCGATGCCGGCCACGCTCGCCGGCGACTGGTGCATTTCCAGCGCCTCGACCAGCGCCACCACAGTCGCTTCGCCCTCGCCGCGCACGATGAAGTCGAAGACGTCGGTTGCCGCCAGTATGTCGCGCCAGTGATAGGTCGGGAAGACGCCGCCATAGATGATGATGGTCGCTGGTTCGCGTTCCTTGATCATCCCGGCGATCAGCAAGGCGGTCGGGTGCGCCGAGGTCGAGCCGGAATGGCCGATCAGGACGAAGTCGGGGAAGTCGTCCAGGGCGTCGTGCACGACGCTATCGAGCGGCATCGGCCCGAACTCGGCGTCGACCAGCCGCACGTCGTAGCCGGCATCGATCAGCGGGCCGCCGATCGCCAGCAGGCCAAGCGGTGGCAGATGATCGTCCGGCACGCGGCTGCCGATGGCGGTGTGTGGCGGATTGATCAGGACGATTTTCATGGCGGACCTCTGAGCAGTTGGTCCGCGCATGCTGGTCGGCGATGTGGACAGGCGCTTGGCCCGTTTCAGCAGTTTGCGTGCAGCTTTTCCTCAAGCAACGCCGGGGATCCGCGTTACTTCCGGAGATGCGCGAGCGGTACGTGGCCCGGCCCCTTGATGTTCTGCAGCACCAGCTGCGTGTGGACGTCGCGCACGCCGTCGAGCCGCATCAGCCGGTGCATGACGAAGGCGTTGAGCTCGTCGACCGATGGCACCATGACGTGCAGCAGGAAGTCGTGGTCGCCGGTCATCGTCCAGCACGACGACACCTCGTCCATGCGCTGCACCGCGGCAATGAAGCTTTCGGGCGAACCGTCGCTGTGGCTGACCAGGCGCACCTGGATGAACACCTCGACCATCAGGCCGACGGCGCGGCGGCTGATCACCGCGGCAAATCCCTTGATGATGCCAGCGTCCTGCAGCGCCTCGAAGCGTCGCGCGCATGGCGTCGTCGACAGGCCGATCTCTTGCGCCAGCTCGGAGACGGGCTTGCGGCCGTCGCGCTGCAGGACATCGAGCATCTTGATCTCGAAATCATCGAATTGAGGCATTTTCACTCCTTTGATGCAGATTGTGAGTGAATGTTATCTCGAATATCGCAGCCGAGCTATCATCAAAACCAAATCGCCTCCGCAAATCCGGTTACGCTCCGGGCACGTAGCCATTGATGATTTGCGAGGAGAAAAACCATGACGACGATGAGCGTTGCCGAATATGCCCGCGACTGTGCGGCGCAAGGGTTGCGCGGCGACTATTCGGTCTGCCGTGCCGATTTCACCGTGGCCCAGGGTTATGACTACAGCGCCGAGGAACAGGCGGTGTGGCGCACGCTATGCGACCGCCAGACCAAACTGACGCGCAAGCTTGCTCACCATTCCTATCTCGACGGGGTCGAAAAACTCGGCCTGCTCGACCGCATCCCCGATTTCGACGAGGTCAGCGCCAAGCTGCGCAAGCTGACCGGCTGGGAGATCGTCGCCGTGCCGGGTCTCATCCCCGCCGCTCCCTTCTTCGATCATCTCGCCAACCGCCGCTTCCCGGTCACCAACTGGCTGCGCACCAGGCAGGAGCTCGACTACATCGTCGAGCCGGACATGTTCCACGATTTCTTCGGACACGTGCCGGTGCTGTCGCAGCCGGTGTTCGCCGACTTCATGCAGATGTATGGCAAGAAGGCCGGCGACATCATCGCGCTCGGCGGTGACGAGATGATCACCCGGCTCTATTGGTACACGGCCGAATATGGCCTGATGCAGGAGGCCGGCCAGCCGCTGAAGGCGTTTGGCGCCGGCCTGATGTCGTCCTTTACCGAACTGCAGTTCGCCGTCGACAGCAAGGACGCCCACCATGTGCCCTTCGATCTCGAAACGGTGATGCGCACCGGCTACGAGATCGACAAGTTCCAGCGCGCCTATTTCGTGCTGCCGTCGTTCGACGCCTTGCGCGATGCCTTCCAGACCGCCGATTTCGAGGCGATCGTCGCGCGCCGCAAGGGCCAGCCGGCGCTCGACCCGGCGACGGTCTAGCAAATCCGGCACCAGTGTTTAAGGCGCGTCGCATGAATCCATTTCAACGCGACGCGCTTTAGACGCTTTGATCCCGCTGGGCTATTGCATGGCGGCGGGGTTCATCCACAGGAACTCCCAGACGTTGCCGTCGGGGTCTTCAATGTGGCGGTTGAACATGAAACCGAGATCCTGCGCTGGATTGGGATCAGCGCGGCCGCCTGCCGCCACGCCCTTCTCGATTACGGTATTGACCTCGTCCTTGCTGTCGGTGGTGAGCGCGATCAGCATCTGGCTGTCACGCTTGGGGTCGCCGATCTGCCGCGCTGTGAACTGGCTGTAATGCTGGTGCGTAAGCAACATGACCCCAATGGAGTCCGAGAACATGATCGAACTGGCCTGATCGTTCGAGAACTGCGGATTCAGCGTGCCGCCGATCGCGAGATAAAACTTGGTCGCTGCCTGCAGATCGCGCACCGGCAAATTTATAAAGATCATCTTGGTCATCGGTCTAAGCCTTGCCTTCGTTGACAGGTACTAGTCAGTCCAGTACCGTTTTATGACTACCATGCGGGAACGGTACCGTCTAGTACTCGTTTAGGAGGCGCCATGAAAATCGACGGTGAAACCAGATCTGCACGCAAGGATCGTGAGATCATCCAGGCGGCCACGGCGGCGTTCATCGGCAAGGGCTATGATGGAACCAGCATGGAGGAAATCGCCACCAGGGCGGGAGCTTCCAAGCAGACCGTCTACAAGCATTTCACCGACAAGGAGACGCTGTTCGGCGAAGTCGTTCTGGCAACCGCTACCCAGGCCAACGACATCATCGAGTCCGTGACGACGCTGCTTTCCGAGGCGAAATTCATGGAAGGTGGCCTGCAGCAACTTGCCCGACTTCTGATAGCGGTTCTCATGGATGAAGAGTTGTTGAAGCTGCGGCGCTTGATTATCGCCAACGCGGATCGAATGCCGCAGCTTGGCCGCAGCTGGTACGAAAAAGGTTTTGAGCGCATGCTTGGCTCGATGGCGTCCTGCTTTCGAAAGCTCACCGATCGAGGACTGATACAAACCACTGACCCCCATCTAGCAGCCAGCCATTTTTTTGGAATGCTTCTTTGGATCCCCATGAATGAAGTCATGTTCACGGGAAGCAACCGGCGCTCCAAGGCCGAACTTGAACGGCACGCGGATGCCTCGGTGGAGGCGTTTCTTGTCGCCTATGGGGTCCAGCCGAAATAGTCCCGTTCCCTGCCGACATTTGCAGTAAGGCCGCGAACACATCGCATCCCTATCGCCCAGGGGTGTCCGCCCCCTCGGCCTTCAGCCGCGCAAGCTGAGCGCGCTGCAGGTCGAGCGCGGCATTGACAAAGCGCGATATGGTCGCGAGCTCGGCGTCGCTGAAGGTGGCGATCACCTTTTCACCCTCCCGCGCGATGGCGCCGTAATAGCGCGCAGACAGCTCCCGCGTCGCCTCGGTCGCCTCGATCACCACCTTGCGCCTATCCTCGAGACTGCGCGTGCGGGTCAGCAGGCCGCGCGCTTCCAGCCGGTCGATCAGCGCCGTCACCGCCGCCGGCGTCAGCCCGGTCGCGGTCGCTACCGCGCCGGCCGATTGCGGGCCGCCATAGAGCAGCCCGATGCAATGGCGCTCGGCCATGTTGAGCCCAAGCCTCGTCCCCACCGCTTCGTCATAGGCCTGCGTCGCGTCCTGTCACTGCATGATGGCAAGGCCGATGGCCCTTGTCAGGTAGTCACGATTCTCGCTTAACGAATTTATTTCGATCATCTAACTATCAATCCGTCTAACATTTAGACCATTGCAGCAATATGCGGCCGCGGCCTGGACAAGGCAAGGGCCGGCCGCCGACAAGGAGTGAAAAATGAGCTTGATTCAACAACGTACCCCTCTCTCGCATGAGGATGAATTCAAATACGCCAAGCTGGCGATGGAATGGTATGGCTGGGGCTCTCCCATTGGCCTCGGCATCCTGCTCGTGGCGCTTGCCGCCGCGGCCGTGCTGGTGCATATCGCCATCTACGGCTTTTAACGATGGCCGTCACCACCACCGAGGCATTGCCGGTCGCCATCATTGGCGCCGGCGTTGCCGGGCTGGTCCTTGCCGTCATGCTGCGCCGGCAAGGGTTTGGCGTCTGCCTGTTCGAGGCACGGTCGCGCGAGGCGTTGATCGAAGGCGCGTTCCTCACCCTGGCGCCCAACGGCATCAACGCGTTGCGCGCGCTTGGGCTTGCCGAGCGCGTAAGCGCGCTGGGCATTCCGACACTTGGCTTCGAGATCATGAACGCCGCCGGGCGCCGTCTCATCCATCTCGACGAACGGCAGTCGATGCACGTCGCCGGCGCCGAAAGCATCACGCTGCGGCGTTCGGACCTGCTTGGCGCGCTGCTGGATGAAGCACAGGCGCTTGGTGCCGACATCCGTTTTGGCCAGGCGCTTGCCGACATCGAGGAACGGCCAGACGGTGTGCGCCTTGCCTTCGGCAGCGGTGCCGCGGTCGATGCCGCCTGGCTGGCCGGTTGCGATGGTGTCTGGTCGCGCGTCCGTCGCCTCTGTTTTCCGGCCTCCCCGGATCCTGTCTACACCGGGCTGACCGGCGTCGGCGGTGTGGCGGAACTGCCCTTTGTCGCGCAGACCAACGGCCTGATGCATATGGTGTTCGGCAAGAAAGCCTTTTTTGGCTACATGAAACCAGGTGACGGGCCGGTGTTATGGTTCTCGTCCTTCCCGCTGGACGAGGATGCTGCCCTGGCGAGACCCGATCCCCTCCGTCTGGCGGCAACCGTTCGCCAGTTGCATGCCGGCGACCCCAGGACGATCCGCCAGATCGTCGACACCATCACGCAAATCCCGCGCGCCTATCCGGTGTTCGACATGCTGTATCTGCCGCAATGGCACAGTGGACGGGTGGTTCTGCTGGGCGATGCCGCGCACGCCGTCTCGCCGCATTCCGGGCAGGGCGCGTCGATGGCCATCGAGGATGCCGTGGTGCTGGCCGCGTGCCTGGATGCAACACCATTGCCGACGCAGGCCTTCGCCGCCTTTCAGGCGCTGCGCCAGGACCGCGTCGAACACATCGTCAAGGTCAGCCGTCGTATCGGCTCGCAAAAGCAGGTGAAAGGCCGCGTCGCTCTGTTCCTGCGCGACCTGATGCTGCCTTTCTTCATCCGCTTCGGCTCCGGCACGACCCGCGCCATGACGCGTTACCGTGCCGACCTGGCGCCGCTCGAAAAACCGCTGATCTGACCGGCAAACCGCGCCCGTCGCGGGCGCGGAAATCGCTGACCGCTCAGACGGAGACCACCTTGCTCAGATGGTCGCCCAGCCGGCAGGCCAGCGCGGTGATCGTCGTCGTCGGATTGGCTTGACCGGATGTACAGAACACCGAGGAGCCGCCGACATAGAGATTGTCCATGCCGTGCACCTTGCAGTTGGCGTCCACCACGCTCCTGGTGACGTCGGTGCCCATGCGCGTGCCACCCATGTGATGGTGGCCAGCAGTCTCCTCGTTGGTCGGATAATCCTCGCCATTGGCGATCCAGTCCATGAGACGAACACGGCCGAGATCCTTCTCGATCAGTGTCGTGCCGAACAGCTTCAGGCCTTCGACGAGCGTGCGCCGTTCCAGCGCCGATTTCTTCCAGTGCAGCTCGATGCGCGGCACGCCGGCATGGTCGACATCGGTCTTCGACAGTTCGATCTGGTTGGACGCCAGCGGCGCCTGTTCCCAGGCGACGTAGAGCTGGGCCGCGCAGCGCAGGTTCTGGCTGAGCTGATAGGCAACCCATTCGGCCATGTCGGGCGCCGTGCAGGCGAGGTCGGCAATTACATGCTTGACGCCGGCATAGGGCGTCTCGATCAGCCTGATGCCGAAATTCATGATCTGCAGGCGCTCCATCGCCGCAAGCGTCGGCGAGAAGAAGGCCTCGTTGACGGCATCGACCTCGAACTCGCCATAGTCGGCCAGGATGGCATTACCGCCCTCGAAGGTCGGGTGCTCCATCCAGTAGCGGCCAAGTGCCGTGGCGTTCGGAACGACGCCGCCGTTGGAGCGCTGGTTCGACCACAGCAGCAGCCGCGAATTCTCCAGCCCACCGGTGCAGACGATGAAGTAGTCGGCGCTGAACGAGCCGGCGTCCTGGCCGTTGGACCATAGTTTGGCGCCGGTCACCCGTTTGCCGTCGCCGGCAAGCTCGGTGGCATAGGTGTTGAGCACGACAGCTATGTTCCGGCTCTTGTCGAGTTCATCGACGAATTTCTCGCCGAAGCGCACCGCCGGGCTCTTGATCAGCTGCACCCAGCGTATGTCGTCCGAGATCGGCACATCAGGCCGGAAATCCGGAAGTTCGAGGATATCATGCACCTCCGGCAGATAGGGCTCGATGTCGGCGCGGCGGATCGGCCACCCTGTGTCGGGTGCCCAGGCCTTCGGCTCGAAATCCTGTTTGTCGAGCACGCGGCACCAGCCGGCCCAGTGGTTGGAGCTGCCGCCCATATACCGCAGTCGGGTGATGTCGAGGTCGAAATAGAAATCGCCGACCGTCGTGCCACGGTAGAAATCCTGCGACTCGTCGCTGAAGTCCCGCGAGCCGGCCTCGAGCACCACGACCGGGATGCCGGCAGCACCCAGTTTGCGGGCAATGGTGGTGCCGGCCGGGCCGGAACCGAGGATGCAGACCTTGGGTTTGAAGTTGGTGGCGCGATACGCCTCATAGCTGTCGAAGATCATGCCAGGTCGCTCCGCTTCAGGATCCAGCCATTGACCTCGACGATCTCATTCGGGTCGGCCCGCGATGGGCCGGTATGGGCAGCATTGGCTTCAGGCAGCTTGCGGAACAGGGACAGGGCAGGCAGTGCGATCATCGCCCGCACGAGCGTGCGGCGTGACATTTTTTTGAAGAAACTCATGACAGGTCTCTCGTACAGGGGCTTCGATGCGCGCATGACATTCCCCTAACGGCACACGCATCGTCACAGAAGCCAGTATCGTGCCAAGCCTGGTCTCAAGGAGTGAAAAGGCGGGCAAGCGGCACAACCGAATGCAAACAGAGTTAGAAATTCCTTAACGGGCAGGGTGTGCCGGACCGGCCGGCTCACGCGGCCGCGGAAATGTCGGTATCGAGGATCGTCAGGTTGCGGCCGCGATGCTTGGCCTGGTACAGGCGCCGGTCCGCGGCGCGCATCAGTTCCGATACGTTGACGTCCTCGCCGCAGACGGTGCCGCCGATGCTGACGGTCAGCGGAATGGTCCGTTCGTCGACCGGCCGGAAGCGGATCAGCTCGACCTCGCGGCGAATGCGCTCGGCAACACGCTTGGCCTCCTGCTCGGTGGCGCCGACCAGAAACGCGCCGAACTCCTCGCCGCCGATGCGGCCGAGCACATCGCCGCTGCGCACGCCGCGTTCGATGGCGCTGGCGATCAACAGCAGCGCGTCGTCGCCGGTCAGGTGGCCGAAACTGTCATTGATCTTCTTGAAATGATCGGCGTCGATGATCAGCAGCGCGCCGCGGTCGGACTTGCGCCGGGAGCCGTCCAGTGCGGCAAAGAAACTTTCCCGGTTGAGCATGCCGGTCATGTCGTCGCGGCTCGCTTTCTCCGACAGGCGGCGGTGCGCCGCAGCGAGTTGAGCGTGTGCCCGGGCCAGTTCGCGGTGCGCGTTTTTCAACCTGTCGCTCTGCCAGAAGGTGCTGGCGCAGGCGACCCATGCAAGCACCAGCGGACAGAGCGTCGAGGTCAGCCAGATCGTCCGGTTGATCGGGAATCCCAGGGCCGGAACGATGATCAGCGTCAGGAGAAGAGAGGCGGCGACGGAGGCGAAAGCGATAGCGGCGGATTTCAGAATGATGCTGTTCATCGCGGGCTCCCCACAGGACTGTCTCTGTGCCAGCAAGCCCTGAAGGCCACCTTTCCCGGTTGCTTAAAATTTGAATCGTGCGGCCATTTCTGCCACTGAAAGCGCGTGGAAGTTGTGGATAAAGTCTCTTTCAGAATCCCCGTTTCATGCCATAAGGAGCGCATGACCACGCTCCCTGATCCCGCCCGCTTCGCCCATGTCACCGACTGGGTGTTCGACCTCGACAACACGCTCTATCCGCATCATTCGAATCTGTTCTCGCAGATCGACGTCAAGATGACCGCCTATGTCGGGGAACTGCTGGCGCTGCCGCGCGAGGAGGCGCGCAAGCTGCAGAAGGAGCTCTATCTCGAATATGGCACGACGCTGAACGGGCTGATGACGCGCCACGGCATCGATCCCGACGATTTCCTCGAGAAGGTGCACGACATCGACTATTCATGGCTGGTGCCCGACCCCGTCCTCGGCACTGCCATCCGCCAGCTTCCCGGCCGCAAGTTCATCTTCACCAATGGCGACCGCAGGCACGCCGAGCGCACCGCGCGTCAACTCGGCATCCTCGATCATTTCGACGACATTTTCGATATCGTCGCCGCCGGCCTCAATCCCAAGCCCGCGCGCCAGACCTACGAGAAGTTCGCCGAACTGCATGCCGTCACCGGCCACAATGCGGTGATGTTCGAGGATCTCGCCCGCAACCTGGAGGTGCCGAAGTCGCTGGGCATGACCACCGTTCTGGTGGTGCCGCGCAATTTCGAGCCGACCTTTGCCGAAATCTGGGAGCGCGATCCCGCGCAGGAAGACGATGTCGATTTCGTCACCGACGATCTGGCGGGGTTTCTGACGGGGATAGTCGCAGGGGAGTAGGACAGTAGGGAGTAGGGCAGTAGGGCAGTAGGGCAGTAGGGCAGTAGGGCAGTAGGGCAGTAGGGCAGTAGGGCAGTAGGGCAGTAGGGCAGTAGGGCAGTAGGGAGGATAAGGCGCTCTCAGCTCCTGATTTCCAAGTCTATTTCCCCTACTGCCTTACTGCCCTACTCCCTTATTCCCCTAATTTGTAGAACCGGCTGATAATGCCCCAGGCCTCGTCGGCGGTGTCGACGAAATCGATGATGTCCTGGTCGCCGGGGCTGATCGTGCCTTGCTCGGCGAGGAAGTCGAGGTCGATCGCCCGTTTCCAGAAGGATTTGCCGAACAGGATCACCGGCACGCGCTCCATGCGTCCGGTCTGGATCAGCGTCAGCGTCTCGAAGAACTCGTCCATCGTGCCGAAGCCGCCGGGAAACACCGCCACCGCCTTGGCGCGCATGACGAAATGCATCTTGCGGATGGCGAAATAGTGGAAGTTGAAACACAGCTCCGGCGTCACATAGGGGTTCGGCGCCTGTTCATGCGGCAGCACGATGTTGAGCCCGATCGACGGCGCGCCGACATCGTCGGCGCCGCGATTTCCCGCTTCCATCACGCCGGGGCCACCGCCCGTCACCACGACATATTCGCGGTAGTATGACGTGGCCGACTGCCGCGAACACAGCCGGGCGAATTTGCGCGCCTCCTCGTAATATTTGCTGTTTTCCTCGAGGTTCTTCTTTTGCGTCTCGTTCTTTGCCGCCCAGGCTTCACCACCGGGCTCCGGCAGGCGCGCGCCGCCAAACAGGATCACCGTCGAACGGATGCCGCGCTCGGCCAGGATCATTTCCGGTTTCAAGAGTTCGAGCTGCAGGCGGACCGCGCGCAATTCGCGCCGCGTCATGAAGTCAGGATCGTTCCAGGCAAGCCGGTATGTCTCGGCCCGCGTCTGCGGCGTGTCCGGCACGCTTTTCGACCGCTCCAGATCCTCGTCCGAATGCGGCAGCGGCGTCCACCCCGCCTTTTCCATAGGAGTCATCAAATTACCCGTCCAAATTTCCTTGACTGCGCCGTCCCATGGCGCAGGTGCGATTGACCCCCCTTGAGCCTTAACATAAGCAGGTTCCGCAAACGTGTCCGGCGGTTTTGCGACAAGAACCTGCTACATGCAAAGACCCAGGCAGCCGAAGCATGCCTGGGGTCCGCGCGACTTAAAGCAGGTTAAGGCGCAGCCCCTTAACAGCTTGGTAATGGAGCGAATTCATGTCGAAGCCCGATCTGGCGAGCCTCGAAAAGACCATCGAGAAGGCCTTCGAGGAACGCGACACGATTTCGACCGCGACCCGCGGCGAGACGCGCGACGCCATCCAGTCGGCGCTCGACCTGCTCGACCGCGGCACCGCCCGCGTCGCCGAGCGGCAGGCCGACGGCAAGTGGCACGTCAACCAGTGGCTGAAGAAGGCGGTGCTGCTCTCCTTCCGGCTCAACCCGATGGAGATCATCAAGGGTGGTCCGGGCCAGGCCGTGTGGTGGGACAAGGTGCCGTCGAAGTTCGATGGCTGGAGCGCCGTCGACTTCGAGAAGGCTGGCTTCCGCGCCGTGCCGTCGTCGATCGTGCGCCGCTCGGCCTATGTCGCCCCGGGCGCCGTGCTGATGCCGTCCTTCGTCAATGTCGGCGCCTATGTCGATACCGGCACCATGGTCGACACCTGGGCTTCGGTCGGCTCCTGCGCCCAGATCGGCAAGAACGTCCATCTGTCGGGCGGCGTCGGCATCGGCGGCGTGCTCGAGCCGATGCAGGCCGGCCCGACCATCATCGAGGACAATTGCTTCATCGGCGCGCGTTCGGAAGTGGTCGAGGGCTGTATCGTGCGCGAAGGCTCGGTGCTCGGCATGGGCGTCTTCATCGGCCAGTCGACCAAGATCGTCGACCGCGCCACCGGCGAGGTCTTCTATGGCGAAGTGCCGCCAAATTCCGTCGTCGTCGCCGGCTCGATGCCCGGCAAGCCGTTTCCAAACAACGAGCCCGGCCCCAGCCTCTACTGCGCCGTCATCGTCAAGCGCGTCGACGCCAAGACCCGGTCCAAGACCTCGATCAACGAATTGCTGCGCGATTGATCTTTCCGCAAAGCGGGCGCACCTTCCGCCGGCGCGACAATCCGTCGCGCTGGTTCAACATGGAGGGGTGACATGGACTGGAAATATCTGCTGACGAGTTTCGACGGGCGCATCAACCGTGCCAAATTCTGGGCTGGCATCGGCATATTCATCGTTATCGGTATCGTTGCCTTCATTCTCGACTCGATTCTTGGCACGCGTTTCACCACAGGCAGCGGCGCCCAGGTCGGGATCATCGGCATCCTCTTCGCGCTGGCATCGATCTATTTCGCTCTTGCCCTGTATGCCAAACGCTGGCACGACCGCAACAAGTCGGGCTGGTGGACGCTGATCGGCCTGGTACCTGTCATCGGCGGCATCTGGCTGCTGGTCGAACTTGGCATCCTGCAAGGCACGAGCGGTGCCAATCAATACGGACCGGACCCGCTTGCCTGACAGTTCAAATCTCACCTGGCTTTTCTTCAAGACATCGGGCCGCGTCAGCCGCGCGGCCTATTTTCTTGGTGGCTTGCTGGTCGCCATCATCCAGGCGTTCCCGCTCTATCGCTTCACGCTGGTGCCGGAAGGCTCGGCCGAGAGCAACATGTGGTCGTTCATCTTCTTCATCGCCTTCATTGCCTCGCTATGGTCGAACATCGCGCTGGCGGTGAAACGCCTGCACGACCTCGACAAGCCGGGCATTGCCGCGTTGATCCTGTTCGTGCCGGTCGTCTCGATCGTCGCCTTTCTTGTGTTGTGCCTGTTTCCAGGGCAGCCTGGGCCCAACCGCTATGGCCGGCGCACCAACGAGCCGGCACAACCCTGAGGACCGATCGGACATGCGCTACCGCACGCTTGATCCGAAACTGATCATCGACACCGCCGAGCGGCTGGAGAGCCGCGTTGCAGAACGGTTTCCCAAGGCCGGATTGCGCGGCGTCGCCGCCGAACTGGTGTCGCTGTCGCGCGACCTGGCCAAGGCGGCAAAGGCGCTCGAGGAGCCGATCTGGTGGCTGCGCGGCCTGATCATGGCAGCCTTCGTCGCCGGTGTGCTGGTGTTCCTGTTCGTCGGCACGATCCTACCCCTGGACCGCATCTCCGGAAACGACGATGCCCTGCAATCGGTGCAAGGCATCGAGGCATCGATCAACACCTGCATTCTCGCCGTGCTCGGCTTGCTCGCACTGATCCGCACCGAGGAGCGCATCAAGCGCAAGCGGGTGTTTCGCCAGCTGCACGGCCTGCGCTCGCTGATCCATGTCATCGACATGCACCAGCTGACCAAGGATCCGGCCGCACTTTCGGCCAGTTTCAAGCCGACCTCGCACTCGCCGGCCCGCATTACCAATGCCGCCGACCTTGCCCGCTATCTGGATTATTGCTCGGAAATGCTGTCGATCACCGGCAAGATAGCCGCACTCTTCGCGCAGTCGGTCAATGATGATGTCGTCATCGACGGCGTCAATGATATCGAGAATTTGAGCTCGAACCTGTCGCGCAAGATCTGGCAGAAGATCACGCTGATCGAGCGCCACCCGGCGGCGCAACCTGTTCCGGCGCCAGGCCCGGCGAGCCAAGCCGCGCCGCTTCCGCCGCGCGCACCAAAGCGGTAACGCTTTTCAAGAGCGGCGCCGGCGTACCCGTTCTTTCGGCGAGGCCGATCACCGCCCCTTGCAGCTCACCGATCTCCGTCGGCCTGCCGCGCTGCAGATCGTCCCACATCGACGAGCGCGCCTGAGGATCGATCGCCAGCATGCGCCGCGCCAGCAGTTTGAACAGCCAGTCCGGCAGCCGGAGCACCGTCGGCAGCAGCGCCGGCCGCAGCCCGGCGATCCGCGCCGGTTCGATGCCGGAGGCCTTCATCGCCAGCAAGGCCTCGTCGATCTGGCCGGCCAGGATCAGCCGCCAGCGCCGATCGGCGAGTTCGCTCGCCAGCGGCAGACCCGACAGCGCCACCAGCGCGTTGTTGAGGTTCATCAGAAGCTTGCCCCACAGCACGGCCTTCATGTCGCCATGCGTCTCGACCGCCAGCCCTACGACATCAAGACTGGCGACATCGAGAAGACCGGCGAGGCCGGCGCCGCCGTCCTCGATCATCACCTTGCCGTCGCTGGCGCGGTGGACGTGCAGCGGCAGCTCGCCGTCCGGCGATTGCACCACATTGAACGGCACCATGCCGGCCAGCACGGTTCGCGGGCCAAGCCCGGCGCGCAGCCTGTCGGCATTGTCGACGCCGTTCTGCAGGCTGACCACCACGGCATCGGGGCGGGCATGGGCCTTGATCAGCGCGGCCATCTCCTGCGTCGCGCCGCTCTTGACGGTCACCAGGATCACGTCCGCCTTCGGCAAGGCAGTGGACGGATCGGCGGTGATCCCGAGCCCGTCCGGCTTGACCAGGCGGTCGCGGCCTTCAAGGTCGCTGATGCGCAATCCGCCCTGCCGCAGCGCCGCCTCGATGCGCGGCCGGGCCAGCAGAATCACCTGCCGCCCGGCGAGCGCCAGGCAGCCGCCGACATAACAGCCAATGCTGCCGGCGCCGGCGATGGCGATCCTTTTTTCCCCGTCTGCCATCTCTTGCTCCGCACCGGCCGGACTATACGACATGAAAACCATAATGTCGGCGGTATATCGGGCCATTGGGCTGGCCCCTATGTCTGGCCGTGACAGGCCTTCCGCTTTCGACTATCGCTTTTGCCATGACGCTGCCGACCGATCCCGCCGAAAACCTTGCCGCCCTCATCCGTTGCGCCTCGGTGACACCAGCCGAAGGCGGTGCGCTGAGCGCGCTGGAAACGATGCTGAAACCACTCGGCTTCCTGGTCGACCGGCCGGTCTTTTCGGAAGACGGCACACCCGACATCGAGAACCTCTACGCAAGGCGGTCCGGCAACGGCCCGCATCTGATGTTCGCCGGCCATACCGATGTCGTGCCGGTCGGCGACGAAGCCGCTTGGACGCATCCGCCTTTCGCCGCCGAGATCGCCAATGGCGAGATGTATGGCCGTGGCGCGGTCGACATGAAGGGCGGCATTGCCTGCTTCATCGCCGCCGTGGCGCGCCATGTCGAGACGCATGGCGGCCCCAAGGGCTCGGTCTCGCTGCTGATCACCGGCGATGAGGAAGGCCCTGCCATCAACGGCACGGTCAAGCTGCTCGAATGGGCGGCGTTCAGGGGCGAAAAATGGGATGCCTCGATCGTCGGCGAGCCGACCAATCCCGATGCGCTCGGCGACATGATCAAGATCGGCCGGCGCGGCTCGCTGTCCGGTTCGATATCAGTCAATGGCCGCCAGGGCCATGCCGCCTATCCGCAGCTTGCCGACAATCCGGTGCGCGGGCTGATCAGCCTGGTCGACGCCCTGCTGCATCCCGTCTTCGACAAGGGAACCAGGGATTTCCAGCCGACCAATCTGGAGGTCACCTCCATCGATGTCGGCAACCCGGCCACCAATGTCATTCCGGCCCGGGCGACCGCGACCTTCAACATCCGCTTCAACGATACGTGGACGGCCGAGACCGTGCAGGCCGAAATCCACAACCGCCTCGACCAGGCTGCCAAGCGCAAGAAGTACCGGCCGGGCAAGAAGATGCCGGTCGATTACGACCTTGTCTGGCGCGACCGGCCGAGCCATGTCTTCCTGACCCGCGACGACAGACTGGTCGAGACACTTGCCGGCTCGATCAAGGCGGCGGTCGGCAAGGAACCAACGCTGTCGACCTCGGGCGGCACATCGGATGCGCGCTTCATCAAGGATTACTGCCCGGTGGTCGAGTTCGGCCTGGTCGGCAAGACCATGCACATGGTCGACGAGCGCGTCGCGCTTACCGATCTCGAAACACTGACGCGGATCTACCAGCGCTTCATCGAAGACTGGTTCGGGCAGGGCTGAGCAGCATGCTTTCGGCGGATGAGACCCAAGCTTCGCTGATCGGTGCCGGGCGGCTGATGCTCGGCAAGGTCGACGGCCTGCGCCTGCTCGACCTGTCGGCCGACGGTTTCTGGAATTCCTTTTTTGCCATTGTCGTTGCCGCGCCGGCGCTGATCGTCAGCTGGGTTGGGATCGCCAACCAGTTCGGCGATCCCAACGCTTTTGCCGGCCGGTTCAGCATGCTTATTCGCCTCTGCGGGACCGATCTCGGCAGCTGGGTGCTGCCGATCGTGGGGCTTGCGTTCATCGCGCCCCGCGTCGGGATCGGCGGCCGCTTTGTCCACTATGTCGTCGCATACAATTGGGCGACGGCAATCACGGCGTGGATCATGCTGCCTGCATCGCTGCTCAGCCTGTTTGTGCCCGTCACCGATCAGATTGTCACGGCGATGATACTGATCCTGTTTTTGCTGTCGGAAGTTCTGCTGTGGCGGGTGACCAATGCCGCCATCGGCAAGGGCGCGGCGATCGCAACCGCGGTTTTCTTCGGCATGCTCATTGCCTCGCAAACCGTGCAATACGCGCTTCAGCTGCTGCTCGGCATCACCATGCCCGAGTATGGAGCCTAGCGCCCCCCTTTCCGAAAGCCGATCCTGCTTTCTGGACGATGGCGCGTGATCTTCTAGGGATAGTCGACACCAACGAGAAAAAGCCCGTCGGGCGGCGCCACCTGGCCGCAGGCGGCGCGGTCGCGCGCCTCGAGCGCTGCCTCGAGGTCGGCCTCGGTCCAGCCGCCATCGCCGACGCGTTTGAGCGAGCCGACCATGGAGCGGACCTGGTTGTGCAGGAAGGAGCGCGCCGAAGCCCTCACTTCGATCAGGTCACCGTGTCGGCTCACATCGAGCCGCTCCAGCGTCCGGACCGGGCTGTTGGCCTGGCACTGGGTCGAACGGAAGGTGGTGAAGTCATGCCGGCCAAGCAGGATTTTCGCGGCCTCATGCATGGCGCTGGCGTCGAGCCGCTTCGGCACCCACCACACCTTGCCCTTTTCCAGCGCCGCGGGCGCGCGCCGGTTGAGGATGCGGTAGAGATAGTGGCGGCCTGTGGCCGAGAAGCGCGCGTCGAAATCGTCGGGGGCGATCGCCGCCTTCAGGATGGCGACATGCGCGCCGGCCGCCTGCAGATGGGCGTTGATGGCATCGCGCACCTTGTCTTCAGGCCATGCCTTGGCGAGATCGACATGCGCCACCTGGGCGGTCGCATGCACGCCGGCATCGGTACGGCCGGCGGCACGCAGCCGCACCGCCTCGCCGCTGAATTTTTCGATTGCCTGCTCGATCGCCTGCTGCACCGAAGGCTGATCGGCCTGGTGCTGCCAGCCGGCAAACAGGCTGCCGTCATATTCGATGTCGAGGCGAAAACGCGGCATGCCGGGCGGCTATACGCTCTCGCCTAGGCGGCGAGAGCAGTGAAGGCGGAAGCGTAGACCAGCTTGCCGGCCTCCGGAGCGTCGCCCCAGGTCAGCGCCTGCAGCGCCTCGCCCTGGTACTCGCTTTCGAACTTCTCGGCACGCGCATGGCTGTAGCCGAAACGGCCATAATAGGCCGGGTCGCCCAGCACCACGGCCAGCGTCTCGCCGGCATCCCTGAGCCGGATATGCGCCTCGCGGATCAGCGCCCCGCCAATTCCGCTGCCATGAAACGAAGGCTCCACCGCCAGCGGCGCCAGTGCCAGGGCCGCAAAGCTCTTGCCGCCATTCTGGACGAACAGCCGCGAAAACAGGATGTGGCCGACCACTTGCCCGTCTTCTTCCGCCACCAGTTCGACGACGGCGTCGCCGCCAGTGACCAGCGCATCGACCAGCCCGGCCTCCGCCTGCTGGCCGAAAGCGTGTTCCTCGACGAGGCGAATGGCCTCGCGATCCCGCGGCGTTGCCGCGCGTATCGACATCATGCTCATGAGAACTTCATTCCTTTTACGATCTTGGCTCCGCGCAGGAATTCCGACGCGGCGGCGGGCTTTCCGCCCGCACGTTGAACTTCGACCAGACTGACCGCGCCTGCCCCGCAGGCGACCGTCAGCCGGTCATCGAGAATTCCTCCCGACTCGCCCAAATCGTCCGAAAGCGACAGGCCTTCGGACAGCGTCGAGCGAAGCAGTTTCAGCCGTTCCATGCGGCCGCCAATGTCAATTTCGGACCAGGCGCCGGGAAAGGGCGACAGGCCACGAAGGTGGTTGTGGACCTCGGCCGCAGGCCGCGTCCAGTCCACGCGCGTCTCGGATTTATCGATTTTTCTGGCGTAAGTCACCCCTTCCGCCGCTTGCGCGGTAAATCTCAGGGCGTTTTCTTCCAGCCGCGCCAGCGCTTCCACCATCAGGGTCGCACCAACGCTCATCAACCGATCATGCAGATCGCCGGCTGTCATATCGGGGCCGATCGGGCATTTTTCAAGCAATCCCACCGGTCCGGTGTCCAAACCCTCTTCCATGCGCATTACCATCATGCCGCTTTCCAGGTCACCCGCCATGATGGCGCGCTGGATGGGGGCGGCACCGCGCCAGCGCGGCAGAAGCGATGCATGGCCGTTGATGCAGCCAAGCCGGGGTGCGTCGAGTATCGCCTTCGGCAGCAGCAAACCATAGGCGACGACCACGGCGACATCGGCCTGCAGCGCATGGAACGTGGCCTGCTCGGCTTCGCTCTTGAGGGATGTCGGCGTGCGCACCTCGATGCCCAGCCGCTCGGCCTCGCGCTGCACCGGAGATGGCGTCAGTTCCAGCCCGCGCCGGCCGGCGGCACGCGGCGGCTGTGTGTAGACGGCTGATACCTCATGTCCGGCTTCGGCAATGGCGCGCAGCGTCGACACCGAAAACTCCGGCGTGCCCATGAAGATGACGCGAAGGGGCATTTTTCTTACGATATCCTGTCTACTGCTCGCGCCGTGAGCCGGCTTAGGCACCCGCTTCAAACGGGTTTACGCGCTTCAGGTCAAGCCCGTCAAAGTCGCGGACGACCGTGGTCGCTTTTCCTTTCCGCTTCGATTCTATCCATGATCTCCGCGTATTCATCGCCAATTGCGTTCTCAGCCGCAAAAGCCGAGCGAATCGCATCCCATGCCGAGAGTCCCGGCCCTGACCGGCCTTCTCGTTCTGCAGCCATGCCTTTGCGCAGAAGATCGATCGCCTTGCCTGACAGGCTCTCGCCGTCCTTGCGTGCCGCGTGTTCGATTTCGCGTTTCAAAGGCTCGGGAATGTCCTTGATCAGCATGTCGGCCATCGGCGTCTCCATTGGCACTGTCCCGCCGACATCAGCTTGGAAAGGACTCTAGCCTATCCCACCAGCTTGCCCGGAGCCTTGTCCTTGGCGAGCTTCTTGAACTTCTTCACCACCATGTCGCGCTTCAGCTTCGAGATGTGGTCGATGAACAGCACGCCGTTGAGATGGTCGATCTCATGCTGCAGGCAGGTCGCCATCAGGCCCTCGGCCTCCATCTCCTGCAGCTTGCCGTCGCGATCGAGATATTTCACGCGAACGGAAGCCGGGCGTTCGACCTCGGCGTAATAGTCGGGGATCGACAGGCAGCCTTCCTCGTAGACGGAGCGCGCCTCGGCGCTCTCCAGGATCTCCGGGTTGATGAAGACATGCGGCGCCGGCGTTTCGTCTTCCTTGGCCAGGTCGATCACCAGCATGCGCAGCGGCTCGCCGATCTGGATCGCCGCCAGGCCGATGCCGGGCGCGTCATACATGGTCGCCAGCATGTCGTCGGCGAGTTTGCGCAAAGG
This sequence comes from Mesorhizobium sp. AR02, assembly GCF_024746835.1. Classification (NCBI taxonomy): domain Bacteria; kingdom Pseudomonadati; phylum Pseudomonadota; class Alphaproteobacteria; order Hyphomicrobiales; family Phyllobacteriaceae; genus Mesorhizobium; species Mesorhizobium sp. AR02. The sequence goes on along the minus strand of NZ_CP080531.1, from coordinate 2,461,825 downwards.
CGTGTCGACGCGCTCCACCGGCTTGGAAAGCTGGCGCAGGATGGGATCGGGAAGAATGATGAGCGGCTTGATCGGCATGGCGTTCCACCTAAGACGTCCAGCGAAAAGCGTCAACCGGTGCGCCTGAGCCCCGTTCACGTTTTGATCTGTGCCAGGCTGCCGAATCGGCTATGCTGTCCACATGAATGATCTGAGCACCATCCTTTCCGAGCCCGTCGCAAGGCTTGGCGCCTCGACAATCACGCTTGGCCACGCGCTGGCCTTGGGCGCCGTGCTGTTTCTCGGCCTGTTCGTGATGCTGGTCATCGCGCTATGGCGGTCGGCCAAGGCGCGCGAGGTCGCTGCCGCGGAAGCCGCCGACCATGCCCGCGACGCCGAGGCACGGATGGCCGGCATATTGCAAAGCCAGGCCGAAATGCAGGGCCGCATGGGCGCCATCGCCGAAGTGTTCGGAGCGCGCCAGGCGGAACTGACGCAGTCGATCGGCCAGCGGCTCGACGCCATGACCGGCCGCCTCGGCCAGACCATGACCGAGCAGACCAAATCCACGCATGAGAGCCTGGCCAAACTGCAGGAGCGGCTGGCGATCATCGATGTCGCGCAAGGCAACATCCAGTCGCTCGCCGGCCAGGTCGTGCAGCTGCAGGCGATCCTCTCCAACAAACAGACGCGCGGCGCCTTCGGTCAATCGCGTATGGAGGCGATCGTCGCCGACGGCCTGCCGCATGGCGCCTATGAATTCCAGGCGACACTGTCGAATGGCAGCCGGCCGGACTGCCTGGTCAAGATGCCGAACTGCGCGCCGTCGCTTGCCATCGACGCCAAATTTCCGCTGGAAGCCTGGAATGCCATCCGCGCCGCCGATGGCGCCGACCTGCAGAAGGTCGCCTCGCAGGCGTTCCGCCGTGACATCGAGATCCATGTCCGCGATATCTCGGAAAAATACCTGATCCAGGGCGAGACGCAGGACACCGCCTTCATGTTCGTGCCGTCGGAATCGGTCTTCGCCGAAATCCACGAGAATTTCGAGGCGATCGTCCACAAGGCGCACCGCGCCCGCGTCGTCATCGTCTCGCCGTCGCTATTGATGCTGTCGATCCAGGTCATCCAGGCGATCCTCAAGGATGCCCGCATGCGCGAACAGGCGCATCTGATCCAGGGCGAGGTGATCCGGCTGATGGAGGATGTCGAGCGCGTCGACGAACGGGTGCGCAAGCTGCAGGTCCATTTCGGCCAGTCGGCCAAGGACATCGACGATATCCTCGTCTCGACATCGAAGGTGACCAAGCGCGGCCAGAAGATCGAGGCGCTGGAGTTCGGCGTGCAGCCAGAAGGCGATGCCGCCCCGGAGACACCGTCACGGGCACCGGCCGCGAAACTCGAGCCCGGCCCGCGTGTTGCCGATTCAAAGACCGGCCAGCTCAGGCTGCGGGTCGTCGAAGGCGACGACTAGCGGGCAATTCCACCTAGGCCACGGCCACGATGACGTGCGCCTGAATTTTAGCGGCAACCGCACCGCTGCCATGTCTGGCCGCAATCGCGGCTGCGGCATAGTCCGTTGCAGCGTCGAGTTTGCCCGGATCCCGGCCCTCGATTTCGGTGCGAAGAACGGTTCCCTGGCAATAGGCAACGGCCGGAATGCGCGGCGAGGGCGCACGGCTTTGTTTGGCTCTCGTCTCGATCGCCACACCCGAGAAACCTGCCTCCTCAAGGTCTCTGCGGATCAATGCCGTATCGTGGTAGCCGTGCGGCGTGCGGGCGAGAAAGCGTGGCGGATCGTTCGGAAAAATCCTGGCCAGGGCATTGGTCACATCATCGGCAAACACATTCTCTTCGATGCGATCCCAAACATTGAACAGAAAATGTCCGCCGGGCTTCAGCACCCGCTTTGCTTCGCGGTAGGCGGAGGGGCGGCTGGGAAAGAACATCGCGCCGAACTGGCAGCAAACGAGATCGAAGGCCGCATCTTCAAAGGGCAGCGCCATGGCATCAGCCTGGCGCCATTGGATGCGACTGTCGGGCGCTTGACACGAAGCGGCGTAGTCGAGCATCGGCTGGTTGAGGTCGGTCACGACATAGCTTGCGTCAGGGGATAGTTTTGGCGCCAAGGCGCGGGTGACGACCCCGGTGCCCGCGGCGACTTCCAGGACGGCGCTGGGCGAGAAGGACGCGGCTCTGCGTGCAAGGTCCGTGGCGAACGGCTCGAAAATCAACGGCACCATATAGCGGTCGTAATTTTCCGGGATCGAACCGGCAAACAATTTGTCCGTTTCCAACATCGCGATCACCCGCCCGTTTGATGCGAGCGAGGCTAGCACATAATTGTGTGTCCTGGGCGGCTTTCGACCCAAGAGAGGGGGCTACTGCTCCTCCACGATGCTTATGCCCTCGAATTCCGGAAGCCAGTGCAGAGCCGATCGGTGCCACTTCTGTTGTGTCGGGACCAAATCCTCGCGTTGCCGCGCGGTCCCCGCCCTGATCCCATAGACTTTCGGGCCGTCGCCAACCGACGTCGCGTAAAGATGCGAACCGCAGTCGCCGCAAAAGGCCTGGGCGCGCTTGGCGCCGCTCGATCCGGTCTTGATATAGATCTTTGGCATGCCCCTGGTGATCCGGTAGTGATCCTCAGGCGCGGGAACGGTGACGCGAAAGGCCGTGCCGGTCAGTTGCTGACAGTCCGTGCAGTGGCAGATCGAGGTCTTTTCCGGATCGACCTCCGCTTCATAGGTGATGGCGCCGCAATGGCACCCGCCATCGATCTTCATGCTTGCTCCTCCGAAATCCACCGACCGATCTTAGCGGGACCAGGTGGTGGGGCCAACAGTGCAGTGCTGGTCCAGGACTACTCGGACGCGGCTTCGATCAGCTTGCGCCGCTGCTCCCAGGTGCCCGTCGTCTGCGGCTTGACGAACAGCCGCGTGATCTCCGGCATCTCCTTTTTCAGCCGGGCCTCGATGCGCTCGACACAGGCCTCGATCTCCGGCGCCGTTAGATGGTCCTCGAACTCGATGCTCAAGCCGGCGACGATCTCCTGCGGCCCCATGTGGACGGTCAGCACGCCGTTCGCCCGCTGCACCGCCGGGTCTTGCTGGGCGATCGCCAGCACCTTTTTCTGCACCTCGGGTGAGGCCGGCTCGCCGATGAGCAGCCCCTTGCTTTCGCGGGCGAGGAAGATCGCCGTTGCGCCGAGGATCAGCGCGATGCCGATCGAGGCGGCGCCGTCGAGCTCCGGCATCTCCAGCAGCTCCGCCGCCAATATGCCGGCAAAGGCGACGATCAGGCCGAGGAGCGCCGCACTGTCCTCGAACAGCACGGTATAGACGCTCGGGTCCTTGCTTGATTGCAACGCTTGCAGCCAACCCTGCTTGCCCTTCTCTCGGCGGAATTCCTTCAGCGCCACCATCCAGGAGGTGCCTTCGAACAGGAAGGACAGGCCGAGAACGATATAGTTCACCTTGACGTTGGCGACCGGCTCCGGCGCCATGATGTGGACGATGCCCTCGTAGAACGACACGCCGGCACCCAGCGCGAAGACCAGCAGGGCAACGATGAAGCTCCAGAAATAGAGTTCGCGGCCGTGGCCGAGCGGATGCGTACGGTCGGCCGGGCGCGCGGCACGGTGCATGCCGTAGAGCAGCAGGCCGCCATTGCCGGTATCGACCAGCGAGTGCACGCCTTCCGACAACATTGCCGAGCTGCCGGTGAAGAAGGCGGCGGCGAATTTGGTCAGCGCGATGGCCATATTGCCGGCCAGCGCCGCGTAGATAACCGTTTTCGAGCCGCCATGCCCGGCCATGCAGTCTTGTCCCCTTCAGGATGCCCATTGTAACGGCCCTGCCGCCGAAGCTCCACAGGCAGCACAACGCGCGAACCGTCCAGCCGTTCAGACGGTTGAAGACTTATGGACAGGAACGCCTTCTATTCGACGATCTCGTCGGTCCACACCTTGAAGCCGGTAAGTGTCCCTGGTCCGAAAATATGGGTCAGCGGCACATCCGCCGCGTCACGGCCGGAGGCGATCAGGATGCGCCCGATCCGCGGTGCATTGTTGCGCGGGTCGAAGACATGCCAGCGGCCGCCGAGATAGACTTCCATCCAGGCAGCGAAATCCATGCTCGACCACGGCCTCGGCATGCCGATATCGCTGATGTAGCCGGTGCAGTAACGCGTCGGGATGTTGAGTGCCCGGCAGAAGGTGACGGCGAGATGCGCGAAGTCACGGCACACGCCGCTCTGCTCGCGATAGGCTTCCGCGGCGGTGCGCGTCGGCCGCGCGTTGCCGTAATTGAAGACGATATGGTTGTGGACGAAATCGCACACCGCCTGCACGCGCGGGATGCCGAGCGGCGTATGGCCGAACAGCCGCCACGCCTCACTGGCCAGAAGGTCGCTTTCGCAAAACCGGCTGGGCAGCAAAAACAGCAGCGTGTCCGCCGGCAGGTCGCGCACCTCGTGCTGCCAGGCCATCAGGTCGCCCATTTCGAAAGTGCCGGGCGCGCGGATTACCGCATCGGTGCCGAATGTGAATCGGCCGGGCGGAGCAACGAAGCGGTTGCACCAATTGCCGAAACTGTCGCGGTAACTCTCGATCGGCACCGGCGGATTCGAGGTCAAAAAATCCGGGCGCTCGAGATCGGAGGCGCGGGAATAGTGGACATTGAGCATCGCGATAAGCGGCGTTTCCTGCGGGAAGTCGAAACTCATCTCGCAGCCGATGTGGATCCGCATTGTTGTCCTGACCGGCCTGCCTGACGATCACCCGGCGAAGGCGCGGGTCGATGCTGCAGTGCGAAGATGAAGAATGGCACGGACCGGGATGGTTTACGAGCAAATTAGAAACCGGTTGAAAGCCGTCTACCGGCAGTCGCGACAGGCGCGCTGCCCCCTTGCAGCAAAGCGTTTCTCTTGTTTCACTCTGCATCCCGCAACTGGAGGAACGAATCATGGCTAAAGGTGCGATGAAGGCAGGCAAGGAAGCCCGCAAGCCGAAGAAGGATGCCAAGAAGCCGGCACCCGCTCCCGCCCTGAAGGCGCCGCCGGTCAAGGCGATGCGCATCAAGGAAAAGTAGGCCTCGGCAAGTCAGGCGCGGCGAAATCCCACCGGCGGCGTCAGACAATGTCGCCGGGTTGATCGGGCGTTTGGACAATCCTATATTTGTGGCGCGGGGACGCCCCCGCGCTTCCCCGAAAATTCGGTCGGGACGACCCGCCACTATGATCAGCATCTGAGGATCGGATTCCGTCTCCGGCCCCATGCTGGATGGAGCGTTCCCGATGTCATGGATTCTTCTGTTTTTCGCCGGTCTGTTCGAAATCGGCTGGGCGATCGGCCTCAAATACACTGATGGCTTCTCGAAACTGGTGCCGACGGTCCTCACCGTCGCCTCGATGATCGTCAGCCTTACTTTGCTTGGCCTGGCGCTGAAGGCGCTTCCCGTCGGCACCGCCTATGCGGTGTGGACCGGCATCGGCACCGTCGGCACGGCGCTGCTCGGCATCTGGCTGCTCGGCGAGCCCGCAACCGCGATCCGACTTGCCTGCATCGCGCTGATTGTCTGCGGCATTATGGGGCTGAAGTTCGCGGCTTGAATGCGTCCAAGAGTCGGCCCCTCGGACTTGGCCCGAGGGCGCGGCCGCTGGCGCGACCTGCCTCGGAGAGGCTCAAAGCCTTGCTTTCACGCAAACGCCCTCAGGGCCGCTGCAAGGCGACCCTGATTCCAAATTTCGAAGCTTGGCCGCTAAGGCGTTAGCGGGCTGAGAAGCCTGGAGGCGTTCTGCCGGTGCGCTGCTTGCGCGCCGCATAGCGTGCGTCGCGTTTTGCTTTGCGTTCGGCTTCGTCGGCCAGCAAACGGGCGATGCGCTCGTTCTCTTCGGCTTCCTTGATCTTCGCTTCGGCCTGTGCCGCCTCTTCGGCCGCAATGCGTGCCGCTTCGGCCGCTGCCTCGCGTTCGGCCTTCTCGACCGCCTCGCGTGCCAGCTTTTCCTGCTTCAGCCTTGCCTTTTCAGCTTCGCGAATCTCGCGGGCCTCGAGGATTGCCTTGCGTTCGGCCTGTCGTGCCACGACTGCAGGATCGTCTGCCGCCGGCTTCGACTTGAAGCGCTCCAGAAGCGCCTTCTTTGCCTCGTTCGCGGCATTGCGCCGCTCGAAAATGTCTTTTTCCCTGTAGATAGCCAAGTCCACTTCCCTGAAGTCAATTCGCGAGGCTTACATACGCGCGAATGCCGAGAGTTCAAGCGCCAAAACGGTATGCCAGCCATGAAATTCCGCGATGTTGCAGCCGGGAGACGCCTTTCCCTTGGAAATCGACATGCACTGTTCACCGCTAGCCCCTCTGGCGGCAAGACGGGTCGCTCGCTACCTCTAGCGCTAAAAACCAACACCAGGATGACATCACATGGAACTCGGTCTCTACACTTTTGCCGACGTCAGCCCACAGCCCGGCCCCGGCGCCATCGGCCCGCACGAGCGGCTGCGCAACCTGATCGAGGAGGTCGAACTGGCCGACCAGGTCGGCCTCGACGTCTTCGGTCTCGGCGAACATCACCGGCCCGATTATGCCGCCTCAGCGCCGGTCGTGGCCCTGGCGGCGGCTGCCGAGCGCTCGAAACGCATCAAGCTGACCAGCGCGGTCACCGTACTCTCCTCGGACGATCCGGTGCGCGTGTTCCAGCAGTTCGCCACGCTGGATCTTCTGTCGGGCGGCCGTGCCGAGATCATGGCCGGGCGCGGTTCGTTCATCGAATCCTTCCCGCTGTTCGGCTACAATCTCGAGGACTATGACGAGCTCTTCGCCGAAAAGCTCGACCTGCTGCTCGCCATCCGCGATCAGGTGAAGGTCACCTGGTCCGGCAATCTGCGTGCACCGATCAACGATCGCGGCGTCTATCCCCGACCCTTCCAGGACAGGCTGCCGGTCTGGATCGCCATTGGTGGGACGCCACAGTCCGCCGCCCGCGCGGGCGCGCTCGGCCTGCCGTTGGCGCTTGCCATCATCGGCGGCGAGCCGGCACGCTTCGCGCCGCTGTTCGACCTTTACCGCGAAGCCGCCAAACGCGCCGGCAGTGATCCGGCCGGTCTCGCCACCAGCATCAACGTGCACGGCTTCATTGCCGAGACGACCGAGCAGGCGGCCGACGATTTCTACGGTCCGCAGGCCGAGGTGATGAACCGCATCGGCCGTGAGCGTGGCTGGGGCCCGACATCGCGGGCGCATTTCGACCAGTCGCGTGGTCCCAACGGCGCGCTGTTCGTCGGCAGTCCGGAGCAGGTGGCCGAGAAGATCGTTGCCCAGCACAGGATCTTCAACAATGACCGCTTTCTGCTGCAGATGGCGATCGGCACCATGCCGCACGCCAAGATCATGAAGGCGATCGAGCTCTACGGCACGAGAGTGGCGCCGATCGTGCGCAAGGAAACCGCGAAATCCGCTCCGGCGGTGGCTGCGCCCGTCGCCTGAAGCAATTGCAGGAAAAGTGTGAAACGGTTTTCCGTCCGCATTGCGCAAAACAAGAGGTAGAGCGGCGGGCTCGTCCCGCCGCTACACATTTATGGGCTGCCGGCGGCCTTCATAAACTCCGCATGATGGATTTCGGTCGCTTCGTCCGCCGGGAACATGCATTCGATGCGCAGTTCCTGGGCGGCGACGGTTTGCGGCGTGCCTACTGTGGTGACCATCGAGAAGTAGTTGAGAACCCGGTCCTCCTTGATGAAACTAAGCGGAATGGTCGGCATGAAGCCGATCACCACGGGGTTCTTCCACTCACTTTTCGCGTCCGGATAGGCCAGCAGCTCCGCCAGCAATGCCTTTGTCTTGTCGTCGACGACGCGGCCAATGGATTCACGATAGACACGCTCGAACAGACTGCGTGCCACGTCGGGCCAATTGGCGACGAACGGGCGCATGCCCTGGGGATCGAACATCAGGTGCAGCATGTTGCGCGGTCCCTGGCGGGCGGCCATGTCGATGAAGCAGCCGAAAAAGCGCGGCGCCGCATCGTTGGTCATCAGCACGTTCCAGTAGCGATCCATGACCAAGGCCGGGAAGGGCTCGTGCTGTTGCAACATGCGCTTCAGGGCTTTGGTCACACCCGTCATCTCGGCTGAGTCCCACGCACCTTCGGAAAACATCGGCGCGTAGCCTGCCGCCAGCAGCAAATTGTTGCGGTCGCGCAAGGGGATGTCGAGCGCCTGGGCGATGGCCATCAAGGTCTGGCGGCCGGGAACGCTGCGGCCGCTTTCGACGAAGCTGATCTGCTTTTGCGAAATCCCGGTATCGAGCGACAGGTCGAGCTGGCTTCGGCCACGCAGATCACGCCAGTGGCGCAGAAGCACGCCGAGGTTCGGCGTCATGTTCGTCTTGAGATCGGCCGATTTCATGGGGTCCTCGCAATCCACCTGCACCATACATGGCGATCGGACAGCGCATGAAGCCGACATCGCATGGATCGCGTCAGCCAATCCATGCGATGTCGATTGGTTCAGGCCGCCGCGGACCACAGCTGCGGCTGAAAACGGTCCTCGATCGGCGTGCCAGCCATATTGGTGGTGGTTGCCGCCATGGTGGAAATGCCGATACCGGTCACGACTTCCAGGATCTGGGCCTTCGAATAGCCCGCCGATGTAAACGCGTCGATATCGGCGTCGCTCACGTTTCCCCTGGTCTCGATCAGCGCCTTTGTCAGTGCCGACAGCGCCGCATATCTGGGATCGCTCGGCAGCCTGCCCGCCCGGATCGCCAAGACTTCGCTCTCGGCGATCCCGTCTTCGATGGCGAACGTCGAATGGGCGGCAACGGTCCAGGGGCATTTGATCGTGACGGCGTTGGTCAGCAGCAGCACCTGCTTTTCGATCTCGTCGAAGCTGCCACCGTGAAAGCTGCCGAAGCTGCCGGCGAATCCATTGAGAAGAACCGGATTGTTCGCCATCGTCGCCATCACATTCGGAAGAAAACCAAATCGCTCTGCCAAGGCTTTCAGCGTCGGCCTGGATTGTTCCGGCGCAGACTCGATCGTCTGAAGGGTGAATCTCTGCATTGTAACATCCTCTTGCAAGATCAGTTTCTGATTGCACGCACACCTTCGCGGATGCCCTACGACAGTGTTGCATCGCGAAAGTCCCCATCCACTAAGCCCCTCGAAGGCATGGTCTCAATTACATGCGGTGTAATATTTCGATCGAAGCGCTGCCCAACCGCTGATTTCCTGCTGCCATCCGGCCCGGCTTCGAAGCCGGCTCATGGAACCCGCGCCCGGAGTCTGCGTTTTCATCCAGGTAATTGCCGCGCTGAGGGGCGCGGGCTTGAGGGCGACCATGAAAACCGAACCCGCCGTTTTGGGCGCAGGCGTTGCCGAGGCCGAAGAGTCGCGCGAGGTGGCACGCGCCGACACGCATCTGATGCGCTCGCTTCTGGTCGGCATCTTCATTTTCATGACCATCTACGCCCTCTACTTCGCCCGCGCCTTCTTCATGCCGGTCATCCTGGCCTTCCTGCTGGCGCTGACATTGACGCCGATCGTGCGGCTGCTGCGCAAACGCGGCATTCCCGAAGTGGTGTCGGCAACCTTGCTGGTGCTCTTGTCCATCTGCGTCTTCGCCAGCGCCGGCTATTTGCTCTCGGGCCCGGTTATCGACCTCCTCAACAACACCTCGTCGATCGGCCAGCAGCTCACCGAGCGGCTGGCGCAATTGCGGCGTCCGCTGGAAAGAATCATGCAGGTCTCGCATCAGATCGAGCAAATGACCGAGACCTCGCAGGAGCCGGGCATCCAGAAGGTGGCGGTCGCCCAGTCCGGCATCCTGTCGGCGGCCGCCAGCAACATCCTGTCGGCGGGAACGAGCCTCACCATCATCTTCGTGCTGTCGCTGTTCCTGCTCGCCTCGGGCACGATGTTCTACGAGAAGATCATCCAGTCCTTCGCCAGCCTCAGCGAGAAGAAGCGGGCGCTGCGCGTCGTCTATGACGTCGAGCGCGAAATCTCGCACTATCTGCTCACCGTCACCATCATCAATGCCGGCCTCGGCACGGTCATCGGCATTGGCCTGTGGGCGCTCGGCATGCCCAACCCGCTGGTCTGGGGCGTCGCCGCGGCATTGTTAAACTTCCTGCCCTATGTCGGCGCGCTGTTGACCATCGTGCTGGTCGCGGTGATGGCACTGATCAGCTTCGACACCATTTCCTACGCGCTGCTGGCGCCGGCCTTCGTGCTGTTGTGTGACATTGTCGAAGGCCAGTTCGTGACACCGATGGTGGTCGGCAGGCGCCTGGAGATCAACGCCGTGGCGATCTTCATCGCCATTGCGTTCTGGTCGTGGCTGTGGGGTTTCGTCGGCGCGCTGATGGCGGTGCCGCTGCTGGTCGTCATCAAGGTGTTCTGCGACCATTTCGAGGGGCTCGACCATGTCGGCAATTTCCTCGCCGCGCAGCAAACCGCCGTGGTGGAGGACGAACCCGTCGAGGAGAACGGCAAGGCCGCGGCGTAACCGGCGGGCCGTGTTTGCGGCACCCGGATCGAATGCCTATATCCGGCCGGACAATGGCCGGTGCCGCTTCCTGATGAACGACGTTTCCTTCGATCTCGACGCCTATCTCGCTCGCATCGGTTACGCCGGTCCGCGGGACACATCGCTGGATACACTGAAGGCGCTGCATTTCCTCCACCCGCAGACGATCCCGTTCGAGAACATCGATCCTTTTCTTGGCCGGCCGGTCCGGCTCGACCTTGCCGCTCTGCAGGACAAGATCGTCCTTGGCGGGCGTGGCGGTTATTGCTTCGAACACAACCTCCTCCTCATGCACGCGCTGAAGGCGCTTGGCTTTCAAGTCGGCGGTCTGGCCGCGCGTGTGCTTTGGGGCCAACCCGAAGACGCCATCACCGCGCGCAGCCACATGCTGCTGCGCGTCGAGCTTGATGGTCGGACCTATGTCGCCGACGTCGGCTTCGGCGGCCTGACCCTGACGGCGCCACTGCTGCTGGAGCCCGGCGCGGAACAGAAAACCCCACACGAGACATTCCGTCTCGTCGAGGTGGACGATCATTTCCGGCTTCAGGCCTCAATCGGCGGCGATTGGCGTTCGCTCTATCGCTTCGACCTGCAGCCACAATATGAGGTCGACTATTCCGTCACCAACTACTTCCTGTCGACCAATCCGACATCGCATTTCCTCTCCTCCGTCATAGCGGCACGCGCTACGCCCGACCGGCGTTACGCGTTGCGCGGCAACCGCCTGTCGATCCATCACCTTGGCGGCCGCACCGAGCAGACAGAGATAGTCACCGCCGCCCAACTCGCCGACACGCTGGAAGGCCAGCTCGGCATCATCATTCCCGACCGCACGGCCTTCGAGGCCAAAGTGCGTGAGAAGAAGATCGTGGAGACCAACGCATGACCGAACTGTCCGTTCTTGACCTGTCGCCGATCGTCGAAGGCAGCAATGCCTCGCAGTCGCTAGCCAATTCGCTCGATCTTGCCCGCCATGCCGAGCGGCTGGGCTACAAGCGCTACTGGCTGGCCGAGCATCACAACATGCCGGGCATTGCGAGCGCCGCCACATCCGTGGTCATCGCCCATGTCGCCGGCGGCACCAGGACCATTCGCGTCGGCGCCGGCGGCATCATGCTGCCCAACCATGCGCCGCTGGTCATCGCCGAGCAGTTTGGCACGCTGGCCGCCCTGTTTCCCGGCCGCATCGATCTCGGCCTTGGCCGGGCACCCGGCACCGACATGAACACCGCGCGCGCCTTGCGCCGCAACCTCGAGGCCGGCGTCGACAATTTTCCGCAGGATGTCGTCGAGCTGATGGGCTATTTCCTGCCGGCCGAGGAAGGCCAGCGCCTCAGGGCCGTGCCCGGCGAAGGCCAGAGCGTGCCGATCTGGATCCTTGGCTCCAGCCTTTATGGCGCGCAGCTCGCCGCCATGCTCGGCCTGCCCTATGCCTTCGCCTCGCATTTCGCGCCGGCCGAGCTCGACCACGCACTGGACATCTACCGCTCGCGCTTCCAGCCGTCGGAACAGCTCGACAAGCCGCATGTCATGCTCGGCCTCAATGTCTTTGCCGCACCCACCGACGCCGAGGCGCGTCTGCTGTTCACCTCCCTGCAGCAGGCCTTCGTCAATCTGCGTACCGGCCGGCCGGGACGATTGCCGCCGCCGGTCGAGAACTATGACAGGGATCTCGACCCGATGGCCAAAACCATGCTCGGCCAGGCGCTGTCCTGCGCCGTCGTCGGCTCTCCCGAAACGGTCCGTCAGGGCATCGATGCCTTCGTGCGCCGCACCGGCGCCGATGAGCTGATGGTCACCGCGCAGATCTTCGATCACGCCGCTCGTGTGCGCTCCTTCGAGATCCTGGCGGATGCGCACAAATCGCTGTCGCAGGCGGCCTGACGTTTGTGTCTCGCCGGGTCCTTTTGCCGGTAGCGATGCTCTGCTAAGTGCGGAGCCTCCAGAGGCAAGAGCGAGCTTTCCCGTGACACATGATCTTGACGCCCGCACGCAGTTTGCCATCGATCTGGCGCGGCGGGCGGGCGAACTCGGGCTCAAATATTTCCGCGATCTGGAAAGCCTGACCATCGAGAGCAAGGGCCATCAGGACCTGGTCTCGCAAGCCGACCGCGAGGTCGAGCTGTTCATCCGCGCGGCCATCGCAGCCGACTATCCGGAAGACGGCATCGTCGGCGAGGAACATGCCTCGGTCGCTGGCGCGACCGGCTATGTCTGGGTCATCGATCCCATCGACGGCACCGCCAATTTCGTGCGCGGCATTCCGGCCTGGTGCGTGGTGATCGCTTGCGCCCGGGACGGGGAGACGGTCGTCGGCGTCATTCACGAGCCATCGACCGGCGAAACCTTCCACGGCAGGCTCGGCGGCGGCGCCTTCGTCAACGGCAGGCCGATCAAGGCAAGCGCGGCGACCAGCCTGGAAGAGGGCTCGGTGGGGACCGGATTCTCGAACCGGGCCGAGGCCGAGAATATCGCCGTGCTGATCAGCAGTATCCTGGCCGAAGGCGGCGTCTTCTTCCGCAACGCGTCCGGCGCCCTGATGTTGGCCTATGTGGCCTCGGGCCGGCTGCTTGGCTATGTCGAAGAACATATGAACGCCTGGGACTGCCTGGCCGGCATGCTGTTGATCGAGGAGGCCGGCGGCACCGTTCTGAAGGCAGACCCAAAGACGGTGCTGCAGAGCGGAACACAGGTCATCACGGGCGGCAAGGGTGTCTTTTCGAAGCTGCAGGCGCTTTGTTCCAAGGTGTTCCCGGTTTAGAGCAATTCCAGGAAAAGTATGTAACGGTTTTCCCGGGAAAAAGCGCATAGCGCTTTCCCTTGGGAATTGCGTCAAAACAAAGAGTTAGAGCGGTTCGCCGTTTCCGTGAAACGGTGAACTGCTCTAGGCACTCGCGCTCTGCGCAATTGCCCCCAGCGGCCGACACGAGTTGCGGATCATCAACCGGCCCTTGAGCACGAGTTTGCGCGGTGGCGCATCCCGGTTGCCGGCGAGGCGGTCGAGCAGCAGATTGGCCGCCTGTTCGCCGATCGCCTGTACCGGCTGTGCCACGGTGGTCAGCTGCGGCTGGAACACGTCGGACCAGGGAAAATCATCGAAGCAGGCAACCGAAATATCTTCGGGGCAGGACAGGCCGATGTCGCGGATCGCCTTCATGGTGCCGATCACCATCGGGTTGTTGGCCGAGAAGATCGCGCTTGGCCGGTCATGCGACGAAAGCAGCTGCATGGTCGCGTTGTAGCCGTCGATCTCATGGAAATTGCCGGAGCGGACCAACTCCTCGGCCACCGGCAGGCCGGCGGCGTGAAGCGCCTCGCGATACCCGGTCATGCGGTCATGCATCGGCGAAATATCAGACGTGCCGGTGATGTAGCCTATGCGTCGATGGCCGAGATTGATCAGATAGGTGATGGCGTCGAACACCGCGCGCTGGTTGTCGAGCACCACCGTATCGGTGTCGACGCCGTCGCAGACGCGATCGAGAAGCACCACCGGCACATTGGCGTCGTCGACGATCCGCTTGAGGATGGCGCCATCGCCGACACGCGCCACGATCAGCCCGTCGACCATGCGGTCGAGCAGCAGCCGGATCTGGTCGTCTTGGGTGTTCAGATCCTCATCCGTGCAGCACAGCATGACGGCATAGCCAGCGCGGTCGAAGGCCTGCTGAATGACCGAGACGACATCGGTGAAGAACGGATTGGTGATGTGCGGCACGGTCAGCCCGATGGTGCGCGTCGTGCCCATCTTCAGGCTGCGGGCGATCGCATTGCGCTTGTAGCCGATATCGCGGATCGCCTGTTCGATGCGCTGGCTGAGTTCTGGGCTGACGGTCGCCGTGCCGTTGATCAGCGCCGACACGGTGGCGACCGAGACACGCGCGGCTTCGGCCACATGCAGCATGGTCGGCGCCGTCGATTTCCGCTGTCTCGTCCGCTTGGATGCTGCCATTTTCGAAACGTTTCGCCGGTGTTTGTTCGCTATACCTACGGAATATCAAGGTTTTTCGCAAGAATTGAAAAGGGTCAATCCTGCACTATCAGATGGTGGCTTGACAGCATCGAAACGTTTAGATTAGCGTTTGGATGAAATTGACGACGACGGAAGGGAGGCCGCCATTGTCATGGAGCACAGAGGTCCCATCGCCCATGGGCATGCCGCGGCGGCGGACCGTTCCGATGTCGTCCTGAGCGCCGAGCGCATTTCCAAGAGCTTCGGCGGCATTGCCGCTCTGGTCGATGTCGGCTTCGAATTGCGGCGTGGCGAGGTCCATGCCCTGATGGGCGAGAACGGCGCCGGCAAGTCGACGCTGATGAAGATCCTGTCCGGCGTCTACACCGGCTACGAAGGCACGGTCAGCGTCGATGGAAGGCCGGTCAGCTTCGCCGGCGTACGCGAGGCCGAGGATGCCGGCATCGCCATCATCCACCAGGAGCTCAACCTGGTGCCGGAACTCAGCGTCGCCGACAACATCTTCCTTGGACGCGAGAAACTGATCGCCGGGCTGATCGTCGACCGCAAGGCGAGCAGCCGTGCCGCGGGCGCCTTGCTGCAGCGGCTCGGCATCGAACTCGATCCTGAAGCCCGCGTCGGCGCCTTGCGCGTCGGCGAACAGCAGCTGGTCGAAATCGCCAAGGCGCTGTCGATGTCGGCGCGCATCCTGATCATGGATGAGCCGACCTCGGCACTGTCGCCGGCCGAATGCCAGCGGCTGTTCCGCATCATCCGCCAGCTTGCCGACAGCGGCGTCGCCATCGTCTACATCTCGCATCGCATCGACGAGGTCATGCATCTGGCCGGCCGCGTCACGGTGTTCCGTGACGGGCGCCACGTGTTGACGCGGCCGATGGCCGAGCTCGACGAGAATGCCATCATTTCGGCGATGGTCGGACGGGACCTGCTCGCATCCTCCCAAGACGAGCGGGAGCCCGACGGCCAAACCGTGCTTTCGGTCAGCAATCTGTCGCTGTCGAAGCCCGACCGCCATGGTTGGCGGCAGGTGATCGAAGGGGTCAGCTTCGATCTTGCCGCCGGTGAAATCCTCGGCATAGGCGGCCTTTTGGGCTCAGGCCGCACCGAGATCATGGAAGCGATCTTCGGCTCCAGCGACGGCCGGACCGGTGGCGAGATCCGGCTCGACGGCCTGCCCGTGAATATCCGCTCGCCCCGCGACGCCAGGCGGCTGGGCATCGCGCTGGTCACCGAGGACCGCAAGACGCAAGGCCTGCATCTGCAGGCCTCGATCACGGACAATGTGGCACTGCCGCTGGTCGGGTCTCTGGCACGCTTCGGCATCCGCTCGCTGGCCGGCGAACAGGGGCTGGCGCGACAGGCGGTCAAGGCACTCGGCATCCGTTGCCGGGACATCGACCAGCCCGCCGGCACGCTGTCGGGCGGCAACCAGCAGAAGGTCGTCATCGGCAAGTGGCTGGCGACGAGGCCACGGGTGCTGTTGCTCGACGAGCCGACGCGCGGCATCGATGTCGGTGCCAAGCGCGAGATCTACGACCTCATCTTCCAGCTGGCGCGCGATGGGCTCGCCATCGCCGTCATCAGTTCCGAATTGCCGGAATTGCTGCATCTTTCGGATCGCATCCTGGTGATGGCTGATGGCCGCCAGACCGGCATTCTTTCCCGCGACGCCGCGAGCGAAGAGGCCATCATGCGCCTCGCCGCCCCGCGCCGGACCCTATCGAGACCAGCCGCATGACTGCCCTGAAACTCCTGTCCCGCACAAAACTCTATTGGGGCCTGATCGCCATCTTCCTGATCGGCGTGCTGGGCTCGCCGGTGAGCTCGAAGGGCAACAACATCTTCCTGTCCTATGGCAATCTGCTCGACGTGCTGCGCCAGGTGTCGACCACCGGGCTGATCGCCACCGGCATGACGGCGGTGATCATCACTGGCGGCATCGACCTCTCCGTCGGCTCGCTGATGGCTATCTGCTCGGTGGTCTGCGCCATGCTGCTGACGGTTCCGGGCGTGACGCCAGGTGTCGTACTGGGCGTGCCGACCGTCGCGCTGGTGGCGCTTTGCCTCGGCTTCGTCGTCACCCGCTTCATCTTCCTCAATCTCGAAAAATCCCGGGCCGGCCCCGACGCAGCCGCGCGCGATGCCCGGGTGGACAATGTTCGTGGCCTGGTCACGCCGGCCATCGTCGGCGTGGTCCTGTGCTGTCTTTCCCTGTGGTATCTGCTGCCGCAGATCGAACCCAAATTCGGCGTGCTCGGCGTGCTGCTGGTGGCGCCCTGCGTCGGCCTGCTGTTCGGCGCCATCAATGGCTTCATCATCGTTGCCGGGCGGCTGCAGCCCTTCATCGTCACCCTGGCGATGATGGTGACGGCACTCGGCATCGCCAGGCTCACCGCCGGGCAGAACAATGCCGTGCTGCCGGTCTACACCGGCTCGAACGCCACCGCCGATTTCGAGATGCTGCGCTCACTGGTGTTCGGCGTCATCCCGATGCCCGGCCTGTTCTTCCTCGGTGCTATCCTGATCTACGGCGCGGTGCTGCGCTTCACGCCGTTCGGCCGCTACGTCTATGCCATCGGCGGCAATGAGGAGGCGGCCCGGCTTTCCGGCATCGCCGCCGGCCGCGTCAAGATCGCCACCTATGCCATCTCCGGCCTGCTCGCCGGCATCGCCGCGGTGCTCTATGTGGCCCAGTACCGGCAAGGCAAGCCCGATGCCGGCGCCGGGCTGGAGCTCGACGCCATCGCTGCCGTGGTCATCGGCGGCACCAGCCTGATGGGCGGACGCGGCAGCCTGACCGGCACGTTCTGCGGCGTGCTGATCTTCGGGCTGCTCTCCAACATATTGCAGCTCCACAACATCAATTCGAACCTTCAGCTGGTGCTGAAGGGGATGATCATCATCGGCACCGTGCTCGTGCAGGAGCGCAATGCCGGTGATCTCCTGGCCTATCTGCGCCTGCCCGGCGGGCTAGCGGCGCGCAAGGAAACGGCCGCGGCAAAGCGGCCGTCGCAAGAGACCCCGTCTCTCAATCTCGGAGGAAACAAGAAATGAAACGACGTGACATGCTGAAGCTTGCCGCAATTGGCGCGGCACTGCTGACCACCACCGCGCTTCTGACGACCGGCAAC
The DNA here is from genome assembly GCF_024746835.1 of Mesorhizobium sp. AR02. Lineage (NCBI taxonomy): Bacteria > Pseudomonadati > Pseudomonadota > Alphaproteobacteria > Hyphomicrobiales > Phyllobacteriaceae > Mesorhizobium > Mesorhizobium sp. AR02. The sequence continues at coordinate 2,444,220 of NZ_CP080531.1, read as the reverse complement.
GCCTTCGCCCAGGACAAGAAGTGGAAGATCGGCTTCTCGCAGGTGACCACCATCGAGCCCTGGCGCGCCCAGTTCAACAAGGACATCATTGCCGAAGCCGCCAAGCATCCTGAGGTCGAGTTGATCATCACCGACGGCGAGGACAAGACCGAGAAGCAGGTCGCCGACGTCGAGAACCTGATCCGTCAGGAGGTCGACGCGCTTTTGGTGTCGCCGAAGGAATCCGCCGGCCTGACCGGCGTCGTGCAGCAGGCGATCGACGCCAAGATCCCGGTCTTCGTGCTCGACCGCAATGTCGACACCAAGGACTTCACGCAGTTCGTCGGCGGTGACAACAAGCTGATCGGCCGCGCGGCTGGCGAATATGCCGTCGAACTGCTCGGCGGCAAGGGCAAGGCATCAGGCAATGTCGTCGAGATCTGGGGCGGCATGGGCACCCAGCCGGCGCATGACCGCCATGACGGCTTCCACGAATTCACCGACAAGGAACCGGGCATCAAATATCTGCTCGACCAGCAGTCGGGCGACTGGAAGCAGGACCAGGCCTACAATTTGATGGCCAACGCGCTGAAAACCAACGAGAAGATCGATCTCGTTTACGGCCACAACGACCCGATGGCCTACGGCGCCTATCTCGCCGCCAAGGATGTCGGCCGCGAGAAGGACATCAAGTTCATCGGCATTGACGGCCTGCCCAACGAAGGCGTGCAAATGGTGAACAAGGGCGAGCTGACGGCGACCTTCACCTATGTCACCCCCGGCGCCGAAGGCCTGCGTCAGGCGATCAAGTTCCTCAACGGCGAGAAGGTCGAAAAGACCATCACCTTGCCGACCGAGAAGATCACCAAGGAAAACGCCGCCCAGGTGCTGAAGGACAACGGCCTCTGAGTTTTCGCCGGAGATAAGTGCCGACCCAAGGTCCAGGTTCTTCGTCCCAGGGACAGCTTGGCACCCTTCCTCTCCCCCGTCGATCGGGGGAGAGGTGTCGAGCGCAGCTCGACGGAGTGGGGGTCGACCCTTGGCGCGGTGCAGGAAGATTCTTGCGCCCTGGTGCGCTTTCAATATCCGTTGGCGGCGGTTGCCAGGTGGTTCCCCACTCCGTCGCTGCTTCGCAGCGCCACCTCTCCCCTTTCTGGAGGGAGAGGAAAGGACCTCGCCGCCGCACCTACGCCAGCTTCGCCAGCAGCTTCGTGAAGGTGGCGATCTCCTTGGCCGAGAGCGGCGCCAGCGTTTCCCTGGTGATCTCGCGCGCCAGCGGGATCAGGCGTTCGATCGCGTCGCGACCCTCGGGGGTCAAATTGACCAGCAGCCGCCTTTTGTCGACCTCATGCTTGGAAAGCTCGACCAGGCCGCGCGCCTTCAGCCGGTCGATCACACCTTTCACCGTCGCCGCATCCATCGCGATCAACGTGCCGAGCTGGTTCTGCGAGGTCTCGCCGACATCGCGCAGCTTGGCCAGCGCGGCGAATTGCGGTGGCGTCAGGTCGCCGATATGGGCGGCGAAGATCGAGACATGGCGCTGATGCGCCTTGCGCAGGATGAAGCCGACCTGCTCCTGCAGGAGGTAATCCTGATCGTCCGGCGCCTCGACTTCGACCAGCTTGAGCTCCTCGCCGCTCACCGCAGCCCGTCCCAGGCCTTGATGTCGGCTGCCGCCAACCCGCCCATGCGGTTGTGAACCCGCGGCCCGCAGGTCATGGCCAGACAAAAAAGAATCTCGTCGGGGCGCGGACCGTCGCTGATGCCGACTTCCATGGCGTCGAAATGGCTGCGCACATAGGCTGCGTTGATGTGGCCGAGCGGCACGTCGAGCTTCGAGCCGAAGGCGCCGACCTTCTTGGCCGAGGGCACGATCGCCTTGGCATCGCCGAGCCGCTCGCGCATGGCGTAGCCGCCAGGCACATGCCAGAGCGCGCCGTGCTCCAGTTCACCCGCAATGCCGACAATGGCGCCCTTGCCATAGCCGTCGATCTGTTTGACGTCACCGCCCAACGCGGCGATGAGCTTGTCGGAAAGCAGCAGGCCGAGTGGCTTCAGATCGTCCATGGCGCTCTGCAAATCCTCGACATAGCGCCCGGCGAACGGGTTCCTGACCACGGCCATGGCCGCCGCACGCCGGCGCGGCACCTCGGCCACCGGACCGCCCTCGTGAAAGATCTCTTCGCTCAGCACCGCGACCTTGCGGATCGGGAACTCAGGCATGGGCAACTTCCTCCCTCGAATTTTTGTTGGGCGCGGAAAGCGCCACGGAACCACTGATGCGGGCCTCACCGCCAAGAAACAGCGCCGATGCGGCAATCAGACCGCGCCGGCGAAAATCTTCGGCGACGGCAAGGCCATTGTCCAGCGCCCGCGCCACTTCGCCAAGTGCAAGCGTACCGACGCCTTGCGTCACCAACCGCGCGCCGAGATCGCTGTCGGGCGACAGTTCGCGTGCGGGAATGCGCTTGATGGCGGGATTGCCGGGCAGGTCTACCGCGTTGGCAATAAGCGTCGCCGCCGCATCGGCCTCAGCGCCGGTCCGCGCCAGCACAGTGACGGCGTCGGCAATGCCGAGTGAAAACGAGCGGCCGCGCCAACCGCTGGTGGCGACGCCACCAACGCCATCTTCCGCGCGAATGGTGATCCGGTCGGCCATGCCGTTGCCGGTGCCGGCGACCGCCAGACCGATCGATCGGCCCATGCCGATGTGAAGGGCGCTGTCGCCACCATTGTTGACATAGGCCCGATCGAGCTTGCGGCCGGCAAGCAGCGCGGCAAGCATTTCGTCGGCTACCGATCCGGCAACGGCGGCCATTGGTGTTATGAAACATTCCGCCAAAGGCATGACGGCGGCTTCCATGCGGCGCGCCGTCGGTCCGGCAAAGGTGCGTGGCGCCAGGAAAAACGCTGGGAGCCGCAATTCGGGAAGCTCCTCGACCAACTCGATCAGGATCGTCTGGAAGCGCGTGACGGCCTGGGCGTAGGCGGCACGACACTCATCCGCCTCGCCAAAGGCCTCGACGATCAGATCGATCGGCCCATGGTTGAGATGCAGCCGCTTGCCGTCCTGCAGCCAATGCGCTTGCGGGCCGTCCATCATCCAGTCCCGTTCGAAGCGGCCCGGCGCAACTGCGCCAGCGGCGGCCAGGGATTGCTGGGCGCGGCACCGGTGCCGCTGCGTGCATTGAGGTATTCGCCGCCCTTGGCGACGATATCCTCGACACTGCGGATCTCGGCTTCGTAGCCGCCGAGCCTGATATAGTCGTCGCGGCGCAAGGTGAATTCGATAGGTGCCACCAGCGCCGGCGTCGGCACATAGCCGAAGGCGCCTTCCGGCACCCGCGTGACATCGACCATCAGCGTGATGCCGCCGCCCGGCCAGACATAGACCGGCGCGCCGCCGACCGTCACATAGGTCTTCAAGCCCTGCACCGAGCGGGTGAGATTGACCGGGTTTTCGGTGACGCCGGCGCGCAGCGAGCCGCCGGCGCCGCCGATGAACAGGACGGTGCACAAAGCCGGCTCGCAATTGTCCTCGATCAGGTTCACGGATTTCTGCAGCCGCTCCGGAAACGGTTTTTCCACCGGCTTCAATTCGTCATCGAGCTCGTAATAGGCAAACTGTTCGCCGGTGGTCGAAACCATCAGCAGCGACAGGCCCGGCCGCGCACCCTTCTTGGCGTTCCACTCACCGAGGATCGACAACGGGTCGGAGATGCTGGTGCCGCCCCAGCCGAGGCCGGGCTCGGAAACTTTGAAATAGCGGCCCGGCGTCGAACGGCGGCCGATGATTTTGATCCCGGTGTCCTGCCAGCCCAGCACCTTGCCGGCCTGGTGTTCGGAAACCACGCCGGTGATGTGGTCGTCGACCACCACCACCTCGTCGACCAGCCCGCGCCATTGCGTGGCGAACATGCCGATGGTCGCTGAGCCGCAGCCGACGCGCATGCGGTGTTCCTGCTTGCCGTCGATGACAGGTGGTTTGCCGGCTTCGACGATGATGGTGGCGCCGCCGTCGATGGTCAGTTCCACCGGCTTGCGGTTGCACAGATTGAGCAGCGCGTCGCAGGTCGCCCGGCCTTCCGACTTGGAGCCGCCGGTCAGATGATGGACGCCGCCCAGCGACAGCATCTGCGAGCCATATTCGCCTGTTGTGACATGGCCGATCGCCTCGCCCTGCGACCGCACGATTGCCGTTTCGGGTCCGAGATGACGGTCGGTATCGATCTTCACCTTGACGCCGCAGTACGAGAAAATGCCTTCGGTGACGACAGTGACGAGATCGACGCCCTCGACCTCCTGGCTGACGATGAACGGCGCCGGCTTGTAGTCGGGATAGGTGGTGCCGGCGCCGATGGCCGTGACGAAGCGGCGGCCGGTGTTGACCAGTTCGCCGTCCCATGCCTCGCCCTCGGCGACGAAGGGCACGATTACCGCGCCGGTCTCGGCCGCATGGTCGAGAATGGTCAGCGGGTCCATGCGCACGATGCGGCCGCCGGCATTGCCATAGCGGTCGCAGGCGCCGGTGCGGCCATCGGCGATGTAGCACATGACGGGGCAGGCATCGCAGCGGATCTTCTCCGCCACCTGCTTCTCGCCGGGATCATGGGTCTCAAAACGCTCGGCAAGCTCGCTCATGCGCGCGCCTCCTTTTCGCGGATGGCGGCGCGGATACGCGTCGGCGTCGCCGGAACCTTGGTGATGAGCACGCCGGTGGCGTGGCGGATGGCGTTGAGGATCGCTGGCGCCGTTGGGATCAGCACATGCTCGCCCAGCCCCTTGGCGCCGAACGGGCCCTCGGGGTCGGGAACCTCGACCAGTATGGTCTCGATCGGCGGCACGTCGCCGATGGTCGGGATGAGATAATCGTGCAGGTTTTCGGTGCGGCCGGGAATGTATTCTTCCATCAGCGCCATGCCGATGCCTTGCGCGATGCCGCCCTCGATCTGGCCCTCGACCAGCAGCGGGTTGATCGCCTTGCCGACATCGTGCGCGGCCGTGATTTTCAGCAGCTTCACCGTGCCGAGCTTGAGGTCGACCTCGAGCTCGGCGATCTGCGCGCCGTAGCCATAGAGGGCATAGGGTTTGCCCTGGCCCTTGGCATCGAGCGGCAGCGTCGGCGGATCATAGGTTTCCTCGGCGCGGAAGACGAAGCCATCGGCATCCAAGTCGAGCGAGGCGAGATCGATGCGGCGCGCGGCGTCACCCTCGCGGATGACGATCGCGGAGCCATCCAGCTGCAGGGAGGCCTTATCCGAGACATTGGCGAACCGCAGGATTTTTTCGCGCAAGGCGCGGCCAGCCTTTTCGGCCGCCTTGCCGGTGACAAAAGTCTGGCGCGAGGCCGAGGTCTTGCCGGCGTCCGGGCTGATCGCCGTATCGGCGCTCTTCAGCCGGAATCTTTCCAGCGGCAGGCCAAGTGCATCGGCGCAGATCTGGGTGATGACGGTGTTCGAGCCTTGGCCGATATCGACGGCACCCTGGTGCAGGATGACGTCACCCGAAGCCACGATGCCGACGCGGATGGTCGACGGGTTGGGCAGTGAGGTGTTGCCGCAGCCATACCAGCAGGACGCCACGCCGACGCCACGCTTTCTGTCTTTGTTGGCAACGTTGAAAGCATCCGCATCGGCCGTCGCGCGCGCCCAATGCGGCCGCAGGGATTCAAGACACTCGGCAATGCCGACGCCGGAGTCCAGTCGCTGTCCGGTAACCGTTTCGGAGCCGTTCCGAAGGCAGTTTTTTAAGCGAAAATCGAGCCGATCGATGCCGAGCTTGCCAGCCAGCTCATCATACAGCGTCTCCTGCATGATCGTCGCCTGCGGCACGCCAAAGCCACGGAAGGCGCCGGAGATCGGACCGTGGGTGTGGATGGCGCGGCCCTCGGCGCGGTAGTTTGGCGTCGCATAGGGGCCGGATGCATGCACCGGCACGCGGTTGGCCACGGTCGGTCCCCAACTGGCATAGGCGCCGGTGTTGAAATCGCCGGCAAAGATCATGCCGGTGACATGGCCGTCGGCATCGGCGCCGATGGTCGCCTTCATCTCGGCCGGGTGTCGCTTGGTCGTCGACATCATCGATTCGTTGCGCGTGTAGGCGAGCGCCGCCGGTCTACCGGTCTTCAGCGCCACGAGGCCGATCAGCGGCTGCAGCGAGACATCGAGCTTGGAGCCGAAGCCGCCACCGGTCGCGGTCGGCACGATGCGCACCTTGTCGACGGCAAGGCCGAGCACCTTCGCCGTATCGTCGCGGTCCATATAGGGCGCCTGGGTACAGGCAACGACGACCAGCGTGTCGCCATCCATATAGGCATGGCCGGCCTCGGGCTCGATATAGGCATGCTCGACATAGGAGGTGTCGATCGCGCCGGAAACCGTGACGGCGGCGGCGGCAAGGGCCGCCTCGGGATCGCCGCGTTCGACAAAGCCGGAGGTCAACAGGTTGGCTGGTCGGTTGTCATGGATCAGTGCCGCCCCTTCGGCCTGTGCTTCGCAAGGCTGCAGCAAATGCGGCAACTCGGTCCAGCGCACCGGGAAATCCGACAGGTCGAGATCGAGCATCGCCTCGCGCTCGCCGGCGACGAGTGCCACCGCCTCGCCGCGCAGGCGCGCAAACCCTTCGGCCAGCGCCGGCTGGTCGGCGAAAGGGCCGATCACGCCAAAACAGTTTTTGCCCGGAATGTCGGCCGCGGTGAAGACACCGGCGATGCCGGGATGCGCCTTGGTCCAGCCGTCGAGATCGCCGAAGGCGAAGCCGGCGTGATAATGCGGCGAGCGGACCACCAGCACCGCCAGCGCATTGGCCGGGAAGGAATCGCCGCCGAATTTTTCGCCGCCTGTGACCTTCGGCAGGCCGTCGAGCCTGACTGGTGACGCGCCAACGGCGTGGCCGGACTGGGGCAGGCAGAAATCGAGGCTTGCTGCCTGCTGAGAAGCCTCCATCACCGCCGCGATGATCTTCCGGTAGCCGGTGCAGCGGCACAAAATACCGCCCAGCGCATCCTGCACCTCGGTCTCGGTCGGCTTGGGCTTCGTATCCAGCAGTGCTGTCGCCGCGACCAGCAGCGCCGGCGTGCAGATGCCGCACTGCGCCGCGCCATGCGCCAGGAAAGAGGCCTGCAATGCCGACAGCCGGCCATTGGCGAGCCCTTCGACTGTCGTCACCGATGCGCCAGCGGCTGAGGCCGCCGACATCAGGCAGGCGCAGACGGGATCGCCATCGACCAGCACCGTACAGGCGCCGCAATCGCCGGCGTCGCAGCCAACCTTGGTGCCGGTCAACTGCAATTCATCGCGCAGCACCTGGGACAGCCGGCGCAGCGGTGGCACATTGACCGAAACGGCCGCGCCATTGACCGCGAAGGCAATGTCGGCGCGTTCAGGGCCGAGGCCAGGTGGAATGCCGCCCAGATCGAGCAGAGCTTCATCCACCTCAGGCAGAACCTGGCTCATGCTGCCACCATGTGGTCGTTTGTTGGCCCGGCGGCCATCAGCACGGTCCGGCCAACGATCTCGCGCACCGCATCCAGCCGGTATTCGGCGCTGCCGCGCACATCGGCGATCGGCGACAGTTCCGTCATCGGTGTGGACTGGATCGCGGCAGCAAGCCCGCCATCCGCAGGCAACCCGCGTATCGCGGCTTCGACGCCGGCAAGGCGCTTGGCGACAGCCGAACATGATCCCACGGCAATCGCCGCTTCAACGACAGTGTCGTTCTCAACGACCAGACGCGCCGCCACCATGGCAATGGAAATGACGAGGTAGCGCCGAGCACCGAGCTTGACGAAGGCGGACGTGCCGCTCGCGGCAGGTTTCGGCACGCGGATGGCCGTCACCATTTCGCCAGGCTGCATGGCCGTGCGGCGGTTGCCGAGAATGAAATCCGGCAAGGGTAGATGGCGCGTCGTCGTTGCCGAACGCAGCTCGACCTCGGCATCGAGCACGAGCAGGCCCGGTACACCATCGGCGGCAGGCGAGGCATTGCAGAGATTGCCGGCGACGGAAGCGACGTTCTGGATCTGCGGCGAGCCGACCTCGCGCGCGGCCTGTTTCAGCGCGTCGAAGGCTGGCGGCAAGGGATAGTGGATGATGTCAGTCCATGTCGTGCGCGCGCCGATGACAAAATGGTCATCCGTCTCGGCGATGCCACGCAGCGCCGCGAGGCCGTTGATGTCGAGGACATTGTCGCGGAACGGTTTCGCGCCCTGCGCCGGATAGAAATCCGTGCCGCCGGCAAGAACGCGCCAGGCGCCCTCGCCAAGCAGCGCGAGCGCCTCGTCGACCGTGGTGGGTTTCGCGTAACGGATCACGCTTTGCCTTCCCAGAGATGGGGCCTTCCCCGAAATTGGCCCTCCCAAGGCGTTTACCCCGGGATCGTCTTGCCGGTTTCTGACCGGAAATTCATTCGTATGCAAATGATATCAAGCCCGTGGAAATTGTCAAAGCCAGAGTTTGGGCTGTCGTCCTGGCCGGGGCGCATGCAACGAGATTGTTACGCCTTCGGAGGTTGACGCGGCCGGCCATCTGGTCAAGTTTCTGCCTCCGGTCGCGTTCGCGGCATCTTTCTACTGGAGCCTGAGCCCAACGCAGAGAAGAAGGAGGCCCAATGGCCGACCAAGCGCTTGTTGTCATCGACCTGCAGAATGACTTTTGCCCGGGCGGTGCGTTGGCCGTGACCGGCGGCGACGAGATCGTGCCGCTGGTCAACGATATGATCCGGCGAACCGACCATGTCGTGCTGACGCAGGACTGGCACCCCGCCGGCCATTCGAGCTTTGCCTCCAGCCATCCGGGCGCGCAGCCCTTCACGATGATCGAAATGCCCTATGGCCAACAGACTTTGTGGCCGGACCATTGCATCCAGGGCAGCCTCGGTTCGGATTTTCATTCCGGCCTTGCCTGGACCAAGGCGGAACTCGTCATCCGCAAGGGATTTCGCCCCGCCATCGACAGCTATTCGGCCTTTTTCGAGAACGACCACACGACGCCGACCGGCCTCGGTGGCTACCTCAGGGAGCGCGGCATCGACACCATCACCCTGGTCGGCCTGGCGACCGATTTCTGTGTCGGCTTTTCCGCGCTGGACGCCGTCAGCCAGGGTTTTAAAACCACCGTCCGGCTCGATGCCTGCCGTGGCATCGATCTCAACGGCTCGCTCGATGCCATGCTGCAGCGTATGCGCGATGCCGGCGTGACGCTTGAAGACCAGTTGTCGGACTGAACCGACGGTGGAGCATCAGGCAGAGCTCCCCGGTTTTGGGGTGGGATTATCGCCCTCCGGCAAAGTCCCCCTCACCCGGATTGCCAACCGAATTGCGAAGGGCAATTCGGGGCAATCCGACCTCTCCCCGAGGGGAGAGGAGGTCGCCAGCGTTGACGCCAGTCTCTTCTCCCCTCGGGGAGAAGGTGGCCGCGTAGCGGCCGGATGAGGGGGCCTTTTTCATATTCGCTCCCCCTGCGCACGGCATGCGTCGTGGCCGTCGCGATGCTGGTCCCGGGAGCAGCCTTCGCGGCCGAGGAGCACGCGCTGCCCGGCGCCTCGATGTCGCTATGGTGGGTGCTGCCTTTTGCCGGCCTGCTGCTGTCGATCGCCACCGGACCGCTGCTGTTCCACCATGTCTGGGAGCATCACTACGGCAAGATCGCGGCCCTTTGGGCCGCACTCGTGGTGGTGCCGTTGGCGCTCGCCTTCGGTGTCCTCACGGCGACCGAGGCGGTGCTGCATGCGCTTCTCACTGAATACATGTCGTTCATCATCCTGCTGTTTGCGCTGTTCACCATTTCGGGCGGCATTCTGGTCGCCGGCAACATCCACGGCACGCCGCCGGTCAATGCCGGGCTGCTGCTGGTCGGGGCGCTGCTCGCCTCGGTCATCGGCACGACCGGCGCCTCGATGATCCTGATCCGGCCGGTCATCCGCGCCAATGATAACAGGCCGTTCAACGCCCATGTCGTCGTCTTCTTCATCTTCCTGGTGTCCAACATCGGCGGCTCGCTGACGCCGCTCGGCGACCCGCCGCTGTTCGTCGGCTTCCTGCGCGGCGTCGACTTCTTTTGGACAACCGCGAACCTCTATCGCGAGACGCTGTTCGTTGGCGGCTTGGTTCTGGCGGTGTTCCTGGCGATCGACATCATCCTGCACCGGCGCGAGGGCGGGGCGCCGAAGGTCAAGGATCCGACACCGGATTCGAAGATACGCATCCGCGGCCTGCCCAACATTCCGCTGCTGGCGGGCGTCATCGGCGCCATCCTGCTGTCGGCGACATGGGAGCCTGAGGTCAGCATCTCCATTCAAGGCGTGACGCTGGAACTGCAGAACCTGGTGCGCGACGCCATCATCCTGGGGCTGGCCTTCGTTTCACTGGCGGTTTCGCGCAAGGAATACCGCGAGGCGAACGGCTTCAACTGGGGACCGATCGCGGAAGTGGCAAAATTGTTTGCCGGCATCTTCATCTGCATCGTGCCGGTCATCGCCATCCTGAGGGCCGGTCATGAGGGCGCGCTGGCGCCGCTGGTCGCGCTCGTCACCTCGGCGCAAGGCACACCCAATGACCTCGCCTATTTCTGGCTGACCGGTGCGCTGTCGTCCTTCCTCGACAACGCGCCGACCTATCTGGTGTTCTTCGAACTGGCCGGCGGCGATCCACACCACCTGATGACGGAGTTTGCCTCGACGCTTGCCGCGATTTCGGCGGGCGCCGTGTTCATGGGCGCCAACACCTATATCGGCAATGCGCCCAATTTCATGGTCTATGCCATCGCCCGGCAGCGCGGCGTCGAGATGCCCGGCTTCTTCGGCTACACGCTGTGGTCCGGGCTGGTGCTGATCCCGACCTTCTTGATCGCGGGCTTTCTGTTCTTCGGCTGATCAGCCGACGCCGACATAGCGCCTGACCGCCGACGGATCGGCGCGCAATTCCTCGACATCCACCGTCTCGCGGTTACGGCCGTTCTCGATGAACGAGACGCGGTCGGCGACCGACAGCACCGCGTCGACGCGCTGTTCCACCAAAATGGTCGAGACGCCCATATCGCGCAGCTTCGCCACCGTCTCGCGGATTTTTGCGATCATCGACGGCATCAGCCCTTCGGTCGGCTCGTCGAGCAAAAGCACCTGCGGTTCGAGGCAGAGCGCACGCGCCATGGCCAGCATCTGCTGCTCGCCGCCGGACAGTGTGCCCGAGCGTTGCCTGAGCCGCTGGCGCAGCAATGGAAAAAGGTCGAGGACGTTTTCCCGCACGGCCTTACCCTTGCCGCGTGCCATCAGCCCGATCTCGATGTTCTCCGCCACCGTCATCTCGGCGAACAGCCGCCTTCCTTGCGGTACGTAGGCGACGCCGGCCTTCGGCACCTCATGCGCCGGCAGGCCGGTCAATTCCTGGCCGGCGAGCTTGATCGAGCCGGCACTTGAAGGAACCAGTCCCATGATCGCCTTCAGCGTCGTCGTCTTGCCGGCGCCGTTGCGGCCGAACAGGCACAGCACCTCGCCCTTGTTCAGCACGAGGTCGAGGCCGTAGAGCACCTGGACCTCGCCATAGAAGCAGTCCAGCCCCGCGATCCGCAACGCTTCCGTCCTGCTCGTCTCCGCCTTGTTCGTTTCAATCATGGGGCGGTCCCCAGATAGGCTTCCTGCACCGCCGCGTTGTCGCGGATCGCCTCGGGCGTACCTTCAGCCAGGATCCTGCCGGCATTGAAGACTGTGATGCGGTCGGCCAATTGCATGACGACGGGCATGTTGTGTTCGATCAAAAGCACGGTCGCGCCCTTGGCGATGTCGCGCACCAGCGTGATGAAATTGTCGATCTCGCTGTCGGCCAGCCCTTGCGTCGGCTCGTCGAGGATCAGCAGGCGTGGCTTCAGCGCCAGGCCCATCGCCACCTCGAGCAGGCGCTGGTGACCATAGGACAATTGCCCGGCTGGCATATGGGCGCGGTCGGCAAGGCCGGTGCGTTCGAGCGCCATCATGACGCCGGCACGCACCGCACCCTTCGAGCGGCCATCGCTTAGCGTGCGCTGCACCGGCAGGGCGACATTGTCGTAGGCGCTGAGATTGGCGAAGACGCTGGTGATCTGGAAGGTGTAGGCGATGCCCTGGCGCACCCTGACATAGGCCGGCAGGCTGGTGATGTCGGCGCCGTCGAAGACGATGGCGCCCGAAGACGGCTGGATGCGGCCGCTGACCAGGCTGACGAAGGTGGTCTTCCCCGCCCCGTTGGGGCCGATGACGGCGCGGATTTCGCCCGGCATCAAGGTGAAGTCGACACTGTCGACGGCGCGCAAGCCGCCGAAATTGCGTGACAGGCCTTTCGTCGTCAAAAGCGGCGTCATGGCAGCCACCCAAGCCAGCGCTGGCGAATGGTGCCCAAAATGCCTTTCTGGAAAAACAGCACCAAAAGGATGAGCGCCACGCCGACGATCAGCAGGTAGGCCGAAGTGTAGCCGCTGGTGACGTCGATGACATAGTACATGAAGACCGTGCCGATCAGTGGCCCGAGCGTTGTGGCGGCACCGCCGAGCAAAACCCACAGCAGCGGCAGGATCGAATATTGCACCGAGGCGAAGCTCGAGCCGACATAGCCGAACAGCAGCGCATAGGCCGCACCCGAGGCGGCGCAGATTGTGCCGGAGACGACGACAGCTATCAGCTTGTTGGAGAAGGTGTCGTAGCCCAGCATCTTCGTTCGCTCCTCATTCTCGCGGATGGCGATGAGCACGCGGCCATACCTTGAGCGGACGATCGCCAGCGTGATCAGCAGCACGAGCGAGAACAGCGCCAGCGCGCTCATGTAGCGCACGGTCGGATTGGTGAGATCGAGCGAGGTCGCCCCGAAAGTGAGGACGCGCGCCGGCTGTGGCACGACCTGACCCTGATCGCCGCCGGTCCACGACGCGAAGTAGAGGATGAGGAGATAAAACACCTGGGCAAACATCATGGTGACGATCATGAAGGCCACGCCCGTGGTGCGCAGCGCCAGGAGGCCGATCGCCAGTGCCAGCACTGCGCCGCAGGCAACGCCGCTGAGGAAGGCCAGTGGCACGCTCCAGCCGAGCTGGATGATGGAAAGGCCGGCGCCGTAAAGCCCGGCGCCGAAGAACATGGCATGGCCGAGGCTGAGCAGGCCGATATAGCCAAACAGCATGTTGTAGCCCATGGCAAACACCGCCAGCACCATGATGCGGGCGAGCAGGCCGTGATAATACTCCGGCAGCAGGAAGCTCAGCACGAAGAGCAGCGCGATGACGCCGAGATGCAGCGCATAGGCCTTTGCCGGCGAAGCTTCGCTCATCGAGCTTGTGTCCCGAACAGGCCTTGCGGCCGGAACACCAGCACCATGGCGACCAGCAGCGTGGCGATGATCTTGGCCAGCGTCGGCGAGAAGAACATCGAGATGATACCGTCCGACATGCCGATCAGCACGGCGGCGACAACGGTGCCGCGCAGCGAGCCGAGGCCGCCAATGATGACGACGATGAAGGAGAGCAGCAGCGGGTCCTGCCCCATCAGATAATGCGCCTGGCTGATCGGCACGATCAGCACCGCGGCGATCGCCGCCAGCATGGCACCGAGCGCGAAGACGCCGCCATAGACGCGGCCGACCGGAATGCCGAAGGCCTGCGCCGTCTCGCTGTCATACTGCGTGGCGCGCATGACGAGGCCGATCTTCGTGCCCGTCAGCACCAGCCATGTTGCGATCAAGAGAAGCGCGGATGCGGCTATGATCGATAGCTTATAGCCGGAATAGCCGAACCACGGCAAAAGGATGCGGTAGCTGAACGGCGGCTCGACGGGCCGCGCCTCGGGACCATAGAAGGTCAGCGCCAGTTGCTGGATGATGTAGAGCATGCCGATGGTGGCAACGATGGTGGCCTCCGGATTGTAATTGAGCCGGCGCAGCACCAACCGTTCGGCGACCAGCGCAATGGCGCCGACAATCAGCGGCGCGATCACCAGCGCCGCCAGGAAGCCGAGCGCCGGATGGCCGCCGATCGCCGTGGTGATCGCCCAGGCGAGCACGGCGCCCAACATGAAGAACTCGCCATGCGCGACGTTGACGACCCGCATGACGCCGAACACCAGCGAAAGCCCAAGCGCCGTCAGCGCCAGCACCGCTGAGGTGACGAGGCCTTCGAGGGCGGCGAGGAGGAGGTGGGGTCCGAAGTGCATCGGCTAGGCACCAGCGGATGCGCCAGGCACCCCCCTCTGCCCTGCCGGGCATCTCCCCCGCAAGGGGGGAGATTGGATGCTGTCTCTGGTTTCGCCAATCATCAACGCCGGCAGATGGGCACTGCCGCATGAACTGCCGATCTCCCCCCTTGCGGGGGAGATGTCCGGCAGGACAGAGGGGGGTGCCTTGGCGCTCACGCTTACAGGCAAGCCGGGTCTAAAGCGCCTGCGTCGTATAATCCCCCTCAGCCTCGTAAAGCCCGTCCTCGATCTTGGTCTTGTGCACGACCTTCAGCTTGCCGCCTTCGACCTTCGAGATGTTCTGGATGCCAAAGCACTGGTGGATCTTGCCGTTGAAGGTTTTTGCGCCCTGCGGATGCTCCGGGCCTTCGGCGAAGGCGGTCAGTGCCTCGGTCGCCTCGACCAGCTTGGCGCGGTCTTCCGGGCCCTTGTAGCCGGCGTCTTCCATCGCCTTCTTGACGACATAGAGTGTCTCCCAGCAGCCGAACATGTGCGCGGCGGTGGAGACGTCCTTGGGGTCGCCGACGGCGGCGCCATTGTCGTCGATGCCGACAGCGGCGCGATAGGCCTTTTGCGCCTCGCTGTCATCGGCCTGCGCATAGCGCGGCGAGCCTTCCCAGAAATGGCTGCCGTCGAGGAATTCCAGCCCGGGGCTGTTGATGTCGGTGGCTTCGAGCGAATCGATGAAGCCGAACAGCTGCGGCCGGTTGGAGCCGTAGAACTCGCCGAGCTCCTTGACGAAGGTGAGCACCGCCGGGCCGACCATGACGTGGTAGATCACCTCGGTCTCGGGCGGGATCTGCGGGAAATATTTGGTGAAGGACGATTCCGTCGGCGGGATCGCGATCTGGGCGATGACCTCGGCCCCTTGCGCCTTCAGCGCCGGCGGCAGGTAGTCGCGATGGTCGTAGCCGAAGGCAAAATCGGGGAAGATCTGCGTCACCTTCTTGCCGGCATTAGCCGCAATCCACGGTGCCATCGACTGGATCTGGCTTTTCACATCGGTGATGCCGGGCTGGAAGACATAGCGGTTGAGCTTGGTCGAGGCGACGTGGTGGCCTTCGCTGACGACGAAATAGGGCATCTTGTTTTCGCCGGCGGCGGGCGCCGAGCCGATGACGACATGCGAGAACAGCGTGCCGAAGACGATGTCGGTTTTGTGCTGGGTGGCGAACTTGCCGACCACCTCGGCGCCGCGGCCGGGATCGGTGCCGTCATCCTCGATGATGACCTCGACCTGACGGCCATTGATGCCGCCGGCGGCGTTGATCGCCTTGACCGCCGCTGCGGTGGTCTTCTCGTACCAGCGGCCATAGGCAGCACCGATGCCGGTGCGGTGTGACTGGAAGCCAATCTTGATCGGCGCCGAGCTCTGCGCCTGGGAATAGCGGACGAAACCTGGCGCGACGGCAAGGCCGGCGCCGGCGGCCAGACCTTTCAGCGCGGTGCGGCGGGTAAGGGCAGTCTTGGAGGTGAGACTAGTCTTGGAGAGGTCGAAAAATCCGTTCTTGTCAGCCATGTTCGTTCCCCTGTTTTTCAGTCTTGACCAACGATAAGGCGGCTTCGGCATCCTCGCTCAGAGGGTGCAAAAAATTGCATGTGTACAAACTAAATCACCAAAGCCTTGATGTGGCAAGCGAGCTTTCCCCAACGACATCGGGGCCGCCCTTTTCTCATCCGGCGGTCGGCGTGGCAAGCAACCAGAGGCCGAAGGCCGTATAGGCGATCATCAGCAGCGTGAGCGGAAACTGGCTGAGTGCGGCGCGGGCAGGCTGCGGATGCAGGCGCCAGGCAAAGCCGTGGGCGACGAGGACGGCGAGCACATGCCCCAGGATGATGGCGCCGGCCTGGATGTTCCACAGCCACCAGGCCGACTCCGCGCCGGCGACGATGCCAGCCTCGACCTGGATGTCGGCGGTGCCGAACAGGTTCCAGCCCAGCGCGAACGGGTCGGACAGGGAGGCAAGCGCATATTGGCCGTCGACCAGCAGCGCCGTCAGGTAGTGCGCGACATGATAGGCGAGCGCTATCGGCACGATCGACCACACCAGCAGTCCGGCTGCCTGGGCGAATGACTGATCGCTGCGGGCCAGACGCTGGCCGAGCCAGACCGCGAGAAGGAACACCGCCGTCAGCAGCACCAACGTCAGGACGAGCCCGAAAGTGCCGCTGCCGATCACGGCGGTGCGGCCCGGGAATTCGAGCGGGTTGACGCCGAACAGGCCGAGCCAGAAGAAGGTTTTCGACAGGCCGTCGAAGGAGACCGACGACAGGGCCAGCAGCAGGAAGGCGACGCCGCTGGGCGGCAAAGGCTCCGCTGCCAGCAGCTTGGCGCCTGGCCAGCACAGCGCGAGCCGGCCTTTCTCGTCGCGCTCGACCGGTGCGAAACGCGCCACCATCGCGAAGAAGATGGTCAGGAACTCGCCGCTCCTGCTCCAGCCGCGATAGCCGAACACCAGCATGGCGAGGAAAGAGAACAGCCAGTAGAGGCCGGCGGTAAAGGCTAGCCGTGCCGGATCGTCGGGCGCCGGATCGATGAGTTCGAACCAGGCAAAGGCGAAAAACAGGATCACGGAAGGCCAGCAGCCGAGCCATCGGGGGAGGCGCCATGATCCCTCATCGCTTGCGCCAAACGGGCGTGAGACGAGGCGCCACGGCCCATACCAGGGGTTGAGCCACGACCAGAGGTCACCGAAGACGCCTTGCAGCAGCGTGAGGCCGGCCCACAGCAGCGTCCAGATCACCAGAGGCAGCGGGTTGGAGAGCGGGTCGCGGCTGCCGAAAAACCCGGCGGCAATGAGGATTACAAAGCCGGCAAAGGATATCAGGCTGATGGCGGTGCGGGGGCTGTCGCTGAAGGTGAAAAGCGGCAGGCGCCGGCGCCAGAAGTTGTCGAGCGCCGCCGGCGGCAGCAGCGCCAGCACCAAGAAGCTGATCGCTACGGCGAAAGCGCCGCCGACGAGATAGTAGCCGGTCGGCAGGAGCAGGACGTGACCACGGTCGGAGGCGTGGGCGAAGGCGGGGGTGGGGGATATGAGCGATACGGCGGTGAGCAATAAGGCCAACGATAGACGGCGGTGCTCTACGGTGCCCCCCTCTGTCCTGCCGGACATCTCCCCCACGAGGGGGGAGATCAGGCTGTTGTCTTCGGAAGGGAGCCTTTGCTTTTGAAGACAGGCGCCTGCTCGGATAGCTTGGCACTCTTCCTCTCCCCCGTCGATCGGGGGAGAGGTGTCGAGCGCAGCTCGACGGAGTGGGGGTCGACCCTGGCGCGGGTCGAGACGATGCTTGCGCGCGGTCCTCTTTCCTATGCCTGTTGCGGTGGTTGCCAAGTGGTTCCCCCACTCCGTCGCCGCTTCGCGGCGCCACCTCTCCCCCCTCCGGAGGGAGAGGAAAGGAGCCGGGTCATCGAACAATCTCGTCAAGCGGTTGATACAACGGTTTTTGAAAATGTTTGCGTACCCGTAGCCCCCTTGCGTGGGACGTGTCCGGCAGGACAGGGGGGCACGAAGGAACTCGACCTATCCGAGAGCCCGCCGCTTCTCACACCTTGACCAATTGCTCCACGCGGTCCTTCTGGCCAAAAATCCTGAGATACCGCTCGATCTCTTTCTCATCCCCCGTCGCCTTGGCGGGATTGTCGGAGAGCTTCACCGCCGGCCTGCCATTGGCTTCGGTGACCTTGCAGACCAGGGATATGGCATCGAGGCTGTTGGTTTCCGTCGGCGCGCAGCCTTCGAAGTCGTTGGTGAGGTTGGTGCCCCAGCCGAAGGACATGCGAACCTTACCCTTGAAGTGGCGGTAGGTCTCCTCGATGGTTTCCACCTCGAGCCCGTCGGAGAAGATCAGCAGCTTCTGCTTGGGGTCCTTGCCCTTCTCGCGCCACCAGGACAGGATTTTTTCGCCGCCCTCGATCGGCGGCGCGCTGTCGGGGCGGAAGCCGGTCCAGTCGGCCACCCAGTCCGGCGCGTCGCGCAGGAAGGAAGCGGTGCCGAAAGCATCGGGCAGCACGATCAAGAGATTGCCGCCATAGTAGCGCTGCCAATCCTGCAGCACCTTGTAGGGCGACTGTTTCAGCTCCTTTTCGGAATTGGCCAGTGCCGCGAACACCATCGGCAGCTCATGCGCGTTGGTGCCGAGCGCTTCGAGGTCGTTGTCCATCGCAAGCAGCACGTTGGAGGTGCCGGTGAAGGCCTCGCCGATGCCTTCCTTCAGCGCCTCGACGCACCAGCGCTGCCACAGGAAGGAATGGCGTCGGCGCGTGCCGAAATCCGATATGCGGATGCCGGGCAATGCCTTCAGCCGCTCGGTCTTGGCCCACATCTTGGCCTTGGCGCGGGCATAGAGCACATCGAGCGCGAAGGGGCCGAAGGCCCGCATGGCCGCGCGGGATCTGAGTTCGTTGATGATGGCGAGCGCCGGGATCTCCCACAGCGTGGTGTACATCCACGGCCCGCTGAAGGTCAGTTCATACTGGCCGTCGCGCTTCGCCAGCTCGTAGTCCGGCAGCCTAAAACCTTCCAGCCAGGCGAGGAATTCCGGCTCGAAGATCTGCTTGCGGCCATAGAAATTGTTGCCGCCGAGCCAGATCATTTCCTTCTTGGAGAAGCGCAAGGTGCGGGCATGGTCGAGCTGTTCGCGCAGTTCGCCCTCGTCGATCTCGTCGGCCAGGCGCACCGAAGTGGTGCGGTTGATCAGCGAGAAGGTGGCCTCGACCTTGGGGTACATGCCCCAGATCATCTGCAGCATCAAAAGCTTGTAGAAGTCGGTGTCGAGCAGGCTGCGCACGATCGGATCGAGCTTCCAGGTATGGTTGTAGACGCGCCGCGCAATATCGGTTCTTGCCATGTCTGGTTACCGCCTTCGCTGCCTGCCACCCACAATCGCGACAGGCCTCATAGCATCGAATTGGCCAAAACGCTGCCCGCTTTCAGGCTGGCCCGACAAAAAGAACGGCCTGCATAAGACCATGAGCATGCCGGTCTCAGCCCGCGGTCTTCGCGCCAATGACCTTCAGTTGCGGACGCTTGCGACGGCTGATGATACGGCCCGCGACGGGAGCGTCGGCGCGGCCGTCATCCCCGGCCTTCTCGGCGAACAGCCAGTCGATGAACACCTGCACGATCGGCGTCGTCCGCATTTCGTTGCGGCAGACGATATAGAACTCATCGACCGCCGGCACGGAGAGGCTGAACGGCGCGACCAGCATGCCCCTGGCCAGCAGCGCGCTTGCCGTCACCGAATCGCCCAGCGCCACGCCATGGCCGTGCACCGCGGCCTCGGTCGCCATGCGCGCGTCACCCAGATGATGGCGGCGGCCGCGCTCGAGATCCAGTGCATCGGCGGCGGCCAGCCATGTGTGCCATTCGCGGCCGTCATCGCCATGCAGGAAGACATGATCGGCGAGATCGCGAACGCTGCGGATCGGCCGGTTGTTGATCAAGGTCGGGCTGACGACGGGAAACAGTTCCAGCCCCGACCATTTTCGCATCCAGCAATCGGCCCAGCTGCCATTGCCGTAGTGGACGCAGACATCGATATGCGGCGCGCGGATATCCCTGGGATCGTTGGAGGGGATGAGCGTCAGCTGGATGTCGGGATATTGCGCGGTGAAGCTGCCCAGCCTCGGCGTCATCCAAAGCAACAGCAGCGCCGGCACACAGGACACCGACAGCGCGCCGCTGCTTGCCGGCCGCGTCAGCCGCTGGGTGGCGGCGGCGATACCGTCGAAGGCTGTCGATACCGCCGGCAACAGCTCCGCACCATGCGGTGTCAGTTTGACCCGCTGGCCGACGCGCTCGAACAGCTTGACGCCGAGCGACTGCTCCAGCGCCTTGATCTGGTGGCTGACGGCGCCATGTGTGACATTCAGTTCACCCGCCGCCTTGGTCAGCGAGCCATGGCGTGCCGTTGCCTCGAAGGCGCGCAGCGGGTTGAGAGGTGGCAGGCGGTTGGCCATTGAAGCTCGACTTCTTTGTGAGATTTTCTCACAGAAGACGCCTTAACAATATCAATTGATTTTTCAATGCGGCTGCCGGACACTTCAGTTCAGAACAGCATCAAGACGTGAAATCTGCGGGCAGCCAGCGGGACAAGCGACCCGGCCGGATGACGGTCAGTTCGTTCGAGGTCGCCGACGGCCGCACTGCATCAGCCAGGAGGAACGGATATGGGTTACGATCGCGGCAAGCTCGACGCCTTGCGCCGCAAGTATGGCGAGAGCCATGGCGGCGAGATGTTCGACCCGAAGTTCCGCAAGGTCGCCGACAAGATCTTTTCCAAGAGTGGCACCAGGCTCGCGCCCTATTCCGGCATCCCGACCTTCCTCGCCGCGCCCTATCGCGAAATCGCCGCGGAGAATCCGGATTTCGGTGATCTGCAGGTGGCCATCATCGGCGTGCCGATGGATCTCGGCGTCACCAACCGGCCGGGTTCGCGCTTCGGGCCGAGGGCGCTGCGCGCCATCGAGCGCATCGGCCCCTACAATCACGTGCTGGAATGCGCGCCGACGCATGAACTCAGGGTGGCCGACATCGGCGACACGCCGTTCCGCAGCCGCTACCGGCTGGAGATCAGCCATGAGGATATCGAGCGCCGCACCAACCAGATCGTCGATGCCGGCGTCATTCCATTGTCGGTCGGCGGCGACCACTCGATCAGCCATCCGATCCTGAAGGCGGTCGGCAAGAAAGCCCCGGTCGGCCTGATCCATATCGACGCCCATTGCGACACCAGCGGCCTGTTCGACATGACCAAGTTCCACCATGGCGGCCCGTTCCGCAACGCGGTGCTCGATGGCGTGCTCGATCCGACGCGCACCATCCAGATCGGCATTCGCGGCTCGGCCGAATATCTGTGGG
The DNA here is from genome assembly GCF_024746835.1 of Mesorhizobium sp. AR02. NCBI lineage: Bacteria > Pseudomonadati > Pseudomonadota > Alphaproteobacteria > Hyphomicrobiales > Phyllobacteriaceae > Mesorhizobium > Mesorhizobium sp. AR02. Next base: position 2,423,194 of record NZ_CP080531.1, on the reverse strand, counting down.
AGTTCACCTACGAGTCCGGGATGACCGTGGTTCATGCCGAAGAGGTGACCGGGCTGGGTATCCCCGCCATCATCGAAAAGGCGCGCAAGATCGTCGGCGACGGCCCGACCTATGTTTCCTTCGACATCGACAGCGTCGATCCAGCCTTCGCCCCGGGCACCGGCACGCCGGAAGTCGGTGGCCTGACGACGCGCGAAGTGCTCGAACTGCTGCGCGGCCTCAAGGGCCTCAACATCGTCGGCGGCGACGTCGTCGAGGTGGCGCCGCAATATGACGCCACCACCAACACCGCGCATGCCGGCGCCCAGGTGCTGTTCGATATCCTGAGCCTGATGGTGTTCAGCCCGGCAATCACCAGCAAGGGCGCTTGACGTTCAGAAAAGCAAAGGCGGCCGTCGCGCTGGAGCCGGCGGCCGACCCAGACAATCAAAAGCTTCCAGAAGGGGAATAACAATGACAATCCACTCGACACTCAAATCATCCATCGCCGCCATCCTGGTGCTGGGCGCCGCCGGTCTCGGCATCGCCACGCAGGCGGCCAATGCCGACGCGCTGGCTGACATCACCAAGGCCGGCACCATCAATGTCGGCGTCTTTGCCGACTTCCCGCCCTTCTCCTCGGCCAGCGCCGATATGAGCCTCAAGGGCTATGACATGGACGTCGCGCAATACATCGCCGACACGCTCAAGGTGAAGCTCAATCCGGTCGCCGTCACCGGCCAGAACCGCATCCCCTATCTGAACGACCATCGCGTCGACATCCTGATGAGCGTCGGCTACTCGAAGGAGCGTGAGCAGGTCATCGACTTCGCCGCCGCCTACGCGCCTTACTACATCGCGGTGATCGGTCCCGCCGCGATGTCGGTCAAAAGCAAGGAAGACCTTGCCGACAAGTCGATCGCCGTCAATCGCGGCACGCTCGAGGACACCTCGCTCACCGCGGCTGCACCCGCCTCGGCCGACATCAAGCGCTTCGACAACTACAATTCGGTCATCCAGGCCTTCATCTCTGGTCAGACCCAGCTGATGGTCGTCGGCAACGATGTCGGCGCCCAGGTGCTGGCCAAGCAGGATGTGCTGAAGCCGGAGCAGAAATTCCAGCTGCTGACCTCGCCCTCGCATATCGGCCTCAACAAGAATGAGGACGCTCTCAAGAAAGCGGTCAACGATGCAGTCGCCAAGATGCTGGCCGACGGCAAGCTGGACGAAAGCTCGAAAGCCTGGCTGAAGACGCCGCTCAACCCCGACAACCTCAAGGATTGAGTTTCCGTGGCCTTTGCCTGGCTCCCGGGTGCTTTAGGCGACATCGCGCACGGCGCGGCCACGACGATCCTGCTGATCGCCGTGACCACGCTGGCCGGCACGCTGCTCAGCATCCTGGGCGCCGCCGGACGGCGAAACGGCCCCGTGCTGCTCAAGCGGGCCATCGCCTGGTATGTCGAGGTGATGCGCAACACGCCGTTCCTGGTGCAGTTGTTCTTCATCTTCTTCGGCCTGCCCAGCCTCGGCATCAGGCTCGACCCGATCCTGGCCGCCATGCTGGCGATGACGCTCAACATGGCGGCCTATACGATCGAGATCGTCGGCGCCGGCCTTGACGCCGTGCCGGGCGGGCAGACGGAAGCCGCCCTGGCGCTGGGCTTGAGGCCCCGCCAGGTGTTCGTCAAGATCGTGCTGCCGCAGGCGCTCAAGATCATCTATCCGGCACTGACCAGCCAGATCGTCATCATGATGCTGGAGTCGGCCGTGGTCTCGCAGATCGCGGTGCGCGAGCTGACCTATGAGGCCGACATGCTGCAGGCGCGCACCTTCCGCTCCTTCGAAACGTACTTCGTCGTGACGCTGGTCTATCTCGCTCTGTCGATGGCCTTGCGCCGGCTCCTGGTCACCGGCGGGCGCCGCGCGCTCGGAGCTGGCGTGTCATGATCGAATTCACCTTCTGGGACATCGTTCGCAACCTTCTGCTCGCCGCCCGCTGGACCGTGCTTTTGTCCCTGGCAGCCTTCATTGGCGGTGGCATCGTTGGCATGGTCGTTCTGTTCTTCCGCATCTCCAAGAACACATGGAGCCGGCGCATCGCCTCCGGCTATATCGCCCTGTTCCAGGGAACGCCGCTGCTGATGCAGCTGTTCCTGATGTTCTTCGGCTTGCCGATGCTCGGCCTGCGCATCGAGCCGTGGACCGCGGCGGTGCTCGGCCTCACCTTCTTCGCCAGTGCCTATCTCGCCGAGATCTGGCGCTCCGGCGTCGACGCGCTGCCGCGTGGCCAGTGGGATGCCGGCGCCAGTCTCGGCCTGCATTACCTGCAGGAGCTCAGGCTGATCATCCTGCCGCAGGCGTTCTCGATCACCCGCGCGCCGACGGTCGGCTTCCTGGTGCAGCTGATCAAGTCGACGGCGCTGACCTCGATCATCGGCTTCGAGGAGCTGGTGCGGACCTCCAACGCCATCAACAACGCCACCTTCGAACCGTTCAAGGTCTACGGGCTGGTGGCGTTGATCTTCTTCGCCATGTGCTTTCCCCTGACGCAATATGCCCGTTCGCTCGAGAAGCGCGCGGCGGCCCACTGAGCCGAAGGCATGTTGTGTTGACCGGGCATCGACGGCGACAACTAATCAGGTAGCTGTTTCCGCGGCATTGGCGAATGGCAGGTCCTGATCCATAGGCGAACTTCCTGAGGCCCTCACCCAACAGCAGCTTCGCGCCTCAGGTCAGCCGTCCAGAGTGGCTTACGGCAATCCCGATAGCTGCCGTTGGAGCGGAAAGAATTATGGCGCGAATCTTGTCGGGGATCGCGTCACTGCGGCGAATTACCGGCGTATGATTTGCGCCAGACAAGTGGCGGAGACATGGCGACCAGTCACGACATCGCGGAGTTCCTTCCGCGCCCCCCGGATTGACTCTATGAGCCTCTCCTCGGTCAGCGGCCGTTCTGTCGCGACTTGAACTCGCGACACGTAGTCCGAGAGGGTCTAACCGACTGCTGCAAGTCCTTCATCCCCGCCGCAATAATTGCGAGCGCGAAAACTGAACCGACTAGCCATCTCGCATCGCGGACGCCATGCACGTTCAGCCGCAGTCGAAGTCGTATTGAGCGTCACAAGGACGGCGCTGGGGCAGCGACATAACGCGGTGTCTCCCTTGCTGATGAGTAAGACGCTGTTCCTGATCGCCATTCAAGCAGCTTCCCACCCGCCTGGACCGTGCCGAAAGGAATAACTGGCTGAGATTTCGAACCCGGCCCGCGAAGGCTGCCAGGCTCGACATTCGACGGAGATCCTTGGGTGCTCGATGCGAATGATGTTAAACGAATTTGCAGCGTGGCGAAGCCGCGATGAAACCGCCGTTCCCGCTTGAATGAGCAGCGCCGCATAGCCGTCGATAAGGTAACGCCTTGCGCTCGAGCCGGTGCGGTGAAGATGCTGGTGGCCAGACAATATGATGTCTACGCCGCTGCGCGAGAAGGCATCCATTGCCAGATCCGCGCGGCCCACGACGCCGTCATCGCTTTCCAGATTCAGCCCTTCGAAAGGATGATGCGTGACCACTATCCGGGTAATGTCATCGGACATATGCGCGAATTTTTCCGTCGCCGACTCGAGCTGGCGGACGTTGATCCGGCCGTCCTTGATTGTCAGGGATCGTGCCGTGTTGATCCCGACCACAGCTATTTCGCTATCGGCGTAGAACGGGTCCGTGTCCGCCTCAATGTAGCGCCTGTAACGCGACAGAGGCGTCATGGCACGCGCGAAGACATTCCAGAGCGGCACGTCGTGATTGCCGGGAACTACGATGCGGGGGCCGGGAAGGGAATCAAGGAAGGCCCGCGCCTGCATGAATTCGTCTTTCCGGGCGCGCTGCGTCAGATCCCCCGACACGACGAGCAAATCAGAGTCGACGGCACGAACCTCGCTCGCGATCGCTTCCACAAGCTTGCTCTCTGTTCTTCCGAAGTGCAAATCCGACAGGTGGACTAGGGTCTTCACTGAATTTCTCCGCTTTCAGCCACGGCCACCGGTCTTGCTCTTTTTGGCAGGTGCGAGGACCTTCAGGGCCGCTGGCCGAATCTGAAAATTCAGGGGCGTTTCCATGCTGACGGCTTCGCCGTCCAGAGAAACCAGCATGGCGCGTCGATGCGATGTGATTTGCAGCGACTTAGCGCGATAGATTTCCAGATCTCGGGTGGCGTCGATCATGCCGAACGCGATTTTGAACGGAAGCAATGCCAGTCCAAACCAGGATTGCTGTTTGACGACATAAACGCACAGTTCTTTTGACGAGAGGCTGCGGCGGTGGCCAAGATCGGCGATGTCATAGAAATTGTTGCCAACAAACACACAGGGCGTCCGCAGTCTTTCGCGGGTGCCCTGAGCAGCGACGTGGACAGCCTGCCACGAGGCGGATCTCAACGTTCTCATGAGAGCGGGTCCGATGGCGGCAAGCTTGCCGAACCCGCGGCGCCGCTGCTCGGCTGAACGCTTTGCAACAAAGAAGGGATAGATCCCAATCGATGAGTTGTTAAGAAAGACGCGGCCGTTGACCTCGGCGACATCGACTGCCAGAGGCTTACCTGTCGCGATTGTATCGATCGCCGCTGTGAGGTCGAGCGGCACAGCCAAATCCTTGGCAAAGTGGTTTAATGTGCCGAGCGGAAGGACACCGAGCAACAGATCAGTCCCCACCAGCGCCGAGGCCGCGCTGCCGAGCGTGCCGTCGCCACCGCCCACGACCAATATTGATCCACGGCCGGACCTAGACTTGTTTTCGCCAACGAAGCGCCGAGCGAGCTCTCCAACCTCTCGTCCGTCCACCAATCGCACATCCGCCTCAATGCCACGTTCGGCGAACCCATCCCGTACGGCTCTCTCTATGTCGCCCTTGCGCGCCGCAGCGCCGGCATTTTTGTTGATGAGAGCCAGAACCTTCAAGTTTCCAGCCCCCGTTTCGGCCTTTCCTGGAACCATAACGCGACTGTCCAACACAGGATCGCCCAGCCAGAACCAATGCACCATCCGGCCAAGACATCCGTTGGATAGTGGACCGCGAGATAGACCCGGCTTATGCCAACGGCCACCGTCAGAAACACGGCGATCGACATGAAATACGCTTTGAGACGCAACTCCTGATTTGCGTGTGAAAGGAGTGCGCCCACGGTCAGGAACGCGATCGCTGAAAGCATTGCATGTCCACTCGGGAAGCTTGCCGTGAATACTCGCGTGACATGAGGGATCTCCGGCCTGGGCCGGTTGAAGCTCAGCTTGAGGATTGTGCCGAGCAGTTCGCCGCCAATCACCGCCACCGCCATCCAGATGGCGAGAGCCCGCTTGTGGATCAGAAGAAGATAGACAGCTCCTGCCAGCAACACGAAGCCAAGAAACACCACGCTGCCGACTGAAGTCACATCCCTGGCCGCTTCCTGAAGCCATGGCGGACCGATCGGATAGGCCGGATCGGCTGCGCGAAGAGCCGACATAATGGCAAGGTCAAATTTGGTCGTGTCGCCCTCCAGGACTTCTTCGGCGAGCACCCCGAAGCCGACAACGAGGCATGCTACGAGCATCCCTGCAACAAGCCTGTTTTTGCCTTGCGCGGACGCACCGCTAATTCGACACGGCGGGCGAGGCCGGTAACTCCCTAGGCGCCCGGTATCTGGGACTGGCTCGTTCAAGCGCAAGACCTCAATCTATAGCCCACAACGGCTTCGCATGAACCGGGTTCCCCAATCATCAATGCGGTCCACGCCCCGGTCCATGCGGTATGGCCGACCGGCTGCATGGACCTGACGTCAAGATTGCGGCTCCGGGCGCACCCGGCTAGCTATTGATCAGTCTCCGAAAAGGCTCCGTTTAATGAGCCACAATGTTGGGACATGACGGCCGCCGAACCGGCGGCCGTCTGGTTCAATGCCCAAATGCCAGCGGCGGCGCGATCCGGTCGCGTCGCAGCCAGCGCGCCAGCAGCAGCGCCGCCACCACGGCCAACCCTGTCGACAGGCCCATCCAGATGCCGACGCCGTGGAAGCCGAAATGGAAGGCGAGCAGCACGCCGAGCGGCAGGCCGACGCCCCAATAACCGATCGCTGCGTAGATCATCGGCACCTTGGTGTCGTGCAGGCCGCGCAGCATGCCGGCGGCAACCGCTTGCGCGCCGTCGAAGACCTGGAAAAGGGCTGCAAACACCAGGAACGACACGGCAAGCGCGATCACCCGCGCATTGGCCGGGTTGGCGAGATCGATGAAGGCGCTGATCAGGAGATGCGGCCACAGGACCATCACCAGTCCCATCAGCGCCATGAACGAGACGCCGATAACAAAGGCGGTCCAGCCGGCGCGCGACACGCCTTCCGGATTGCCGGCGCCATGTGCAAGACCGACGCGCACCGTCACCGCCTGGTTGAGGCCGAGTGGCACCATGAAGGAGATCGAGGCGATCTGGATGGCGATCGCATGCGCGGCCAGCGAATCCGCGTCGATCAGGCCCATCAGCAGTGCGGCCGCGTTGAAGATCGTCACCTCGAAAGCGAGGATGCCGGCAATCGGCAGGCCAAGTCGCAGCAACCCCTTGAAGCGTGGCCAGTCGGACCGCCAGAAGCGGCCGAACAGGCGGTAGCGCCGGAACTTCTTCTCCAGCATCACCACGACGGCCATGCCGACGAACATCAGCGTGCTGGACAGCGAGGTCGCCAGACCGGAGCCTGCGATGCCCATTGCCGGCACACCGAGATTGCCGAACATGAACACCCAGTTGAACAGCGCGTTGCAGGCGACGGCGACGAAGACGATGATCAGCGCCCAGCCCGGGCGCTCCAGCGCCGAGATGAACGAGCGCAGCACGATGTAGCCGTAGAACGGCAGCACCGCCCACTCGAGCCAGCGCAGATAGATGCCGGCCTGACGCGCCAGTGCCGGCTCCTGGCCCATCGCCAGCAGAATAGCCTCACCGTGCCAAAGCACGATCCAGATCGGGATTGAGATCAGGATCGCCAGCCACAGACCCTGGCGCACGGTGCGGCGCAGGTCGCGCACGGAATAGCGGCGACGGCCAAGCTCTGTGGCGATCATCGGCGAGGTCGCCAGCATCAACCCAAGGCCGAAGATCAGCGGCATGAAATAGAGGTTGGCGCCCAGCGCGCCGCTGGCCAGCGTATCCGCTCCGAGACGTCCCATCATCATGACGTCGGTGGCCGTCATCGCGGTCTGGCCGAGATTGGTCAGCACCATCGGCCAGGCGAGCGCCAGCGTCGCCCTGATTTCCTGACGCCAAAGATTTTCCGGCGCGCGAGCGCCGGCTTCGATCGCAGACATTGTTCCGCTCTTTCCAGATACGGCACGTCGGCAAAGCGCCGGAAGCCGCATGTCAAACGGCAAAACCTTCGGTTTCGCTGCGTTTGCGTCAGCTTTTGGACGAAATGCGACATGAAGGCAAGGGAGGAGGAGCGGGCACCGATTGAGCCAGCGCCCTTCCAGGGATGCCGTTGCCTCGTTCCCTTGCCGGCCGTGGGCTGTTACGGATTGCCTTGGAGATCGGCAGCCAGCGAACCCGCCGGGAGGAGTGGATGGCGTTCAGACAGCGAAAAAACCCGGCCGCGATCCCACGCACGGCGCCGGCTTTCGAGCATATCGTCACCGAGGCCAGCGACAGTTTTCTGTGGCGGCTCGACGACTATCCCTGGGAACGCAATGTCTGGAACTTCCATCCGGAATACGAAATCCATTTGCTGCGAAAATCCTCCGGCGTGGTGCTGGTCGGCGACCACATCGGCGAGTTCGGGCCGGGCTACCTGACCATCGTCGGCGGCGGGCTGCCGCATGATTGGGTAACGGCGGTGCAGCCGGGCGAACTGATCGAAGGCCGCGACATCGTCCTGCAATTCGATGCGCAGAGGCTGCGCGGCTCGGCGGGCCTGTTGCCGGAACTGCGCGAACTGGAGCCGTTCCTCGAGCGGTCGCTGCGCGGCATGGTTTTTCACGGCCGCACGGCGCTGGAAGGCGCCGAACTGATGGAGCGGATGGGAACGGTGCATGGCCTCGCCCGCCTCTGTCTGTTCCTCGAACTGGTCGACCTCCTGGCCAGAACCGACGAATACGAGCTCTTGTCGTCGCCGGATTTCTCACCGGTCCTCGACGCCGCTTCGCTCGACATCATCCAGCGCACGCTGACCTATCTGTTCCAGCATTTCGCCGAAGATCTGAAACTGCCCGATGTGGCCGAACGCGCCGGAATGACCGAGAGCACATTCTCGCGCTTCTTCCAGAAGAACACCGGCAACGCCTTCAGCGACCACCTCGCCAAGCTCAGGCTCTGGCAGGCCTGCAAGTTGCTGGCCGACACCGATGTTGCGATCACCGACATCTGTTTCCAGGTCGGCTACATGAACATCTCCAACTTCAACCGCGCCTTCCTGCGCAAGCACAAGATGACGCCGTCCTCCTATCGCAAACTGTCGCGGCAGCGACTGACGATGCGCGCTTAAGCGCGCCCTAAAATCAACGGCTTAGGCAAGATCGATACTCGTGTGAAAGACTTTGCCACGAGGTGCCGTATTTTGCGCTGCACAATGCATAAAAGTACAGGTTTGCTGCAACGAGGCTTCTAGCTTGCCCTGATTGAACTCCGCATTTTGGCGATGGGTGGCAAGTCGTTGGGGCGATGGTGAGGATCGCAGACCCCGAGGGCTTCCGCTTCCTGCGAGTGTTCCTGGAGGAGAAAATCAATGAAACCAATTCGGCTCGCTGCGGGCTTGGGCGCAGCTTTCATGCTTTCCGCTACCGTATCCACCATCGCTTTGGCACAGGCCCCGGTCTGCTCGGCGCCGGTCAAGGTGCTGGCGCAGCCGCGCGACGGCCTGACGCTTCTGGAGGACTCCAAGGCCGAGTTCGAGAAGCTCGCCGGCGCCGGCTTCCAGATCGACTATCTCAACGAGAACGACCGCCGGGCAAAATCGCGCGCCGATGCGTCCACCGTCGGCAATTACAACGTCTATTATGTCGACGAGGCCAATGTCGCTCTGTTTGCGTCGTCGAAATGGATCGTGCCGCTGACCGATTATTATCCGGCTGACTATGACTATGCCGACTTCGATCCCGGCCGCCAGAAGGTCGCCACCTATGACGGCAAGGTCTGGTTCGCGCCGCTGACCGGCGGCGGCGACCTGATGGTCTACCGCAAGGACGTGCTCGAGGCCGCCGGCATCCAGCCTCCCAAGACGCTTGACGAGCTGATCGCCGACGTGCCGAAGCTGACCAATGCCGACAAGGGCATGTATGGCATCGCACTGCGTGGCGCACGCGGTTCGGGCGCCAATGTCTGGCGCTGGATGCCCTTCTTCAAGGCCTATGGCGGCCAGTGGTTCGACGGCGACAAGCCGGTCTTCAATTCGGATGCCGCGGTCAAGGCGACCGAGACCTATCTGAAGCTGTTCAAGGATTCGGCTCCCGGCACGCAGACCGGCAGCTGGGATGAATCGACCGGCGCCTTCCTGTCGGGCCAGGTCGCGATCCTCGTCGAATCGACGCCGCTGTCGGGCATGGCGGTCGACCCGAAGACCTCGCAGGTGGTCGGCAAGATCGGCTTCCTGCCACCGCCCTCGCCGCTGCCCGGCGGCGGCTACGGCCATGGCCTCGCCATTGCCGCGAAAGCCAATGCCGACGATGCTTCGAAGAAATGCGCCGGCCTGTTCATCGCCTGGGCGACGTCGAAGGAAAACGAAAAGCGCCGGCTCGACGCCCACCAGTTCGGCGAGCTGAACCGCACCAGCATCCTGTCCAGCAAGGAATTCGCCGATATCTATGGCGCCGATCTCGGCCAGGCGCTGGCCGAAACCGGGAAGGTCACGGCAGTGAACTTCTGGCAGGATCCGCGCTGGCCCGATCTCGGCGACCGCTGGGGCATCATCCTTGAAGAACTGGTTGCCGGCACACGCACCGACATCAAGGGCAGTCTCAACGAGCTTGATGCCTATGCCAATCAGCTGGTGAAGAAATAAGCCATCCTCCCCCTGCGGCGCGCGGTCCACGGCATTCGATGAGATGTCGCGACTTGTGCGCCGCAGGTCTCTTCTGAGACGCAAGCGAGATCAGACAGATGCCTCGACGCTCATCCTTGCCGGTCACCTTCGTCGTTCCAACCATCGCCATCCTTCTGGTGCTGTCGATGGTGCCGACGCTCTACGCCATTGTCATCGCCTTGCAGAATCGCGAGTTGAGCACGCCTGATTATTCCTGGGTCTGGCTTTCGAACTTCGTCGACCTGTTCCTCGACCGCCGCTTCCTCAACGCGGTCTGGGTGTCGGTGAAATGGGAAATTGTCACCGTGGTGGCGACCATGGTGGTGGCGATCGGGCTCGGTGTGCTGATGTTCGAGGTCGCCAGCCCACGCCCGCGCAATGTCTACTGCCTGCTCTTCATCATCCCGGTGCTGTTGCCGCGCGTATCGGCGGCCTTCGTCTGGAAGTTCGCCTACCATCCGCTCTACGGCATCGCCACCTACCCGTACCGGCTACTGACCGGCGGGCTGATCTTCGACCCGCTGTCGAAGCCGGCGACGGCCTTGTTCGCGGTCGCGTCGGTCGATGTCTGGCAATGGGGGCTGTTCTTCGCCGTCATCGTGCTGAAGCTGCTCGAAACCCTGCCGCCGCAGCCGATCGAGGCGGCGCGGCTCGATCATGCCAAACGCTGGCAGATCCACGCCTATGTGACCTTGCCGATGCTGAAGGCGCCGCTGATCAGCCTGATGTTCGTCAAGATGATCGAATCGCTGCGCTCCTTCGACCTGATCTATGTCATGACCCGCGGCGGACCGGGCGTGGCGACCGAAACGCTCGACATGTACGCCTTCTCGCAAGGCTTCATCGAATCCGGCAAGGTCTCCTACGCCTCGGCCATGGCCGTGCTGATGATGATCGCCACCGTCATCACCTTCACCATGCTGTGGAAGCGGGTGCAGGCATGAAGCCGGGCCGCCTGATCGGCAGGATCGTGCTGGCATTTGCCGGCTTCATGGCCGTGTTTCCGCTGCTGTGGACGGCGCTCAATGCGCTGAAGAACAACGTCGACATCATCACCCGCGTGCCGCGCCTGGTGTTCACGCCGACATTGGCCAACATCAGCTATATTATCGGCCGCGACAGCGTGCTGACGGGGCTCTACAATTCGGTCGTCGCCTGCGGCTCGGCGGTGCTGATTGGCGTCGTGCTCGGCCTGCCCGCAGCCTATGCCGTGGCGCGCTATCCCAACCGCTGGGCCGGCGACATCCAGTTTTTCGTCCTGTCGCTGCGCTTCCTGCCGCCGGTAGCGGTGGCCATCCCGCTGATGGTGATCTGGCTGCAGGTCGGCCTCTACGACACTTTGCCGGCGCTGATCATCACCTATTCGCTGCTCACCATCTCGGTGATCATGTGGCTTGCCATCCCCGCCTTCCAAAGCGTGCCGAAGGAAATCGAGGAAGCAGCCTTCGTCGATGGCTACGGCGCCTATTCGGTGTTCTGGCGCATCGCGCTGCCCGTGGCTGCCCGCTCCCTGGCAGGGGCGGTCGCCTTCAGCTTCGTGCTTGTCTGGAACGAGTTCCTGATCGCGCTGATGCTGTCGAGCTCCAACGCCAAGACCTTGCCGATCGTCGCCTCGGAACTCTCCCAGCAAGGCATGAATGTGCCCTGGGGCATCCTCAACGCCTCGGTCGTGCTCCTGTCGCTGCCGCCGCTGCTGTTCCTTGGCGTGCTCAGCGGCTTCCTGAATTCCGTTTTCCGGCAAAAAAAGACTTGATGCGAGGATTTCCCGATGCGGGCACTGGTGCTTGAGAAAAAAGGCGAACTGTCGCTGCGCGAGATCGCGTTGCCGCTCGATGTCGGGCCGGACGATGTCAAAATCGCCATCCACACGGTCGGCGTCTGCGGCAGCGATGTGCACTATTACACCCATGGCGCCATCGGCAGCTATGTCGTGCGGGCACCCATGGTGCTCGGCCACGAAGCTGCGGGAACAGTCGTCGAGACCGGCGCCAATGTCGAGACGTTCAAGGTCGGCGACCGCGTCTGCATGGAGCCGGGCGTGCCGAACCTGTCGTCGCGCGCGACAAAGCTCGGCATCTACAATGTTGACCCTGACGTCAGTTTCTGGGCGACGCCGCCGGTGCATGGCGTGCTCGCGCCCTACGCCGTGCATCCCGCCGCCTTCACCTACAAACTGCCGGACAATGTCTCCTTCGCCGAGGGCGCCATGGTCGAGCCCTTCGCCATCGGCATGCAGGCGGCAAGCCGCGCCCGCATCGTTCCGGGTGATGTCGCCGTCGTCGTCGGCTGCGGCCCGATCGGCATCATGATCGCGCTCGCCGCCCTTGCCGGCGGCTGTTCGAAAGTGCTGATCTCCGATTTTTCCGCGCCCAAGCTGGCGATCGCCGCACAATATGCCGGCATCGTGCCGGTCAATATCGGCGAGCAGTCGCTGGTCGATGCGGTTGCGGCAGCGACCGACAATTGGGGTGCCGATATCGTCTTCGAGGCCAGCGGCAGCCCGAAGGCCTTCGCCAACCTGTTCGATGTCGTGCGGCCGGGCGGTGCGGTGGTCCTTGTCGGCCTGCCGGTGGAGCCGGTGGCCCTCAACGTGCCGGCGGCGATCTCGAAGGAGGTGCGCATCGAGACCGTGTTCCGCTACGCCAACATCTTCGACCGCGCCTTGCAGCTCATCGCCTCCGGCAAGGTCGACCTCAAGCCGCTGATCACCGGCACCTATGCCTTCGCCGACAGCATCAAGGCATTCGAGCGGGCTGCCGCAGGCAATCCGGAAGACGTCAAGCTGCAGATCCTGCTCAGCGGCGAGAAAGGCTGATCATGTCCGCGATCGTTTGTTCCCATGTCGACAAGGCCTATGGCGCCACCTCTGTCATCCGTGACCTCAACCTCTCGATAGAGGAGCACGAATTCGTCGTGTTCCTCGGCCCGTCCGGCTGCGGCAAGTCGACCTTGCTGCGCATGCTGGCGGGGCTGGAGGATATCAGCGGGGGCGAGGTTTCGATCGGCGGCAAGGTGGTCAACGATCTCGAACCTGGCGACCGCGGCATCGCCATGGTGTTTCAGAACTACGCGCTCTATCCGCACATGACGATCTTCGACAACATCGCCTTCGGGCTGCGGCGCCAGAAGGTGCCGGCGGCCGAGATCCAGAAACGGGTCGACGCGGTGTCGAGGACGCTCGGGCTGGATCCCTATCTTGGCCGCAAGCCGGCGGAGCTTTCCGGTGGCCAGCAGCAGCGCGTGGCGATCGCGCGGGCGATGATCAAGACGCCAAAAGTGTTCCTGTTCGACGAGCCGCTTTCCAATCTCGACGCCAAGCTGCGCAACCATATGCGCGTCGAGATCGCGCGATTGCACCAGTCGCTGAAGACCACCACCGTCTACGTCACCCATGATCAGCTGGAGGCGATGACGCTCGCCGACCGCATCGTGCTGCTCAAGGACGGCGTCATCGAGCAGATAGGCTCGCCGGCGGAAATCTATCGGCGGCCCGGCAATATGTTCGTCGCCGGCTTCATCGGCACGCCGAACATGAACTTTGTCGAGGTCACGATCAGCCGGGCCGGCAATGGCTGGACACTAACTGGCGCCGGAACGGTGCTTTCGATGGGCGGCTCGGCCTTCCATCTCCAGCACGGCGACCGCGCCGTGCTGGGCATCCGGCCACCGGACCTGAAGACGGCCAATGCCGGGACCGCCGGCATATTGCAAGGCACGGCAGATCTCATCGAATTCCACGGCAATGATGCGCTGGTGACATTCGGCTGCGGCGGGAAGGAGGTCAGCGCGCTGGTTCCAGCACGCGAATGCCCGGTGCTGCATGCCCCCGTCCGCTACACATTCGAGGAGGAAAGCATCCATTTGTTCGACGCGACGTCGGGCGCGTCGCTGCGCAAGCAATAGCGCAACCTTACCGGATCGCGTCGAGTGCTTGGCGCTGGCGGTGCATTTCCAGGAAAATCCGGTAGTCGCGGTCGAAGCGGGCGCCGGCGGCCGGGTTGGCGGCGCGCCTCTTGCCGCCCTGCTGCATGGCAAGACAGGCGGCGTTGAGGTCGGGGAAGAGCCCGGCAGCGGTGGCCGCCACCATGCCGGTGCCGAGCAGCACCGCCTCGTCGGCCAACGGCTCGACCACCGTGCAGCCGGTGGCGTCGGCATAGAGCTCCATCAGCAGGGGATTCTTGGTGTGGCCGCCGGTGACATGCAGCGTGTCGATCAAATAGCCGTTCTCGTTCAGCGCTTCCAGCACATGGCGCACGCCGAGCGCGATGCCGACGGCGGTGCGCCAGTAGAGCTTGCACAGGCTGTCGAAGGAGGAATCCAGCGTCAGCCCGCTGACGACGCCGACAGCATGCGGGTCGGCAAGCGGCGAGCGGTTGCCGTGAAAGTCAGGCAGCACATGCAGGCGCGCGGCGAGGTTCTCGCCTTCGGTGGCGCGCAGTTCGGCGACACGCCTGGCGATCTTGGCATGCATCGCGGCGTCCGGCTCGCCGCCGGCGCCGTGCCAGCGGATGATGTGGTCGAGCAGGGCGCCGGTGGCCGACTGGCCGCCTTCCGACAGCCACAGCTTCGGCAGCGCCGCGCCGTAGTAAGGTCCCCAGACCCCGGCAAAAGGCTGCGGGTCGGGCGACATCGCCATGACGCAGCTCGACGTGCCGGCAATCAGCGCCAGATGGCGGCCGATATCCTGCTCGTCGCCGGCAAAGCCGCCGAGCACGCCCAGCGCGCCGGCATAGGCATCGATGACCCCGGCGCCGACGCGGCAGTTTTCCGTCAAGCCGAGCTCGGCCGCCGCTTGCGCCGTCAGCGGACCAATGTCGGCGCCGACTGGACTGGCGCGCTCCGGCAAATTGCCGTGCTCAAAAAGGTCATCAAGGCCGACAATTTCAAAGAAATCGCGCTGCCAGGCGTTGTCTTCATGCGCCAGATAGGTCCACTTCGCCGTCAGCGTGCATTGCGAACGGGCCAGCGAACCGGTCGCCTGCCAGGTCAGGAAGTCGGTCAGGTCGAATAGGTAGCCGGCTTCATTCCATGTCTGCGGCAGGTTGCGCTTCAGCCACATCAACTTCGGCGTCGCCATCTCCGGCGACATGACGCCGCCAATATAGTTGAGCACCTCGTGGCTGCTCGCCGTGCATTCGTCGGCTTCGGCAATGGCGCGATGGTCGAGCCAGACGATGGTGTCCCAGCGCTTGTCGCCGGTGGTCGAAACGCTGAGCTGTTCGCCTCGCCGGTCGCGCACCACCAGCGAACAGGTGGCATCGAAGGAGATGCCGACAATATCTTGCGCCGCAACGCCGGCTTTTTCGCGGGCGGCACGTACTGCGATGCAGACCGCCGACCAGATATCGCGCGAATCATGCTCCGCATGATCGGGCTTTGGCTGGTTCATGGCGATCGGCCGATCGGCACGGCCGAGCAAGCTACCACTGGCGTCGAGAATGCCCGCGCGAGCGCTCCCGGTGCCGACATCGACCGCGCAAACAAACTGTTTCGTCAAGATGCTCTAACTCTCGCTCCCAGGCCTGCAATCAGATCGGGCAATTGCAGCATGTCAGCGAATATAAAGTCCGGTTCGGTCGACGCAAGCCGCGCTTTCAGTGCGGGGTTGCCGGCATGCGCGCCGCCGGTGAAGGCAAAGACGCACATGCCTGCCGCGCGCGCCGCCGCGACGCCGGCCGGACTGTCCTCGATGACGAGGCATTTGCGCGGATGCGCCCGCATGCTGGCGGCGGCGTGGAGGAAAAGATCCGGCGCCGGCTTTCCCTTGGCGACCATGGCGGCGCTGAACAGATGCGGCTCCATCAGCCCGAGCAGGCCGGTGACGTCGAGCGCATAACGGATGCGTTCCAGCGTGCCGGAGGAGGCGACGCAGAACGGCAGGCCGAGTTTCGGCAACATCTCCTTGATGCCGGGAATGGGCTTCAACTCCTCACGGAACTTGCGCATCAGGTCGACACGCATGGCGGTCAGATGCTGATCGGTGATTTCCAGGCCGAAGTCGCGGCCAAGGATCTCGCGCACGCTCTTCATGCTCTTGCCGAGGAAATGCTCGTAGGCGGCGTCCTCACTGACGCTGCCGCCGGCAAGTTCGATCATGCCAAGCAGCGCCGAGACGGAGAGCGCCTCGCTGTCGACCAGCACGCCATCGCAGTCGAAGATGACCAGTTCAGGCGTCATGATGGCTGATAGCTCTCAGAGCTTGCCGGCGATGTAGCGTGTCAGCGTGGCGCGCGCGCCATTGGCCCACAACACGTTGAGCGCATGGCCGAAGGCTTCGACAAAGGCCTTGGCACGGCCGACATCGCCATAGATGTCCTCCATCGCCAGCCACGCGGCAGGCGCGTCCTTTGCTGCCTTTGCCGTTGCCTGCAGCCGGTCCCAGCTCGGGTCGTTGGGTTCGATGACGGCGCCGCTGTCCGTGGTACCGAAGCAGTATCGGCACCAAAGCGCCGATTCCAGCGCCAGGCCGGCAACGCCTTTGCCGGCCTTCAGACGGTCGGCGATGGTCGGGATGATGAATTTCGGCTGGCGGTTGGAGCCATCGAGGCAGAGCCGACGGATGGTGTCACCGATCTTGGGATTGGAGAAGCGCTTCTCGATGAGCTGATAATAATCCTCCAGCACCGTGTCCGGCACCGGCGGCACGGTCGGAATGATCTCGTCATGCTCGAGCTTGTCGAGAAAGCCGCGCACCAGCGGCTCCTGCATCGCTTCATGGACGAAATGGATGTCCATCAGCCCGGCCGGATAGGCAATGGTGGCGTGGCCGCCATTGAGGATGCGGATCTTCATCAACTCGTAGGGCGCGACGTCCTTGACGAACTGCACGCCGACATTCTCCAGCGGCGGACGGCCATCGGTGAAATGGTCTTCCAGCACCCATTGCCGGAACGGCTCGCAGAACACCGGCCAATTGTCCTCGACGCCAAAGTCCTTGGCCAGGATGCCGCGTTCGCGATCCGTGGTGGCAGGCGTAATGCGATCCACCATGCCGTTGGGGAAGGCGACGTGGTCGCTGACCCAGTTCGCCAGATCCTCGTCGATCAACCGGGCGAGGCCGATGACACCATCCGATGTGACATGGCCATTGTGAGGGATGTTGTCGCAGGACATCACGGTGAACGGCACGATGCCCTCGTCGCGCCGGCGCACCAGCCCGGCCAGGATGAGGCCGAAGACCGTTTTCGGCGTGGCGCCCGGTCGGGCGTCGGCGACAATGTCGGGATGGGCGGGGTTGAAGACGCCTGACGCCGGGTCGATGAAATAGCCACCCTCTGTGATGGTCAGCGAGACGATCTTGATCGCCGGATCGGCAAGCCGTTCGATGATGCCGGCCGCATCGCCCGGCATCAGGAAGTCGATCATCGCGCCGGTGACACGGGCGCTCATATGGCCGTCATCCTGCTCGACCACCGTAGTCAGCCAGTCCTGCTCTTCCAGCTTGCCGCGCCCGATCTTCTCGCCGGCGAATACGCCGGCACCGACCAGCGCCCAGTCATGGCCGACACCTGAATTGAACAGATCGTCGAGATAGACGGCCTGATGCGACCGATGGAAATTGCCGACGCCGAAATGCACGATGCCGGCCTTCAGCTTGGCACGGTCATATTTCGGACCCGCGACCTTGGCGGGGAGGTTCGCGAGATTGGCGGAAGAGAGTTTCACGGTCATCTGTTTACCCTTTGGCCGGGCTTCGGCCTCGTTACTCCGCCTCTCCCCGTCCTGGTGGGAGAGGGTAAGGGACGGCACATGCCTTATGAGGCCGATGCGGCCTCTGATGTTGGCCTCTGCTCCTCGCGGAGGGACGAGAAGCAGAGGCCGCCCCCCTCAACTCATCCACTGGCCGCCATCGACATTGTAGGTCTGGGCGACGATGTATTCGGCGTCGCTGCTGGCGAGGAAAACCGCCATGCCGGCAAGGTCCTGGGCCGTGCCCATCCGACCGTAAGGCACCGCCTCGCCGACCAGTTTCTTCTTCTCGCCCTTTGGCCGGTTCTCGTATTTGGCGAACAGCGAATCGACGTGATCCCAATGCTCGCCGTCGACGACGCCGGGCGCGATGGCGTTGACGTTGATGCGGTGCTTGATCAGGTCGAGCCCCGCCGACTGGGTCAGCGAGATGACGGCGGCCTTGGTGGCACAGTACACGCCGACCAGCGCTTCGCCGCGCCGCCCTGCCTGGCTTGCCATGTTGATGATCCTGCCGCCCTTGCCCCGCGCGATCATCGAGCCGGCGGCCGCCTGCAGCATGAACAGCGTGCCGGCGACATTGACGGAGAACAGTTTTTCGTAGCTCGCACGAGATATCTCGACTATCGGCGCCAGGTCGAACAAGGCGGCGTTGTTGATCAGTACGTCGAGGCCGCCGGCCTTGCTCTCCACCGCCTTCACCGCGGCATCGATGGATGCCTGGTCGGTGACATCGAGTTTGACGGCATAGGCGTTGGCGCCGATCTCGGCGGCCGTCTTTTGCGCGGCCTCAAGATTGATGTCGGCAATCGCAACCGTCGCGCCTTCGACGACATAGGCTTCGGCGAAAGCCCTGCCGATGCCACGGGCCGAACCCGTGATCAGCGCCGATTTGCCGGCCAGGCGCATGCTCACATTGCCTTTCCGTCGGCACCGAAGCGATGCAGCTTGGCCTTGTCGGGTGTGAGGTAGATGGTGTCGCCGTGATGGACGGCGAGCTCGCCGTCGGCGCGTACCGTCAGCGGCCCAACGCCGTCAGCTTGAACGTGCAAGAACGTGTCGGAGCCCAGATGTTCGGCAACGCCGACGATGGCCTTCCATTCGCCCGCCGTGGTCGAGATTTCCATATGCTCGGGGCGGATGCCGACGGTCTTGGCGCCATATTTGGCGGCCGGCGCGCCCTCGATCAGGTTCATCTTCGGCGAGCCGATGAAGCCGGCGACGAACAGGTTGCGGGGCGTCTTGTAGAGCTCCATCGGCGAGCCGACCTGCTCGATATTGCCGGCATTCAGCACCACGATCTTGTCGGCCATGGTCATGGCTTCGACCTGGTCGTGGGTGACGTAGATCATGGTGGTCTTGAGCTGGTGGTGCAGCTCGCTGATCTCCAGCCGCATGGTGCCGCGCAGTGCGGCGTCGAGGTTGGACAGCGGCTCGTCGAACAGGAAGGCCGAGGGTTGGCGCACGATGGCGCGGCCGATGGCGACGCGCTGGCGCTGGCCGCCGGAGAGCTGGCCGGGCCGGCGTTCGAGATAGTTGGTGAGGTTGAGGACGCGCGCGGCATCCTTCACCTTCTTGTCGATGGTCGCCTGATCCTCGCCCGCCATCTTCAGCGGGAAGGCGATGTTCTTGGCCACCGTCATATGCGGATAGAGCGCGTAGGACTGGAACACCATGGCGAGCTTGCGCTTGGCCGGCGCCTCGCCGGTGACGTCACGGCCGTCGATGTTGATGGTGCCGCCGCTGGTGTCCTCCAGCCCGGCGATCAACCGCAGCAGGGTGGACTTGCCGCAACCCGACGGGCCGACGAAGACGACGAACTCGCCATTCTCGATCACCAGGTCGAGGCCGGGGATGATAGACGTCGCCCCGAAGGACTTGGAGACGTTCTTGAGCGTGATGTTTCCCATGGTTTCCTCCCCGAGGGGTTATTGTCCGTCGTCCGTTGTGTGCGGCGGTATTATTTCACGGCGCCAAATGTCAGGCCGCGCACCAGCTGCTTCTGGCTGAACCAGCCCATGATTAGGATCGGCGCGATCGCCAGCGTCGAGGCTGCCGAAAGCTTGGCCCAGAACAGGCCTTGCGGGCTGGAGAACGAACTGATGAAGGCGGTCAGCGGCGCTGCTTCCGTGGTGGTCAGGCGGATCGTCCAGAACGCTTCGTTCCAGGCCAGGATGATGTTCAAGAGCATGGTCGAGGCAATGCCGGGCACCGCCATCGGCGTCAGCACATAGATGATCTCGTTCGATAGCGAGGCGCCGTCCATGCGCGCCGCTTCCAGGATCTCGCCGGGGATCTCGCGGAAGTAAGTGTAGAGCATCCACACCACGATCGGCAGGTTGATCAGCATCAGCATGACCATCAGGCCGATGCGGCTGTCGAGCAGGCCGGTGTCGCGGAAGATCAGGTAGATCGGGAACAGCACCGCGACCGCCGGCATCATCTTGGTGGACAGCATCCACATCAGAATGTCCTTGGTCCGCTTGGTCGGCGAGAATGCCATCGACCATGCCGCCGGTATGGCGACAAGCAGGGCCAGGATGGTCGAACCGACCGAGAGCAGCACCGAATTGAAGAAGAACTTGAAATAGCCGCTCTGCGCCTGAACCTCGGTATAACTCTCGAATGTTCCCGACGGGATCAGGGCAAAGCCCTGGATCGCCTCCTGTTCCGACTTGAACGAGGTGATGATCGTGTAGAGGATCGGGAAGAAGATCAGCAGCGCGACGATCCAGGCCGCAGCCGTCGCGATCGTCTTGTGCTGGGTGGTGACTGCACGGGCCATCTTGTCCTCCCTTACTTGTCGAGGTTCTTGCCGACCGCGCGCATGGCGAAGAAGGCGACGATGTTGGCGAGAATGACGGCGATCACGCCGCCCGCGGATGCCTGGCCGATTTTGAACTCCAGCAACGCCTTCTGGTAGACGAGGAAGGGCAGGTTGGTGGAGGCGTAGCCGGGGCC
Organism: Mesorhizobium sp. AR02; assembly: GCF_024746835.1. Classification (NCBI taxonomy): domain Bacteria; kingdom Pseudomonadati; phylum Pseudomonadota; class Alphaproteobacteria; order Hyphomicrobiales; family Phyllobacteriaceae; genus Mesorhizobium; species Mesorhizobium sp. AR02. The sequence continues at coordinate 2,402,538 of NZ_CP080531.1, read as the reverse complement.
GCCATTGGTGGTGACCAGGATCTCGGCATAGACCGAGAGCAGGAAGATCGTCTGGATCAGGATGACGACGGTGATGGCGCGCGACATGTGCGGCAGCGTCAGATAGATGAAGCGGCTGATGAAGCCGGCGCCGTCCATTTCGGCGGCTTCCTTCTGTTCGCCGTCGAGCGATTGCAGCGCGGTCAAAAGGATCAGTGTCGCGAAAGGCAGCCACTGCCAGGCGACGATGATGATGATCGCCGTCATCGGATGCTGCCCGAACCAGTCGATCGGTTGCGCCCCGAAGAAGCGCGCTATGTCGGCGAACACCCCGTATTGCGGATGCATGATCATGTTCTTCCAGACCAATGCGGCCACCGGCGGCATGACGAAGAACGGCGAGATGACGAGGATGCGCACGATCCCTTGTCCCCACATCGGCTGGTCGATCAAAAGCGCCAGCAGGATGCCACCGATCACCGTGATCAACAGCACGCTGATCACCAGGATCAGGGTGTTGAGGATCGATTGCAGGAAGGCCGGGTTGGAATAGAACAGCGCGTAGTTGGAGAAGCCGACAAACCCGTCGCGGATCGGGTTGAGCGGATTGTACTGCTGGAACGAGAACCAGATGGTGATGACCAGCGGCACGATCATCCAGACGAACAACAGCACAACGGATGGCGCCATCATGAAACGGGCAAGCGAACGGGTCTGCTGAGTAGCCATGACGGTCACCCTTCAATGGTCAGACTGAATTTTCAGAGGCAGTAAAGGCGGCCGCCCGAACTGGGAGATCGGGCGGCCGTTGCCGGTCAAGGAGGCGACCGGCATTCGGCACCGGGAGGAGCCTTACTTGATATACCCGCCTTCGGTCATTGCCGCGGTGGCAGCGTCCTGGGCCTGCTTCAGTGCATCGTCGACGCTCGACTGGCCGGCAAGAGCCGCCGAGAAGAGCTGGCCGACGGTGGTACCAAGGCCCTGGAACTCAGGGATGGCGACGAACTGCACGCCGACATAGGGCACCGGCTTGACGGTCGGATGTGTCGGGTCGGCGGCGTTGATGGAGTCCAGCGTCATCTTGGCGAACGGAGCCGCCTTCTGGTACTCGGCATTGGCGTAGAGCGAGGTGCGCGTGCCGGGAGGGGCGCTGGCCCAGCCTAGCTTGGATGCGACGAGCTCGGAGTAATGCTTGCTGGTTGCCCAGGAGACAAACTTCTCGGCCGCGTCGGTCTTCTGCGTACCGGCCGGAACGGCCAGCGACCATGCCCACAGCCAGTTGCCGCGCTTGCCGAGACCGTTGTCAGGCGCCAGCGCATAGGCAACCTTGTCGGCGACCTTCGAGCTCTTCGGGTCGGAGACCATGGATGCGGCGACCGTGGCATCGATCCACATGCCGCACTTGCCCTGCTGGAACAGCGCCAGGTTTTCGTTGAAGCCGTTGGAGGACGCGCCCTCGGGGCCGTCGGCCTTCATCAGGTCGACATAGAATTGCAGCGTCTTCTTCCATTCAGGCTGATCGAACTGCGGCTTCCAGTTCTCATCGAACCAGCGTGCGCCGAAGGAGTTCGACATGGCGGTGAGGAAGGCCATGTTCTCGCCCCAGCCGGCCTTGCCGCGCAGGCACACGCCGTTCACGCCATTGGCGCGGTCGGTCATCTTGTCGGCAGCCTGCTTGATGAAGTCCCAGGTCGGCGCGTCGGGCATCTTCAGCCCGGCCTTGTCCATCAAATCCTTGCGGTACATGACGAACGAGCTCTCGCCGTAGAAGGGCGCGGCATAGAGCTTGCCGTCGACCGAAAGACCGCCGGCAATGGCCGGCAGAATGTCCTTGGCGTCGTAGTCGTCGCCGAGCTTGTCGAGCGGCAGCAGCCAGCTCTGCTTGGCCCAGATCGGAACTTCATAGGTGCCGATGGTCATCACGTCATACTGGCCGCCCTTGGTGGCGATGTCGGTGGTGACACGCTCGCGCAGCACGTTCTCTTCGAGCGTGACCCAGTTGAGCGTGATGTCGGGGTTCGCCTTGGTGAAGTCGTCCGTCAGCGTCTGCATGCGGACCATATCTGCATTGTTGACGGTGGCGATTGTGATGGATTCGGCATGTGCGGCAAAAGCGAGAGCGCTGGCCGACAACAAGCCCAGGGTGAGCGTGCGCAGTTTCATCAAATTCCTCCCATGAACCAAGATGAGCATTTGCCTTGGCTTTGAGCAATTACTCACTTGATGTGAATTATGTCAAGCCGGATTCGATGCTGCAGCGCAGCACTCGGCCTTCGCGGCGCACGACAGACGCATGGAAATCTGGGGCGGCAAGCCGCGCCCGTGCCGGATATCAGACGACGGGACAGGAAGGCGTGGAGGCCTGAAGCGGGTGCGCTGCGCCTGTCAGCAGGCGATCTCGGCCAGCAGCCAGTCGCGGAAAGCGCGGATCTTCGGCACGTTGCGGCGCGCCTCGGGATAGACCAACCAATAGGCATGGCCATCGTCGCCGACAAGGTCGAAGGGTTGGATCAGGCGACCTTCGGCGAGTTCGGCCTTGAACAGCGCCCTGGTCAGGAT